>JAKPUX010000254.1 GCA_029554865.1 bacterium | reverse complement strand
CGCCCTTCATGCCGGTGCCAACGGCATTGAGTCCGTCGTTCCAGTCATGGGCGCCGATGAGGGGCAGGCCGCGCGGGCTGCGCCATTCCAGAGCGCGCTTGAGGGCGCGGCGGCAGTGCTCCCAGAGCGGCTGGGGCTGCTCGTCATCGACAAAAGGCAGCCTCTCCTCCAGAAGGGAGAAATCCCCGCTCTCCTTCAGATACTCGGCCGTCACAAAGGGCAGCCAGAGGAGGTTGTCGCTGACGCTGCTGTGCAGCCCTGCATCGGTGAAAGGGTGCCACCAGTGATAGACCGATCCGTCTTTGAACTGATGGCGGGCGTGGAGGCGGATCTGGGCGGCGGTCTGTTCGGGGGCGAGGGGCAGCCAGATCAGGCTGTCCTGAAGCTGATCTCGGAAGCCGTAGGCCCCGCTCTGCTGGTAATAGGCGGCGCGGGCCCAGAGCCGGCATGAGATCGCCTGGTATTTTAGCCAGGTGTTGAGGAGCAGATCAAAGGCGGGATCGGGGGTCTCGACGCGAAAGGGGGCGAGGCGCTCCTGCCAGCCCTTCCTGACCCGCTCCAGCGCATCGCGGGCGGCGCCGGGGCTGCGGTATTTTTGCGTCAGTTCATGGGCCTGAGCGGACGAGTCGGCGGCGCCAAGGACGAAGACTATTTCCTGCTCCTCATCGGGCTGGAGGGTGAACTGGAGCTGGAGGCTGGCGATGCCGTCGCCCCATTTGCCCTGGCTGTTCCGGCAGGAGCCGGTCTGCACTGCGTGGGGCGCAGCCAGATCGCCGAGACGGCCGATAAAGCTCTCCTTGTCGCCCTCAAAGCCTGCGACCGATGCGGAGGCGGCGAAAAAGGCGGTCCAGGGCCAGACGACGTTCCAGTGGCGGCCCTTGTCGTCGGGCATCTCCCAGAGGCGCTTGCCGGCGAAGAGGATCTGCTCCTCCGGGTCGAAGGCAGTTTCGATGAAGGTCTTGTGAAATTCGCGATGGTTGTCCGGCGCGAAGCCGAGGTTCCACTCGAAGTAGCTGAAGAGGTCGAGTTCGCGCGTCCGGCCGCTGCGGTTGGCGAGGTGGAGGATCCAGATTTCGGCCGGCTCCTTCTCTGCCGCGAAGAGGCTCCAGTCGCAGGCGATCCCCTCGTGGAGGGAGGAGAGCACCGAATAGCCGAGGCCGTGCCGGATGATGTACTGGCCATTCCTTTTTTTGACCGGCTGGAAAGCGGCCGACCAGATCTCACCCGAGGCGCGGTCGCGGAGGTAGATGAACTTGCCCCAGTCGTCGCGTACGAGGTCCTGGTTCCAGCGGGTGAGGCGGTTAAAGTTGGCGTGCGTCCGCCAGCTGAAACCCCCTCCGGCCTGGGAGACGATCAGGCCATAGTCGCCGTTGGAGATGACATTGACCCAGGGCTTGGGGGTGTCGGGGCGTGTGATGATGTACTCCAGGCCATCATCACTGAAATGGCCGTAGGGGGTGGCGAATTTCATTGCGGCTGCTGCTCCTGATTCCGTCTTATTCAAGTGCCAGTCCGAGCGTGAAACGCTGGGTGTTTTCCAGACGGCCGTGGTCCGCCCAGGCGTAATCGGCCTGGAAGAGGGCGCCGCCGAGTTCAAAGACGATGCCGGTACCGAGGGTGAGGCCGACCTCCGAGTCCTGCAGCCAGAGATTCTGATAGCCGGCGCGCAGGGCGAGGGTTTTCATGAAGAGCCACTCGGCGCCCAGGCTGATGCTCTCGGTGTTGTCATTCGGATGAAAGGCGTTGACCGCAAGGTGCAGCTCGTTGCGGTGGCCGATTTTCAGGGGCCAGTCGATGCCGGCGCGGAACATCACCGGCAGGGGGTACTCCTCAACATACATCTGGCCCGGCAGATTGCTGTTATCGCCGTACTTGCCTGGATCCTTGTCGTAAACGATGCGCATGTCGCGGCCCGTGTATCTGCCGGGCAGGCCGAAATTGGCGATACTGGCGCCGATGCGGATGCCGGAGCCCGAGAGGGTGTAGATAGTACCCACATTGAAGGTGAAGGTGGAGAGGCTGCTGTGCCAGATGGTCTCCTGCATGAAATTGACCTGGACACCGGCAGTGAAGCGGTCGGTGAGCTGGCGGCCGTAGCCGAGGCCGAAGGCGAAATCATTGACCGAGTATTTCTCGCCCGTGCCGAGGGGCTGATCGACGGTGCGGACGGCGATCTCTCCCGAGTTGAGGGCGGTGGCGCTGAGGTAGAGGTTGCCGACGGCGCCCATTTTGACTGCGGCAGCGACGTAATCGTAGGCGATATCCGCCAGCCAGAGGCTGTGGGTGAACTGGACGCCGTAGCCCTTGAAGCTGCCGATGGCGCCGGGATTATAATATGCGGAGAGGAGTTCCTCGGTTGAGGCGACGCCCGCGTTGCCCATGGCTGTGCTGCGGGCGCTGGGCTCGATGAGGAGAAACTGGCCGATGGTTGTGCCGGTCTTGCTCTGGCCATAGAGGGGCCCGAAGGCGCCCGTCACCCCGGCGAGCAGGGCGCAGGGGATGAGCAGGGTCAGAACGCGGCGATGGATTCTCTTGATCTTCATACTCCACCTGTCCCTTATTTGATGATGGCAAATTTGCCGATCTTGCTGCCCAGTTCGGAGTCGACATGGAAGATGTAGAGTCCGGGGGCGACATCGAGATTGTCTTTGGTGCGCAGGTCCCAGGCGATATAGCCCTCGTCGGATCCGTCATGCTCGAGGGTCTGCACCAGTTCGCCGCGGACTGAAAAGATGCGGATGGTGCAGCTCTTCGGCAGGGCGCGGAATTCGATGCGACGTTCGCCGCGGCCCGAAACTGCAAAGCGCTCGGGTTCGAAGCTGGCCGAACCGACATAGGGGTTCGGAACCACATAGGGATCCTGTTTGGACTGGGCCCGGGCGCTGACAGGATCAGTCTTCTGGCCCGCCGTCGAGAAGAGGAAGGCGTCGCCGGCCTCGAGGGGATAGATCAGCCTCATCCAGCAGGTGTCACCCCCCTTTGCCGGGATGATCGGACCGCGGGCGGCCTGGCCGGTGGTGTCGACATCGAGGCGCCAGGTGATCTGGGGTGTCGCCGGTTTTTCGGGCACGAAGGTGGCGATATCGATGAACTCGCCGGACTGATTGGGGGTGCCGTCGCGGTCGAGATCACGGAAGCGGAATTTCAGGCGCATTTCGCCCCCCTGCTCATCGACAGCGTGGACGAGGAACTTGGCCGGCCGCGCGGGCAGGCCGATCGCCAGCAGGGAGGTGTCCCGGAAGGTGTCGTAAAAGCTGACGCGGATATCGTGGGGAAAGCCGGGACGGCGCCGGTTGATCGGCTGCTGATACTGATAGGTGGCCTTGAGATGCAGGTTGGTCTGGCTCTCGGGGGTGAAGCCGCTGGCCATGCTGTCAACGACGACGGTTTTGGCGGTGTTTACCACCGGCAGCAGGCCGAGCCCGACCTGGCCGATACCCTGGCCGTCCATGTCGTAGCCGTTGCGGAAGATGATCTTGCGCGTTGTGCTGTCCATGAGGTCATAATTAACGGCGCGCACGCAGTCGGGCGAGGGCGAGTGGAAGCTGAGCACAAATTGGTGGCCGTCGGGCACCAGATTGGAGTTGACCACATCGATGCGAATATCGCCGGTTCCTCGACCCTGGAGCTGGGTCACCTCCGAGGCTGACGCCTGGGTAAAGCCGAAGGTGCGCGGATTGGGACGGACCGAAACGACGTTCTTGGGCAGGATGGTGCCGCCGCGCGGGGTGCGCGAGACCGCGATGGCGTTTTCCGAGGGATAATAGCCGAGAGAATCGCTGCCGTGATCGAAGGCGGTGACGGCGTAATAATACTCCTGGCCGTTGGTCACTGTGGTGTCGGTCCAGCTGTGGGCCAGGCCGGTATCCTCGCCGAGGTAGTAGGCGACTCCCTCAACGACCTGGGAGGAGAAGCCGCGGCGGCCGTTGATCATATCGAACTGCTTGATCGGCACGCCGTTGCCCATCGGGCCGGTGCCGCGGCCGGTGGTGATGAGTTTGGGGTCGCGGAACTCGGGATCGGTGGAGCGGTAGATGCGGTAGCCCTCGAAATCGTTCTCGAGGCTGACCGGATCGATGCCGCGTTCGGCGGCATCATCCCAGGAGAGGCGGATCCAGCCGTCGCCGGTTTCAGCGGTCAGTTTTGGCATCGGGGGCGGTACGGCGAACTGATAGTTGGCGTTGTAGATCATCTGCACGGTCTTGACCGTGGAGCGCAGCTCGTAGAGGTCGGCGCCGTAGGAGAGAGCGAGGCTGAAGCGTTCGGTCTGACCGGCCTTGAGGATAAAGGGGCCGGAGGCGAAGAGAAAGCCGATGTTGTAGTTGAGAAAGACGGCCGAATCGAAGCGCGCTCCCACATTGGGATTGGTGAAGCGCTCGAAGAGGCGGCGCGGCCACTCCTTGCCGTCATCGAAGAAGACGATGTTTTCGACCTCCTTGTTGGGGTTGCCCTGGCCGGCGACGATGCGGTTCATCTGGAAGCCGGTGAGGCCGATCTGGTCCGATTCCTGGAGGTCGGTGCGATCAAAGTTGGGCTCGCCAAGGGTGGGGATGCCGTCGCCCTCGCCGGTGTCGTTGGTGCCGAAGACGCCGTCGGCGCCGGTGTCGTTGAGTTCGGCCACCCAGTCCATGTCCTCGTCGCCGGTCCACCAGGTTGAGGCGCGCCAGGCCGGGCGGCTGGCGATGGTGCCGATGGCGCGGGTGAACCTGTCGATATCGTAATGGGCCTGAAGCCAGGCCATGATGGCATCGGTCGAGGTGATCTGCTCGCCGGGGCCACCGTCACGGCGTTCGTCAATAATGCCATCCTCATCGTCATCAATGCCGTTGAAGCGGTTGCCCGGGGTCTCCAGATAGGCATAGCCGAGATAGCCGGTGGTGCCGCAGTTGCTGAGCAGGTTGCGGCCATGGCCGTATTTATCCCAGGTGTAGACCAGGTTGAGGCCGAAGGATTTGTCGAAATAGGCATTGTCGTCATCGGACTCGTAGATACCGTCGCAGGAGAGGGCGGAACCGCCGACTCCGGAGTCCATGTACATGCCGAAAATGATATTGTCGTTATAGTCTGTGGTGCCTTCGTTGGTGATGTCATAATGCCAAAAGATGACGTTGCCGGCCTGGGGATTGGCCCACTGGAAGCCGCGCACCTCGATGCGGAGGCCGAGGCCGCGGCGGGTGCGGTCGCGGCTGTCGGGATAAAAGTCGAAGGCGTCGTAAAAGTCGTCATCCATCACAGTATAGGACTCCTGGTCAGCGGCGGGCTTTTTGCCGAAATAACCGTTCCAGGCGGCCTGGCTGGGGTCATCGAGCTCGGGATCCTCGTTCTCGTCGACCCAGCCTGGATCGTCGGGATCGTTGAGCTTGTCGGGCCAGAAGCTCGGCCAGGTGCGGGGATCGCTGCTGATCGCCGGCGAACGCCCCTTGTTGATCGAGGGATCGGCCTGGAAATAGCCGGGGCGCGGCTCGAAGCGCATCACCTTGTTGCGGGTCGGGCTGGTGCCCTGGCGTTCGCGGTAGCCGGTCTCCATGATATAGATGTCCCGCCCCCTGCCGTCCTTGACCTTGGCGAGGATGAAGGGCGTGGTGCCGTCGCTGTAGTTCATGCCGCTGCCCTTGGGCACCTCCATGGAATGCCAGACGCTGAGGTCGACCCCGCCAGGATCATCGGGGTAGCCGCCGACCATGCCGTAATTGTAGAACATGGTACGGATGTTGGCGGCATCGTGATAGCCGATGCGCTCGGCGTCGATGCTGCCGCGCTGTTCAGGGGGGACCACCGGCTGGAGCTGCTGGGCCGGCGCGCTTGCGCTGATCAGGGCGGCGGTGACGATTATTTTCCAACGCATAGGATCATTCTCCACAGTTTCACAACGAGCCGAAGGTAAAGCCGATTTCCACACGGCGCGGAGCATAGTAGCGGCCGGGATTGGCGAGGGTCGCGCGCTGGCCGACGGGATTGAGCGAATAGTCGGGGCTGCCGGTGTCGTCGAAGACGAAACCGTTGACGAAGCGGGCGTCGAGCAGATTGATCACCCGGGCGAAGAGGCTGGCGCGCAGGCCGCTGAATTTGAAATACTTCTCGGCGCGCAAATCGACCCGCAGCCCGGTCGGCTTGCGCCCGGAATTGGTCTCGAGGCCGCCGCCGAAGCCGGCGCTGAGAGCGGGGGTGTAGGGCTGGCCGCTGCCGTAGCGGACGATGGTGCTGAAGGCGAACTGGTTGGGGCTCTCGACGGTCACCGTCGCATTGAGGGTGTTGCGCTGGTCCCAGCTCAGGGGAATCTGCCTTGGCCGCGGATCCTCGCCTGCCGAGGCGCGGGTGGCGGTCTCGCGCGGGTCGCTGGCGTTGCCCATCGCCCGCTGCCAGGTATAGTCGACCATCGTGCTGACCATGCCGATGCGGCGCTGGTCGAGGGCGATGGTGTAGCCGAGCACATTGCCGAAATCGATGTTGGTCAGCCGGGCATATTCGGCCGCGGCGTAGGTCGAGACGAATTCGACGCCGAGCAGGTCACGGATATCCTTGTAAAAGATGCTGACATCGAGGCCGAGGAGGCTGCCGATCGCCTGCTTGTAGCCGAACTCGTACTGTACCGTGCGCTCGGGCTTGATGTCCGGATTGCCGAGCACCCCGTAGCTGATTCCTCCCGCCTGCAGGTCATCGAGGATGGCATAATCCGAATTGGAAAAGATCTGCCCCAGGGCCGGCATCTGGTAGAAATGGCCATAGGCAAAAAAGAGCGAGGCGCTGGTGGTGACAGGATAGGAGATGCCCAGGCGTGGTGAAAGCGAGATCTTGGCCTCGGTATCCTTCGCCACCGAAAGGGGGGCGCCGGCAATGGTGTTGGCCGGATTGGCCAGGTCGCTGGGCAGGGTGGAACGGGCGTCGAAATATTCGAGGCGGGCGCCGGCGCGGACGACCAGATCCCGCCATTCGATCTGGTCCTGGCCATAAGCGACCATCGCAACCGGATTATAGACGGCGATGCCGGGATAGTCGGGGGGCTCATCGATGTGGCGCACCAGCAGGGTGCCGCCGGTGTTGACCAGATAGCCGGGCGAGCCGAACTTGAGTTCCGATTTCTGCAGCTCGATGCCGAATTTGAGCTGGTGGCTGCGGCTGACCTGGCTGGTCAGGGCGCCCTTCAGGACCAGGGTGTTGGTTTGCTGCTTGAAGCGGCCCAGTTCCACCCCCTGAATACTCGCGCCGTCCTCGTAATTGCTGTCTCCCATCGAGGGACCGGCAGAGTCATAGCGCGCGTCGTAGAAATCTTCAAAAGCATAGTCGGTATAGTTAAAGTAGTTCTGACGCAGGCTGATATTGTAAAAGGTTTTTGGCGAGAGGGTGTGGTTGAGATCGATGCCGTGGACGATGGAGAAGGTCCGCTGCTCGGCGCGGCCGTCGGGATTGAAGCGCATACCGTAGTTGTAGCGCTTGCCGGCGATCTGGTTGGCGATCGCCTGGTACTCCAGGGTGAGATTCTTCAGGGAGCGGTTGGTCAGCTTGGCCAGGCCGGACCATTCCCGTGAGGTGTCGAGGGGGAACTCCTTGTTGTCACCGCCCGGGGTATAGATCTTGTTCTCGAAGTTGGCGCGGTCAGTGGGCAGAAAGCGGCGCTCGCCATAGACATAACCGTCATTGGCATAACGGCGGCCGCTGAAGATGAAATAGGTCTTGGGCAGCAGGGGCAGCGGACCGCTCAGACTGGCCTGGTAATTCTGGATCGAGAGGGGGCGGAATTTGTCCGGCGCGTTGCGCCGGTCGCCGCTGGTGTAAAGATAGTCGCTGGTATAGGCCTCGCCGCTGACGGCGAACTGGTCGGTGCCGCTCTTGAGCACGACATTAACCACGCCGCTCATCGCCTGGCCGTACTCGGCATCGAAGGTGCCGCTGATGACCTGGACCTCCTGGAGCAGGCTGCGGTCGATGCGCAGGGTCGAGGAGTTGTCGTAGCTGTTGTTGACGCTGACACCGTTGATCTGGTACTGCACCTCGCCGGTGCGGCCGCCGCGGAAGTGGCCGTCCACCACGCCGGCTTGAAGATCGACGACTTCCTGCAAATCCTGCACCGGCATGATGGCAATGGCGTCACTGGTCACGGTGGCGACCGAGCTGGTCAGGTTGGTCGCGACGATCGGCCGCTGGGCCACCACCTGGACGGTTTCGCCCTCGATCACACTCTGTTCGAGCTGCACATCCTGGGTGGTGGTGTGATCCGTGGTAACCAGGATCTGGCTGACCGTCATGGTTTTGTAGCCGATAAAGGCATAGCGGACCTGATAGCGTCCGGGGGGGATATTGAGGATGGTATAATAGCCCTCCATATCGCTGACAGCCCCCAACTGCGTCCCGACGAGGATGATATTGGCTCCGGGCAGGGGCTGTTTGGCCTTGTCGGTGACGCGTCCGGCCAGTTTGCCGGTCGTGCCGGCAAAGGCGGCGGCCGCCGCGATCCAGATGAGCACCATCATCCACATGCCGCGCTGAAGGGCGCCGGCCGCATGCGCGCGGCGCACCCTGAGATCATTACCGCGCATAGCCTTCCTTTCGTGAATGTGTGACCAACCTCGATGATGGAAAACAGAAGAGAGGGCCGGGAGGCCCCGGCCCCCTCTGTTCAGGCTGTACAACGGATGGAGAGGACTACTTGATCACCAGCATTTTGCCCACGCTGGTGCGGAGGGTCTTTTTCGCTTTGGCGCTGACCATCTCGAGGCGGTAGAAGTAGAGGCCCGAGCCGATGCGGGTGGCATCGAAGCTTACCTCCTGCATGCCCGCGCTCTGGCGCCCGAGCACCTGGCGGCTCACCAGACGGCCGAGGAGATCGTAGACCTGCAGGGTCACCGCGGCCTCTTCCGGCATGGCGAACTGGATGGTCGTGGTCGGGTTGAAGGGATTGGGATAGTTGCCGATCAGTGCGAACTCCTTCGGCAGCTGGCTGGCTGGATCGATCTTGACGCCGGTGAGTTTGGTGTTCGGATCGAGCAGCGCCCAGGCCGGACCGGCGGGCCAGTCGGATTCACGCATGAACCAGACACGCTGGCCATAGTTGTCAGCCGTGTTGGGGAAGGTATCGCCATCAAAGAGACACGCGCTGATGAAGAGGACACCGTCACCGAGGTCGGCGGGATAGCCCAGGGCAGTCAGGTCAATCCCCATCTCGATATGGTAACCGACGTCGATGTCGTTGACGTCATTGATGGTCGAGCCGGGCTTGAGTTCAAAGCCTACCCAGGCTTTGCCCTCGTTGAACAGGGTCTCAAGAAAGTCCATAACCACCGGACCGGTGGGGCCGATGCGCATGGTGAGATTGCGGCGGACCAGAACACTCTCTCCATCACGTGCCGCGCGGTCGTTGATGATAATCCGCAGACCGTCCCACATGTCATAGGATTCCAGACCGGAGACCGACTGGTCACGGACATCGGCGGCGATATAGAGCATATGACCCTTGAAGAACCATTTCAGGGTAGCGTCAGCCGGGTCGAGGACTGGAGCCCGTTTGCCGTCGATCTCGGGCTGCCACTGGCCGGAGCGCCAGGGGCCGATGCCGGGATAGGAAGCGCGCAGGGCATCATCGCCGAAACGCAAGTCGAGGCCGGGGGCCTTGGCCCAGGCTGCATCATCAAAGCTGCCATCCACAGTCGGATCTGCGAAATCGACGCCGTTGGGGATGATCAGATCAGGGCCGATAACCGGAAGCGCGCCGCTGTTGACGGTGACCGATGGATCGACATGAAGCTGCGCAATGGCATAAGCGGAGTTGTTGCTCCAGGGTCCCTGCCACCAGACGCGGTTGCTGGAGAACTTGTCCTCGTTGATCGGCCAGAACCAGTCGCAGTCGTAGATCGAGACGTTGAATTCGACGATCTCGCCGCCGGGCTTGGTGACGTCATAACCGCGCGGGGCCAGATCGAAGACGAATTCGGTGGTGTAGCCGTTGTCGGGCGTGGCATCGTCGTTGGTGATGCCGTTGACGACGGTGACGGCGTCCCAGACGGTGCGGTCTGCCGCGGCCCAGCCGAAGAAGCCGGGAGCGGCGCCGACGTTGGCGGTATTGGGATCAGCCCAGCTTTCAGCGACCCAGCCATAGAAATACTCATAAGGTCCAGCCGGCCGTCCTGCGCCATTGTGGTCGCGGATGTTCATCAAAAAGGCGTCGAAGCGGGCCCAGGGGCCGCCGCCGACCGAGGCATCCTTGACCTCGGCACCCATGTAAAGCTTGTTGCCGTGGACGAGGAACTTGAGGATGGCGAAGGTGGGATCTACTGGTTGGACACCGCCCTCCGAGATAAAGCCGGAACCAGGCATGAGGCTGGCGCTGCCGTAGCGCAAAACCACCGATTCCGCCTTGGCCCAGTCGGCTTCATCCATCTTGCCGTCGAGGGTGATCGGCGCGGAAGCGACGCGGGCCCAGAGGGCATCCGGCCGTTCCATGGTGTTGAGGGGATCGCCGGGCACAAAGGCCTTGGGATCCATCAGCGCCCAGGCCGGGCCGGCGGGCCAGTCGGATTCGCGCATGAACCAGACGCGCTGCCCATAGTTGTCAGCGGTATTGGGGAAGGTGTCGCCGTCGAAGAGGGTGGCGCTGATGAAGAGCACGCCGTCGCCCAGGTCGGCAGGATAACCCAGGGCGGTCAAATCGATGGCCATCTCCATGTGGTAGCCGGTATCGATGTCGTTGACGTCATTGATGGTCGAGCCGGGCTTGAGCGCAAAGCCGACCCAGGCCTTGCCCTCGTTGACCAGGGTCTCGAGGTAATCCATCACCACCGGGCCAGCCGGGCCGACGCGCATGGTGAGATTGCGGCGAACGAGAACATTGTCGCCGTCGCGGGCTGTGCGGTCGTTGATGATCAGGCGCAGGCCGTCCCACATGTCGTAGGTTTCCATGCCGGAGACCGACTGGTCGCGGAAATCGGCGGCGACGTAGAGCATGTGATCCTTGAAGAACCACTTCAGAGTGGCGTCGGCGGGATCGAGAACCGGCGCGCGCTTGGCGTCGATCTCGGGCTGGAATTGACCGGAACGCCAGGGACCGATGCCGGGATAGGAGGCGCGCAGTTCGTCATCGCCAAAGCGGAGGTCGAGCCCCTTGACGTTGGCCCAGACGCTCTCGTCAAAAAGCCCGTCCATGACCGGCGCGGGATGGTCGGCACCGTTGGGCACGACCAGATCGGGACCGATCGTCGGCAGCGGCGAGTCCTCGGTGACGGCCGGATTGACGTGCACGCGGGCGATGGCATAGGCGGAGTTGTTGCCCCAGGGACCCTGCCACCAGACGCGGTTGCTGGAGAACTTGTCCTCGTTGATCGGCCAGAACCAGTCGCAGTCATAGATGGAGACGTTGAATTCGACGATCTCGCCGCCGGGCTTGGTGACGTCATACCCGCGCGGGGCCAGATCGAAGACGAATTCGGTGGTGTAGCCGTTGTCGGGTGTGGCATCATCATTGGTGATGCCGTTGACAACGGTGACGGCGTCCCAGACGGTGCGGTCTGCAGCGGCCCAGCCGAAGAAGCCGGGGGCGGCGCCGACGTTGGCGGTGTTGGGATCGGCCCAGCTCTCAGCGACCCAGCCGTAGAAATATTCATAGGGGCCGGCCGGCCGGCCTTCGCCGCTGTGGTCGCGAATGTTCATCAAAAAGGCGTCAAAGCGGGCCCAGGGGCCGCCGCCGACCGAAGCATCCTTGACCTGGGCGCCGACGTAGAGCTTGTTGCCGTGGACGAGGAACTTGAGGGTGGCATCGGTGGGATCCTCGGGATCGACACCCCCCTCCTTGCCAAATCCGGAGCCGGGGATCAGGTAGCCGTTACGGCCATAGCGCAGGCGCACCGACTCGGCTTTCTCCCAGACCGGTTCATCCATGACGCCGTCAAGGACGAGGGGAGCCGAGATCGTGCGGGCCCAGATGGCATCGGGACGCTCGTTTTCGGCCGCGGCCCCGCCGGGCAGGGTGGTATAGGGATCCATAAAACCCCAGGCCGGGCCGGCATTCCAGCCGCCTTCGCGCATGAACCAGACGCGCTGGCCATAATTATCGGCGGCGTTGGCAAAATTGTCGCCGTCGAAAAGGGTGGCGCTGATGAAGAGATTGCCCTGGAGCAGGCCAGGTTTGTAACCGAGGGCCTTCAAATCGACGGCGATCTCAACCAGATAGCCGGCATCGATGTCGTTATAGTCATTGACGGTGGTGCCGGGTTTCAGGGCTACCGCGGCAGCTCCCATTTTCATGCTGTCGATGACCACACTCAGATAGTCACCCCATAGCGCGCCGCCGGCCGCATCCAGGCGCACGGTCAGTTCGCGGCGCAGGAGGTTGTGGTCGTTGGGATCGCGTTCGGCGATGTCGTTGATGATGAAGCGGATGCCGTCCCACTGATCATAGGCCTCGTTGGACCAGACCGCCTGATCGCGGACATCGGCGGAGAGATAGAGCACATCCTCGCGGGTGAACCACTTGAGGGTGGCATCGGCCGGGTCGAGGATCGGGGCCTTGACACCGCCGACCTCAGGCTGCCACTGACCGGAGAGCAGGGGGGCGACGCCGGGATAGGAGGCGCGCAGTTCGTCATCGCCGAAACGGAGATCGATCCCCGGGGCGTGCGCCCAGGCGGCTTCATCCAGTACGCCGTCGACCGCAGGCATGGGGTGTGTGTCCGCATTGGGGACGATGAAATCGGGGCCGATGTAGGGCAGAGCGCTGGTCAGGGTGATGCCCGGGTTGGCGTGGATCTGCAGCACGGCGTAGGCGGAGTTGTTGCCCCAGGGGCCCTGAACCCAGACGCGGTTCGAACTGTGTTTGTCCTCGTTCAGCGGCCAGAACCAGTCGCAGTCATAGATGGAAAAGTTGAAGGGGATGATCGTCCCTTCAGCGGCGGTGGCGTCATAGCCGCGCACGGCGAGGTCGAATTTGAATTCGGTGATGTAGCCCTTGTCGGGGGCCGCATCGTCATTGGTGATGCCGTCGACCACTGTGACCGCGTCCCAGACGGTGCGGTCAGTGGAGGCCCAGCCGAAAAAGCCGGGGGCGGCGCCGACGTTGGCGGTGTTGGGATCGGCCCAGCTCTCGGCCACCCAGCCGTAAAAATACTCGAAGGAGCCGGCCGGGCGCCCGGCATCAGCGGCGTTGCGGATGTTCATCAGCATGGCGTCAAATTTGGCCCAAGGGCCGCCACCGACCGATGAGTCGGGGGCGATAACCGCCAGATAGAGACTGTTGCCCTGGACCAGGAACTTGAGGGTGGCGTGCGTCGGGTCGGTGGCATCGACGCCGCCTTCCTTGGCATAGCCGCTGCCCGGGATCGGGCTGGGTTCCTCGCCGTAGATGACATGAAGCGACTCGGCCTGGGCCCAGGCGGCTTCACTGAGGACTCCGTCGAGGGTGATCGGGGCATCACTGGTGCGAGCCCAGATCACATCGGGGCGCGAAATCGGTTGGCCGTTCGCTGCCAGGCTGAAAAGCAGCAACAGCGCAAAGGCAAACAGCCAGAGGTTCTGTTTCTTGTGCATGTTTCCTCCCAATCTTGATGTCAGGTTTGCATCATGGAGAATAGAAACGGACTGTACAGCCGCGATGCGCAAGGCATCACTCTGGATTAATTCACCTCCTTTTCAGGGTTGAGAGCGTTTTGGGGATGGATATCGCATGTAATGGAATGACTTGAGGGGACGCTTGGCGAAAGTGCGGGGTTAGGCTTGGGACGGCGAGTCCGGGGGATATCGGTGGAGAGACGGGGCGTATCGAGGCCAGGGCGGCAAGCCGGCGGGCTGGCCGGGAGAACCGGATCCGGGCTTGATGGAAGAAGAACACGAGGCACCCCGCTTAAGTTGTTCAATGAAAGCGATTTACATGAGTAAAACGATAATTAACACGGGTGAAAGCCTGATCGAGCGGGATATCATGTAAACGATTACATTTTACGGAAAAAAAGGTTTGCTGTCAAGTTAAATATGCAGGCGGGCGAAAAAAAACGACACGGTACGCGGCAGAGGCGCCCCCGTAAAAGCTTAACACCGCCCAGAATCTGGGTCCCACCCGGCTTTAATATAATTAAAAATAGTGGACTACCGGTGATAAGCTTGTAAAGTATACGGCGCGAGGTGACAGGTGGGAACAAGATTTCGAGGGGTATACGGCGCCAGGCGTCAGGTGGGAGCCAGATTTCGGGGGTACCCTGCCAGCAAAAGGCCTTGAATTCTATTTTCCTGCATCGTACATTTCAGCATGCCGAAACCGGAAGAAATGACGATGCACGACCCCATCATCCAGATCCGCGGCCTCCGCACCCGCTACGGCCGCCAGGAGATCATCCGCGGGATCGATCTCGATATCTACCCCCGCGAAACCCTGGTCATTCTCGGCCGCTCCGGCTGTGGCAAGAGCACCCTGCTGCGCCATATCGTCGGGCTGCAGAGGCCCACCCAGGGGCAGATCCTGGTCAAGGAGGTCGATATGGCCGCGGCGGCGGGGGAGGAGCGCGATGGTGTCTGCAAAAAAATCGGCATGCTTTTTCAGGGGGGGGCCCTCTTCAACTCGATGACGGTGGGCGAGAATGTCGCCCTCCCCCTCGAGGAGCACACCCGCCTGGAGCCCTCCACCATCCGCATCATGACCCGGCTCAAGCTCGAGATGGTCGGGCTTGCCGGCTGCGAGGATCTCATGCCCGCCCAGCTTTCGGGGGGGATGAAAAAACGGGCCGGTCTGGCCCGGGCCCTGGCGATGGACCCCGACATCCTGCTCTGCGATGAACCCTCGGCCGGGCTCGATCCCATCGTCGCCGTCGGCATCGACCACCTCATCCGCAAGCTGCAGCAGGCCTTTCGCATGACCATCGTCGTCGTCACCCACGAGCTGGAGTCGGTCTGGCTGATCGCCGATCGCATCGCCCTCATGCATGCGGGCCGTTTCCTTTTCGTCGGCAGCCAGGAGGAGTTCAAGGCCTCCCCGCTGCCTGAAGTGCGCCAGTTCCTCGAACGCCAGCCCGATCCCAATCAGCCCGAGGGGGAGCGCTATCTCGCCAGCCTGGTGGGCGAGCGCTGACCATCATTTCACGCAAGGAGCACTATGGAGTATCGCAAGAGCGAAATCAAGGCCGGACTTTTCATTGCTCTCAGCCTCATTCTTTTCTTCGCCATCCTGTTCGCGATCAAGGGGGTGGGCGCATGGGAGCGCAAGGAGTCCTTTCGTGTCCGCTTTGAATATGTGGGCGGCATCGAGCCCGGCTCGATAGTGCGTTTCGCCGGCGTGCCGGTCGGCCAGGTCAGCTCTCATCGTGTCCTCGCCGATGAGACGCCGCCGGTGGAGCTGACCCTGGAACTCAACCGCGGAGTGCCGATCCGCTCCGACAGCTATGCCTACATCACCTCGATCGGCCTGCTGGGCGCCTTTTACATCGAGATCACCCCGGGCTCGGCTCTCGCCGAAAAGCTCAAATCCGGCGGTCTCATCCCCAGCCGCGAGGTCTCCAGTTTCGCCCAGATGTCGGGGCCGCTCGGCGGGGCTGCGTCGGAGGCGACCGAGCTGCTCCATCGCCTCAACGACCTGCTCAACGAGGGCAACCGGCAGAACCTCTCGGCCCTGATCACCAATCTCAACACCCTGACTGCGCAGAACCGCAGCGAGCTCACCGCCCTCATCGATAATCTCAACACCCTCACCGGCGCCCTCAACACCACGGTGACGAGTGTCAACACCATCATCGCTGCCAATGATACCTCCCTGCAGCGCACCCTGCAGAATGCCGAACAGCTGCTGCTCCAGGTCCAGAGCCTGACGGCCCGCATGAACAACACGATGGGCGATCTCGATCGCATCATGGTGCAGAACGGGGAGAGCTACCGCGAAACCTTTGACAACCTGCGCATGCTCAGTCAGAACCTGACCGAATTCACCCGCACGATCAAGGAGCAGCCCTGGAGCCTGGTGCGCAAGAGCTATCCCGACGAACGTCCCCTGCCCAAGGAGTGATGCATGCGTAGAATCCTTCCTTTCGCCCTTTTATTTCTCAGCGCGGCCTGCGGCAGGATGCCCCGGGTTCACTATTACGATTTCAGCCTTGAGGCCCCGGCGCGCGCCGCCGGCTCGGCGGCGGGGGTGCTCTGGGTGCAGCCCTTCACCTCTCTCCCTGCCGGCGACCAGGACCGCATGGTCTACCGCGACAGCGCCTGGGAGATCCAGTTCGACGCCTACCGGCGCTGGATCGCCCCGCCCCCCGATCTGCTGCGCGAGCGGCTGGTCGAGTATCTGCGCGGGTCCAGCCGTTATGCGGCGGTGGTGACCACCCCCCCGCGGCAGGAGCCCTTTTCCGTTCTTGCGGTGCAGCTTTTGCGCTTTGATGAGACCATCGCGGCTGAAGGGCGGCAGGCGGTCACCCGCCTCTGGTTCGAGCTGAGCGACGAGCGCGGGGCGCTGCTGCGTTCGGGCTATATCGAGGGTAGTGCGGAGATCACCGGCGCAGACGCCGGCGGGCTGGTGGAGGGGATGCGCGCCTCGGCGTCGTGGGCCTTCGCGCAGCTTCTGGAAAAGTTATGAGAATCTGATATTGGCGCCCTGCCTCCCGTTTGCGCCTCCGGCAGGGGCACATTCCCCTGCAATAAAAAAAGCCGCCCGGCCTCAAGCCCGGCGGCTTTTTTTGTGGATCATAGGTGGAGATTACTTGGTCTTGATCGAGGCGACCATCTTGTCGAAAACGGGCTGGAAATCGCCCTTCATCGGCTGGTAATAGTTGTAGATGATGCGGTAGAACTTGTCATTCTTGACCAGGAAGTAGACGCGACTGGAGATGCCCTTGCCGCCGGTATAATTGAGATAGGTGGCGGGGACGCCGTCGATGGTGGCAGAGCCGCGCGAGGTTTCCTTGAAACGGGCGGCGTTCTGCTCGACGACCTTTTCAAGGGTCAGACCCTGGGCCGGGCGGACATCGATGAAGACGCCGCTGTCCTGGCGGTAGCCGTAGATGTTGAGCGCAAACTGCACCGGATCCTTGACCGAAGCCGGGGAGGGCTGGAAGTTGGCCGGGTAGCTGATCTTGAGAAAGTTGTTTTCAAAGACCTCCATCTCCTCGGCGGGGACGGCGGGATCAACACCGGGAGCGGCAGCGGCGAAGCTGGGCAGATGCAGGCTGCTCAGGACGCTGTCAAGGACCACCTTGCTGCCCTCGTACATCTTGTTGAAGCCTTCGAAGATGATGGTGTAGAGCATCGAATCCTTGACCGCCACCACCTCATCGCCGCTGATGATGTTCTTGCTGTCGAGGGCGCCGCGATAGTGAAGCAGCTTGCCATCGAGGTCGCTGACTTTTTTAGCGACCGGGGAGGAGACCTCAAAGCCGGAGGAGGTCAGGTCGCTGTTGAGACTGCGCACGATCTCGTCGAGGGTTTTGAGGGTGTCCATCTTGTCCATGTTGACGATAACCCTTGCGGCGTCCTTGCCCTCAACGGAATAGGGATTGAACTTGTTGATGGCCTCGAGGGAGGAATAAAAGCCGATCTTGGGGCCATCCTGCTGCAACTGCCAGCCCTGGGGGTGGCTGAAGGAGATGCGCAGGAAGGGTTCCTGGAATTTTTCAAAAGCGCCGATTTGCACGACTTCCTGCTTTTTGCCGCAGCCTGCGAGGATCAAAAGACTGAGGAGCAGCAGCCAACTCTTCTTCATGGCAGTCCCTTTCTGTTTGGGTTAAGGGGCGGAGTGAATACTTATCAATTATAAAGCTGCAGGATATCCAGGCCTTTCTTGGCGTCCGCGTTCTTGGGATCCATGCGCAGCACCTTCTCGTACTGCGCCTTGGCCTCATCACGGCGGTCCAGAGCGTGTAATATCTGGGCGCGCCAGAGTTGGAGCTCGATGTCATCCGAACGGAACTCGACTGCTCGGGTGACGGAGGAGAACGCGGGCCCGTAATTCTTGTCGACCAGATGGGTGAAGGTGATGTAGCGATAGGCTTCGCCCAGCTCGTTCTTGTAGTTGCTCTTCATCGAATCCGCCATACTGGCCATGGTTTCGTAGGAGTTGCGTGCTGCCTTGAGCGAATCGACCTGGGAGAGGGTGCGTGCCAGGTAGAGATGGCCATAGACATAATTGGGGCGGAGCTGGACGGCGGTGCGCAGGGCGCTGCGGGCCGGTTCCCACTCCTTGACGGCCATCTTGCAGAGGGCGTAATTGACATAGGCGGTGGCGTAGGTGGAATCCACCTTGATCCGGTTCTGGAACATCTCGGCGGCTTTTTCCCACTGCTTGGTGCGCATATAGGAGGCGCCCATGTCGTTGTAGAGGTCTTCCTGAGCGGGGTTCTTGGACAGAGACTCCTCCATATAGCGCAGGGCGAGGCTGTCGTTCTTGAGGGCGTAGTAGCTCTTGCCCAGGCGCTTGGCGTCCTCATAGCCGAGGGTGTCGACGGCGGCCAGTTTGGTGTAGGCATCGATCGCCGGCTGCCACTGTTTGAGCATGTAGTTGCCCTTGCCGGCCAGGCGGAGGGCAAGGGGGTCATTCGGGTTGGCCTTGAGCAGATGATCTGCGGCGTTGAGCGCCGATTCATACTGGCGGCTCTTGTCGAGGGCCTCCATGTAGGTCGACCAACTGGTCTGGTCCTCGGGGTGGCGCAGGACGTATTTTTCCAGATAGCTGGTTGCATTCTTGTACTGCTTGGAGAGCATGTAGATACGGCTCACCTCGAGGGCGGCCTTGTCGTTCTCTGGGTCGTGGTTGAGGACGCTGCGATACATCTGCGCGGCCTCATTGTAGCGGCGGTCCTTGAGATAGAGATCGGCCATTTTGGCGCGCAGATCGACCTGGATCGAGTCGTACTTGAGCGACTCCTCGAACTGCATCAGGGCCACCGGTTCGGCGCCGAGCTTGAGATAGGCTTCACCGAGGCCGCGATAGATGTCGGGATTCTTGGGCAGGTGCTGCTTGGCCTGGGAAAAAGCGATTTCCGCCTGGCTGGTCGAGTCGGCCGCAAGGTGGAGCCAACCGAGCTGGACGAGAAGCTCGGGATTGTTCTTGGTCGGCTTCATCGCCTTGCGCAGGGTGCTGTAGGCATCCGCGGTGTGGCCCTGGGACATCTGCGCCTTGGCGAGCATAAGCCAGGTCTCGGCGTTCTTGTCATCCACAAGCAGGGCGTTCTTGGCGGTGGCTTCGGCGAGGGCGGGCTTGCCGGCCTGCAGCTGGGCCTTGGCCAGGGCGTTCATGGCTGCGGTGTTGCGCGGATTGAGATCGACGGCTTTCTGGAAAAGCGCTGCGGCCTCATCGGCTTTGCCCTGGTTGAGCAGGACCATTCCTTCAGCAACCCTATCCTGGCTGGCGGCGGGCAGTACCATCAGCATAAGCGCCAGCGAGAGCAATGCGGCAAATCGTTTCATGTGTTGACTACTCCTATCTAAGCTGAACCAGACGAATGGGCATGGTGGCCGGCACGAGGCCGGAATTCAGGATGATCTTCTGGCCAGGCGAGCTGGCGATGAAGGAACAGAATCCTGCCGCAAGCAGCGACTTGCGATTGAAATAAACGTAGAGGGGGTAATGGAGGGGGTACTTTTTAAGATAGACATTACCCTGGTGGAGTTTTTGGCGTGCCGGCGCCCCGCTCGAGTCGGGCATCACAAAGGCGAGCGGGCGCACCATGCCGTCCGTCTCCTCGGTGAGGGACTTGAGGGTATCCTCCTTGAAAGCGGCCAGGGAGGCGATGCCCAGAGCCTGGGCATGCGTGGCCACGTATTTCACCACCTCCGCCTGGTTGGCGGCGATGACGGAGGGGACGAAATCCTCGCTGCGCCTGAGAAAATGATATTTGAGCAGCTCATAGGCGCCCGAATTCTTGCCGGTGGTCACCAGATGGAGGGGGCCGGCAAGGCCGCTGGCGGGCAGCTGCTGCCAGTTGGTGATCTCCTGGTCGATGATGGCCGTAAACCCGGCCATGGTGAGATCCTCCAGGTCATTGACCCGATTGACCAGCAAGGCCAGGGCATCGAAAGCGACCTTGAGTGAATCGAGCTTGAGCTTGGGATCAGCCTTGTCGATGATCTGGAGCTCTTCCTTGTTGAGCGGCCGGTCGGTCAGGACCATGCGCACGCTGTCATTGATGAGGTGGACCAGGCATTCCCTGGTCGATGCCCCATAGAGAGTGATCCTGGCATCAGGATAGAGACTGGCAAAGAGGTCGGCTTCCTTTTTGGCCAGACTCACATGCGAATCGGAGACGTAGACCCCCAGGGCGCCGCTGGTGGGGCTCTCCTTGGGCTTGATCTGCATCTTGCAGGCGGTCAAAGCAGGGAGGACCGTCGCGGCAGCGAGCAGCAAGAGTTTACTCTTCGTCCACATTGGTTTGTCTCCTGTACTTTGAGGGCTTGGGTTTGAGATAGGTGACGAGAAAACGGTATAGACTCATCAGGATCAGCACCGTGCCGAAGATGTTGCTCACCTGATTGGGCACCTGAAAGCGCAGCATTCCGGTGACGAGCGCCATGCCGGCACAAAAGGTAATGCCGGCAATGGCGTAGGCGAAGATTTTACCAGGATCGAGATTCATCGTCACCGGGATGCTTTAATTGAGCTTGAAGTTGAACGAGAGCGAAATCCAGACCGAGACCGGGCCGGTTTTCATCATCGCGGGGGTGAAAATCCACTGCTTGGCCGCGTCGATGGCCGGCTGGTTAAAGATCTCAGAAGCGCTCTTGAGGATGACCACATCCTTGACCTTGCCCTCTTTGTCGACCCACAGTTTGACCCAGACCGTGCCTTCGAGGCCGGCCTTGCGCGCGAGTTCCGGATAGACCGGCTCGATGCGTTTGATCACCTGGGGTTCCTTCTCAAAGGGGACGAAGTCGGGGGGCGGAGCCTCCTCCTCGTCGATGTTTTCGACCTGGACGTCCTGCTCGATCACCTGACCGGCGCCCGTTCCGGCGCCTTCACCGACCGGGCCGGAGACCGCACTCATTTCCGTCTGGGAGGCGAAGGATTGCTCGGGGCTCACATCCGCGTCGGGAACCGGGACGGGGATGCCGACGCTCGGCTTGGCGGTGGGGGCAGCCGCCGAGACCGACGGGGCGACCGCGGCGCTGGCGCCCTGGATCGAGGGGGGCGGACCCAGTTCGCTGTACTTGAGGATGCGTACAGTCCGGACCGGGGCCTCTTCCTTGCCAAGCAGGGTCGTGGCATAATAGATGCCGAGTCCGATGAACAGAATCACCGAGGCGATGATCAGCCCGTAGATCATGTATTTCTGCTTGACTTCCTTGAGCTCAATCGCCCCATAGAGGAGTCTTGCCTTTTGCGCAAGTTCAGTCATGATACTCTCCTTATGTTAGGAAGTTAAATCGCCTGGGCGACAAGCTGACCGTCAATTTCCTTGAACGGGGCAATCGAGAACCGGGTGATGTTGGCCAGGTTCAGTTCGTCCATGATATTGACCATCAATTCATAGGTTCCGGTACGTTCCACCTTGATCAGACAGACCAGCTTGGGGTTGGACTTGCTGCGGTCGACCAGGAGGGGACGCAATTCATTAAATTGGATCCTTTGCGGTGTCTCCATTCCCATATTGACATAAATGGAGCCATCGGCGGTGGCGCGTATGGTCAGCAGACTGGTTTCGGCCACCTCAACCTTGACATCGGAGTCAGGGGGGAGGTTGATCTCCATCGTCTGCGGCGTATTGAAGACTGTGGTGAGCATGAAGAAAGTGATCAAGAGCATCATGATGTCCACCATCGGGGTCATGTCAATAAAGACACTTACGCGCTTTTTATGCTTCTTGCCGCCCTTGCCTTTTGGTGCTTTGGGGGCGACAACATCAGCTCCTGCCATACTTTAACTCCATTATATTTTCTCGAGTTCCGTTACAAGGTTAAAGCGCGTGATTTTTACCTTCTGCAGGATGTTCATCACATCCTCGATCGGCCCAAAGGGAGCTTCCTTGTCAGCCTTGATCACGGTGCGCAATTTGGGATTGGCGATGCGGGCCTGAATGAGGAGATCGGCCAGCATCTGCTTGTTCTCGAGCTCGATGCCGGACTTGAGGGCGTATTCTTCGCCGAAAAGCCGGCCGCGTAGCGTCTGCGAGTCCAGTCCGAGAAAATAGCGATCATCCTTGGTCACCGTGATGGTCATCACATCCGATTCGGGCAGCTTGAACTGCGAGTGCGACGAAGGGAGGAGAACCTCGGCCTCTGAGGGTGGTTTGAAGCGTGTCGTCAACATGAAGAAGGTCAACAACAGCATCATAATGTCCACCATGGGCGTCATGTCGATCTTGATATTACTGCGCCCTTTTTTATGCTGCATGGCTGTTTACCTCGTCAGGTTATTTAATCTCTTTCTCGGAGAGCGTGGTGACCATCGAGTAGGTGGCTTCGTCGATCATGTAGGTAAAGTTGTCGATGCGGGTGCTGAAATAGTTGAAGGCGACGATGCCCAGGATAGCGGTGATAAGGCCGCCGGCGGTGTTGATCAGGGCTTCGGAGATACCCAGCGACAGGGCGATGGCATCCGGGGCGCCCGACTTGGCCAGGGCTTTGAAGGCCTTGATCATGCCAAGGGTGGTGCCGAGCAGACCGACGAGCACGCCGATGGAGGCCAGGGTCGAAATACCCACCAGGTTCCTCTCAAGGAGGGGCACTTCCAGCATCATCGACTCTTCGATCGAATGCTGCATTTCATCCATGGTCTCCTTGGCGCTCAAATGGCTGCCGGAGGCCTTGAGGAGCTTGTACTTTTCCAGGCCGGCGCGCAGGACGCTGGCGGAGGTGCCGCGCTGTTTGTCACAGGCGGAGATGGCGGCATCGATGTTGCCGGCTTTGATCTCCTGCTGGACCTTGCGGTAAAAGGCGGTCAGGGAGCCTTTGCCTTTGGCCTTGTTGAGGGCGAACAGACGCTCGATGATGAAGGTCAGAAGCATGAGGATCATCATGATCAGGATGGGAACGAGGATACCACCAGCCTTGATGTAGTCGGGCAGAAACTGGAAAATGACCAGAGCGATGGCGAACGCCACGACCATGACGATGGTGATGAAGAGACCTTGTTTCATGGTGCTTTCTCCTTACTTGTGATGATGATAGTGGATTAGTGGTGAACGGATTCCCGGGTTCGGAAACTGGCGATGGCTTCATCCCGGCTGTCTTCCACATCAAAGACGCTGATGAGCTTGGTGATGACAAAGAGGTTCTGGATGCCCTTGCCCATTTCGCACAATTTGATCTGGCCCATGCCGCGCGTGTACATGGTATGCAACCCCACGAGTGTGCCGATGCCCAGACTGTTGCAGTAGGTGGCGCCGCTCAGGTCGATGATGAGCTTGCGGTTGCCCTGTTCGAAGAGATCCGCGACCGTCAATTTCAGCTCGTCGCTCTCCTCTCCGCCCACCAGGGAGCCGCGCACGCTCACAATGGCAATGTCAAGATTATTCATGGTCATGACCCGGACTGCCACGTCAAAACCTCCTCACGGACGATCACCCCTGCATAAAATCACTGCTGCTATTATATCAATTATTATGCCAAAATGCAAAGAATAATTTTTGCATAAAAAACAACTCATCACCAGCCGGTCCTGCGCCCGGCTCCCGCCGTTTCATTGCAAAATGCAATCCCCTGGTGGCAACAAGGCCTGGAAAACGCGCTTAAGCGATTGAATATCAATCCGATGGTGGACAATTGAAAAATGCATGACGGGGTATCAGAGCTGGTATTTCTTGCGTTTGCGCCAGAGGGTGGCGGGATCGATCCCGAGGATGCGCGCCGCCTCGTCATAGTCCTGGGCGTGCTCCAGCACCTGAATGATATGGCGCTTCTCCACCTCCTCAAGGGTGAGGGCATAGACCGGGCTCTCCGAGACGCGCCGCACCTCCTCGGGCAGATGGGCCGGCTCGATCGTCCCCCCCTCCGCCAGCAGCACGGCCCGCTCCATGACGTTCTCCAGCTCGCGGACATTGCCGAACCAGCGGCAGAGGCGCAGGGCCTTCATCGCCTCGATAGAAATCCCGGGCGGCGCCTCCTTGGCGAACTTGACGATGAAATGGTGCACCAGCAGGGGGATGTCCTCCGGCCGCTGGCGGAGGGCGGTCGCCTTGAGACGCACGGCATTGAGGCGGTAGAAAAGATCGTCGCGGAAGGAGCCCTCGCGCAGGGCCTCGTCGAGGTCGCGGTTGGTGGCGGCGATGATGCGCACATCCACCTTGCGCGTCACGCTCTCCCCGACCCGTTCGAACTCCCTGCTCTGGATCACCCGCAGCAGCTTGGCCTGGATCGAGGGGGAGATCTCCGCCACCTCGTCGAGAAAAATGGTGCCCCCGTCGGCGATTTCGAAGCGCCCCTGGCGGTCGCGGGTCGCGCCGGTGAAGGCCCCCTTGATATGGCCGAACAGTTCGCTTTCGAGCAGTTCCTCGGGGAGGGCTGCGCAGTTGATCTTGACGAAGGGCTTGGCCTCACGGGCGCTGTGGTTGTGGATGAAATGGGCGATCAGCTCCTTGCCGGTGCCGCTCTCCCCCTCGATCAGGACGCTGATGTTGCTGTCGGCGATGCGGCCGGCGAGGTCGAGGAGGGCGAGCATCTCCTGATTGCGGGTGATGAATTCGCCGGTATCGGGCTGCTGGATGACCCGCTCACGCAGATCGCGTACCACGCTGGTGAGCTGATGATGTTCCCAGGCCTTCTGAGCGGTGATCTGCAGCTCCTTGAGGTCGAAGGGTTTTTGCAGGTAGTGATAGGCCCCCTTTTTAACCGCCTCGACCGCGCTGTCGATGGAGCCATGGGCGGTGATAATTACCACCGTCAGGTCCGCATCGATTGCGTGCAGTCGTTCGAGCATCTCCATGCCGTCATAGGGCTGCATGCGCAGGTCGA
Source organism: bacterium (assembly GCA_029554865.1). Lineage (GTDB taxonomy): Bacteria > Zhuqueibacterota > Zhuqueibacteria > Residuimicrobiales > Residuimicrobiaceae > JAKPUX01. The sequence continues at coordinate 12,617 of JAKPUX010000254.1, read as the reverse complement.
TGAAAGCCAGATCGAACCTCTCCCGGCGGGCGACCTCGAGGGCTTCCTGGGGCCGCGGGGTGAGGATGGTGGTAAAACCGATCGATTCCAGGCAGATGCCGATGGTCTTGAGGATGTGCAGTTCGTCATCGACGACCAGGACCCGCGCTGCCGACGGCGTGCTCATAGGCTCCTCGTCAAGGGAAGTGTGAAGTAAAAGGTGCTGCCCCGGCCGGGTTCGCTCTCCACCCAGATGCGCCCCCCATGGGCCTGCACCACCTGTCTGGCGATGGCCAGGCCCAGGCCGACGCTGCCCGGTGTGGTTTCGCTCTCTTTCCTGACCTGGACGAACTTTTCAAAGATGGTTTCGCGCGCCTCCGCGGGGATGCCCGCGCCGGTATCGGCGACCGCCACCCGCAGCTCCTCCGTCCCCGCTGTGGCGCTGATGCAGACCTCGCCCCCCCGGGGGGTATGGCGCAGGGCGTTGCTGAGCAGGTTGGTCAGAACATAGCTCAACTGCTGGGGATCGCCCAGAAAGGGCGGCAACCCGGCCAGCTCGCTGGAGAGACGGATCTCCTTCTCAAGGAAGGGCAGGCGCAGGGGGCCGAGGGCCTCCTGGACGATTATTTCAAGGCTGAGGGGGACCATTTTCATCTGGTGGTGGCCGGCCTCGAGGCGCGAAAGGTCGAGAAGCTCGCGCACCAGCTTGGTGAGCCGGCCGCAGTCCTCTTTGGCGTTGCTGAGCAGTTCGGCTTGCCGGGCTGAAACCGGGCCGAGCAGCTGTTGGCTGAGAATGTCGATGGACATGTTGATCGAGGTCAATGGGGTGCGGAATTCGTGTGAGACCGTGGCGATGAATTCGGTCTTGAGGCGTTCGAGATCCTTGAAGCGGGTGACGTCTTCAAAGAGGGTGACGATGCCCTGATTCTGGCCGGTTTCATCGACGATGGTGGTCTGACGAGGGCGGTAATAGGTGGTGCTGCCGCTGTTTTCGATCTTGAGCAGAAAGTCGCTGTGTGCGGTCTCGCGCAGCTGGGTTGCGCTGGCCATGAGCAGGCGGCGGAGCTTGCGGTCGGCGACCACCTTCTCGACCGGTTTGCCCTCGAGATTGTTGGTCGGGCTGCCGAGCATCTGTGCGGCGGCAAGATTCATGAGCACGACCTTATGCCCCGCGTCGGTGACGATGAGGGGCTCATCGATGCTGGCGACGATGGTTTCGGACTTGACCTTTTCCGCAATGAGCTGATGGATATCCATCTCTTCATAGGTGCGCAGCCGTTCGGTCATCTTGTTGAATTCGCTCGAGAGTTCGGCGAATTCGTCGTTGGTGGTGATGTCGATCTTTTGGTTGAGCTGGCCGCGGCTGATGAGTCGGATGGTGCGCGCCAGCGCCGAGGCCGGCCTGATGACGTTGCGCGAGACCTGGGCGTTGGACCAGAAGGCGAAAAAGATCGAGAGCAGGGCGGCCACGGCGATGAGGACGATGCTCCGGTTCATGGCGTCCCGGGCCAGCTCCACGGTGCTGGTGGTCAGAGCCTGGGTGACCTCGATGAGGTGGAGGCACTGGCTTCGCAGCCGCTGTTCGACCGGCACGATGCTCTCCATGTGAAAGGGGCGGGAAAGAGGGCTGTTTTTTTTACAAAGGGTATAAAAGGCCTCGGAGTTGGTCAGATAGGCCTTGTAGGTGTAGATAATGCTGTCCAGTATGGCCTTTTCAGGCTGGGGCAGATCGGCGGCGAGGGCGTGCTGGTACCAGTTGAGGAAGCGGTCGCGGCTGCGCTGGTAGCTGACGTAGGCGAGTTCAGTGTCGCCGCGCAGCATCAGGATCTGGTCCTGGATCTGTTCGTCGAGGGCCTTGAGCATGCGCTGGCTGGCGATAGCCGTGGGGGTGTGTTTTTTCAGGATCGGCGTGATCGCCCGGTTGACGCGGAAAAAGCTGACAAAGGCGAAGATGCTGAGCACGACGATGATGGCCACCAGGGTGTAGTAGCCGGCGCCTATTTTGAATCTCAGGCTGGGCATGATGGGCAATATACCGGTTTTTCTCGGGTTAATCAAGAGATAACTGTGAGCCGCCAAAAAGTCCTTGACAATAAGTTCTTTATTTAGTAAAATGATTGTAAATATTTTGGAAGCGCTTCCTGAAGCGGCCCTTGCAGGGGCCGAGCGGGGAAGGGCTTTTTAGCAGCGCAGGGAGCAACCGGCCGGAGAGCGGTTTGGCAGCAACCATCTATGATGTGGCTAAAAAAGCTGGCGTGGGGATCGGCACGGTCTCCCGCGCCATCAACAACAGCCCCCACATCAATGTCGGCACCAAAGCCCGCATCCTCGCCATCGCCAACGAACTCCACTATCAGCCCCATGCCCTCGCGCAGAGTCTCGCCCGCAAAAAAACCAACACCATCGCCAGCGTCGTCCCCTTTTTCACCAACTATTTCTACGTCGAACTCCTCAAAAGCGTCCAGCGCGCCCTCTCCCGTTCCCATTACGATCTCATCCTCTTCAGCGTGGACCGCATGAACCGCCGTGATCGCACCATCGACCGCGTTCTCAGCGAACGCCGCTGCGACGGGGTTCTGATCATTTCCCTCGGCGTCATGGATGGCTATGCGGAGAAATTTATCGCCGCCGGTCTGCCTGTGGTCCTCATCGACCATATGCACCAGGCCCTTGATTCGGTCGCAATCGCGAACCGGGAGGGGGCCTTTGCCGCCGCCAGCCATCTCATCGGTCTGGGGCACCGCCGCATCGGTATGATCAACGGCCACCTTTCCAGCTACCCGGCGAAGCTGCGCCTCGAGGGCTTCCGCCTGGCCCTCGAGATGCACGGGCTGGATTTCGATGACCGCGATCTGGTCATCTGTGACGCCAAGGCCGGCGAGCACGGCTTTAACGAGGCGGCCGGCTATGCGGCGATGCAGCGTCTGATCGCCCAGAGCCACCCCCTGCCCGGCGCCCTCTTCGTCGCCAGCGACGTCCAGTGCCTCGGCGTGATGCGCGCGGCCAAGGAGGCCGGGGTGCGGATCCCCCAGGATCTGGCCCTGGTGGGCTTTGATGACATCGAATTCGCCAAGTTCGTCGGCCTCACCACTATGCGTCAGCCCATCGCCGCGATGGGGAGAATGGCCGTCACCCGCCTGCTCAAGCGCATCGAGGGCAGGGAGAATGGCGATTTCCATCGTGAACTGGAGGCCGAACTCATCGTCCGCGAGAGCTGCGGCTCCCGCCAGGCCTTTCATGTGCGGACAGAATCTGATACTGTGTCACAACAAGTGTGAAATTCAACGTTCCTAACCAGCTGCAAAGGAAAATCATGATGAACAAGCCGCTGCAAACCTCCCTGACCTGGCTCGTGGTCCTTGCTCTGCTTCTTCCCCTTCTGGCCTTCGCCGGCACCACCGGTAAGATCGTCGGCAAGGTGAAGGACGACAAGACCGGCGAGACCCTGCCCGGCGTCAATGTGGTGCTGGAAGGCACCATGCTCGGCGCGGTCACCGACTACGATGGCGATCTGATGATCATCAACGTCCCCCCGGGCACCTACACCATGCAGGTCAAGATGATCGGCTACCAGCCCAAGTCCGTCTCCAACGTCAAGGTCTCGGTCGACATGACCACCACCATCAACGTCAGCCTCAGCCAGACGGTGGTCGATGTCGGCGAACAGGTGACGGTTGTGGCCGATAGACCGATCGTCCAGAAGGACAAAACCTCCTCGATGGCTGCCGTGAGCTCGGATGAGATCTCCGCCATGCCGGTGCAGGAGGTGGCTGATGTGCTCGAACTCCAGGCGGGCCTGGTCCGCGACGGAGTCGGCGGGATCCACGTCCGCGGCGGCCGCTCCGGCGAAGTCGCCTACTGGGTCGACGGCATCGCTGCCACCGATGGCTACTCCGGTAACATGGGGGTCCAGGTCGAGAACTCCTCGGTCCAGGAGCTCCAGGTCATCAGCGGCACCTTCAACGCCGAATATGGCCAGGCGATGTCGGCTGTGGTCAACATCGTCACCAAGGAGGGCGGAGACAAGCTGCACGGCGAGTTCTCCGCCTATACCGGCGATTACCTCAGCTATGACGACGACACCTACTGGGTGCTCGAGCCCAACTCGGATGAGATCTCGGCCATCCGTTCTCCCCAGGAGGGCACCTACGCCAAAACCAATCCCCTGCGCAGCTTCAACCCGATCTACAATGTGCAGGGCAGCCTGAGCGGCCCGCTCCTCAAGGACAAGCTGACCTTCTTCATCACCGGCCGCTATTTCAGCAATGACGGTTATCTCTACGGCAAACGCTGGTTCACTCCGCAGGGGCTCAAGGGCGATGGCGAACTGGTGTCCATGAATCCCTTCGCCAAGTTCAGCGGCCAGGGCAAACTGGCCTATCGCCTCAACGGCAACATGAAGCTGACCTATACCCTGATGGGCAACCAGAACAATTTCAGGTGGTACGACAGCTATTACAAATACAATCCCGACGCCAACTACAAGCGCTTCGAGAACGCCCTCAACAACACCCTGACCTTCACCCATACGGTCAGCATGCGCACCTTTTACGAGGTCAAATACACCCACTCTTCGACCGACTACAAGCACTATCTCTACGAGGATCCCCTCAATTCGGTCTCCTACAACGCCGACACCACCTTCGCCGAGGATGGCACCGCCCAGATCTCCTACACCATCGGCAGGGATTCCGAGGGCTATGTCCATGGCGATTCCCTGACGGCGCCCTCCAACTGGAGCTTTGCTGACGCCGGCACCCAGCTGCAGCATTTCAAGCGCAACACCACCTACGATGTCGCCAAGTTCGACATCACCAGCCAGATCACCAAGAACCATCAGCTCAAGGCCGGCCTCGAGGGCCGCTTCAACAAGCTCACCCTCGATGAGTTCTACATCATTCCGGCCGAGGAGGGCAACGAGCAGATAGTGCCCTTCCTCCCCTCCATCCCCGACCGCAGAACCCCGGATCACAACGGCTACTCCCAGAAGCCGGTCGAGTTTTCGCTTTATGCCCAGGACAAGATGGAATTCAACGATATGATCGTCAACTTTGGCCTGCGCTTCGACTATTTCAATTCCCGGGGCAAGGTGCTGGCCGATCCCAAGGATCCCAATATTTACGATCCCTTTGATCCCTATAACAAGTACAAGAACTATACCCCCGACACCCCCGCCGAGGAGCTGGTCGAGTACACCGTGGCTGAACGCCAGGCCTTCTGGTACAAGGATGCCACGGCTAAAATGGCCCTCAGTCCGCGCTTCGGCATCGCCTATCCGATCACCGACCGCGGCGTCATCCACTTCTCGTATGGTCATTTCTTCCAGATCCCGACTTTTCGCCAGCTCTACGGCGCCAATGACGGCACCGACACCTCCAACCCGGATCTCGAAGTGACGACCACCTCGGGCAACTCGACCTTTCTCAGCAATGCGGACCTCAAGCCCCAGCGCACGGTGCAGTACGAGATCGGCCTCTCCCAGCAGATCACGGGGGATCTGGGCGCTGAGCTGACCATGTTCTATCGCGACGTCCGCGACTGGGTGGGCGCGAGCTACTCCATCCCGACCTACCTGGCCAGCGTCGCCTATACCCAGTTTGAGAACAAGGATTACTCCAACGTCAAGGGCGTGACCCTGGCCCTGACCAAGCGCTACTCCAGCTATTTCGAGGCCGGCCTCGATTACAGCTTCATGGTTGCCGAGGGGAGCGCCTCCGATCCCAAGGACTCGTACAACGACCGCCTCAGCGACAAGGCCCCGCGCATCCAGCTCACCCCGCTGGGCTGGGACCAGCGCCACACCATCAATGGCAACCTGAGCGTCGGCACCACCACCTGGCGTGCCAGCCTGCTGGTCAAGTATTGGACGGGCACCCCCTACACCCCGACCTTTCCTCCCGGGGTTTCCTCCGGCAGCAGCTCGTTCAGCGGCCTGGCGGACAACAGCGCCCGCAAACCCGCGATCAACTCCACTGATCTGCGTCTCTTCAAGACTTTCAGGATCGGCAAGCAGAATCTCTCGCTCTTCGCCTATATCTATAACCTTTTCGATCAGCGCGCCGCTACCAACGTCTGGAGCGACAGCGGCAGTCCCAAATACACCCTGCAGACCCGCAACGCCAGTTTTGACGCAAACCGCGTCAGCACCGTCGAGGATAATGCCAATCATCCCGAATGGTACATCGAGCCCCGGCAGGTGCAGCTTGGCTTCTCGCTGGGTTTTTAACCCGCGTTGTGCAGGGTGTTTCGAGAGCGAACCGAGTTAACATAAGGGACCATACAGCATGAAAAAAACAATCATAATGACGCTCATCACGGGACTTGTTCTGCTCGCCGCTGCGGCTTTCAGTCAGCCCAAGCCCCATGGTATGTTCAGTGAGGAACGCAAGGGCTTTCACAACGGCAACCGCATCCAGACCACCTTTTACAATTCCGGTCTGATCGGCCGCGTCTCCGGCATCGAAGAGGACATTGCCGGCGAATGGCCCAAGGGTTCCGGCCACCTCTACATCGGCGACCAGCTCATGATGGTGGGCGCCGAGATCATCGACAGGGACAAAAAGCTGATCCACTCCGTCATCACCCCGCGCGGCCCCAAGGTCGATCCCCGCATGGGCGACCGCTCCTCCGACGGCCTCACCTGGTACACATGGGAAGCCCTGCCCGGCTTCGCCGGCAAGGATACCTCGGTGGTGGCCATGAGCCACATTCCCAAATCATGGCCGGTCTACTGGCCCGACAAGCAGGAGATCACCGATGATCCGGGCTGGCGCAACGACGGCTACGACAATGATTCCAAACGCGCCGCCTGGAACGGCTATTTCGGCAAGAACCAGTTCAACGCCGACCAGGAAAGCTACTTTGTCATGGACGATTACAACGACGCCAAGTATAATTTCTATCCCGACTCTACCGATCTTTCCAGGCGCGGCCTCGGCCTGCAGGCCTCATCGCGCGGGCTGCAGTGGGCCCAGGTGCTCGCCCAGGATGTGCTCTTTTTCATCTATGACATCACCAATATCGGCACCACCACCTATGACAAGGTCGTCTTCAGCATCATCTGCGGCTATATGGCCGGCGGCGACGGCGAGGATGACAACTGCACCTTCGATCGCTCGATCAACCTGACCTATACCTGGGATTATGACGGCATCGGCTCGGGCGGCTGGTCGCCGGTCGACATCGCCGGCTGCGCCTTCCTTGAAAGCCCCGGCAATTTCCGTGACGGCATCGACAACGACGGCGACGGCGCCATGGGTTCGGGTAAAACCATCACCGAGGATATGTTCAAGCCCGCCCAGCTGGCCGCCGGCCAGGACATCGTAGTGATCTCCTACGGCAATAATTTTGAACGCAGCGTGCAAAAGATGCCCGCCGACTCCCTGATCATCACTGGCCCCAAGGGCAACCGTATCGTCTTCCGGCCGGGACAGCAGGTCGAGGAGATCCGCTTCAACGGCGTCGACGACAATCTCAACGGCCTCATCGACGAAAACAACTTTAATGAGATCGAAATCACCACCGGCGTCACCCAAAAGAACTACGTCTACGTCGGACTAAAGTACGTCAACTACATCACCGGCGAGGGGATGGACAACAAGCTCATCGACGAACGCCGCGACGACGGCATCGACAATGACGGCGACTGGAATCCGATCACCGATGATGTCGGCCTCGACGGTCAGTTCAACACCATGGACTTTGGGGAGGGCGACGGCCTGCCCACCTCAGGCGCCGGCACCAGCGCCCCGGGCGAACCCCACGTTGACAAAACCGACGTCAGCGAATCGGACCAGCTCGGCCTGACAAGTTTTTACTTCTTCTACCCCTTCAACAAGTTCGGCCTCAAGGAAGACGAGAAACTGTGGACCTACTCGACCCCCGGCTCCTTCGTCAACGGCGTCGGCAACAACGTCGACGGCGACTGGATCTACGCCTCCGGTTACTTCCCCCTCAAGCCGGGTGAGACCGAGCGCATCTCCACCGCCATCATCTATTCGGCCTGGGTCCCGGGCGATCCGCGCAGCGGTATCGTCGCCAAAAAGGCGACCGCCCAGTTCATCTATGACGAAAACTACAATTTCGCCAAAGCCCCCAACCCCCCCAAGGTTTGGGCTTCGGTCGGCGATGGCGAGGTCACCATCTACTGGGACGACTCGGCGGAATTCTCCTACGACGCGGTCAGCGGCTACGATTTCGAAGGCTACCGCATCTATCGCGCTTCCGATCCCGGCTTCGAGGATGCCAGTCCGGTCACCGACTATCTCGGCAGCCGATTGATGTCTGTGCCGCTGGCCCAGTATGACCGCAAGGATGGCATTTCCGGCTTTTATCCCAAGAGCTATCCCGGCACCGGCGTCGAGTTCTACCTCGGCAACGATTCGGGTCTGGCCCATTCCTTCCGTGACACCACGGTAATCAACGGCTACACCTACTATTATGCGGTCACTGCCTATGATCGCGGTGATCTGGTCAACGGCTTCAATCCGGTCGAATGCCCGATCGATATCAGCATCGATGCCGCCGGCAACGTCTCCCTCGGCTCCAATGTGGTGTCGGTCGTGGCCGCTGCCCGGGCGGCGGGCTATCAGCCGCGCGAAAACATGATCGCCCTCGAAAAACAGGCGGGTTCCGTCGGCACCGGCTCGGTCCAGGCCGAGATCGTGGATGAAAAAATGATTCCCGACCGCCATGACCTCCTTGTCCGCTTCTCCGACACCTCCAGCGACGGGATCGACAACGACGGCGACTGGGACAAACTCCATCATGACCTCGGCGCCGACGGCATCGCCGGCACCGGCGACGCCGGCGAAGGCGACGGCCTGCCGACCGTTGGCGAGCCCAATCTGGACAATAACGATCTCCAGGAGTGGGTGCCGCTGACCACGGGCTACAGCGTCTTCGACGTCACCAATCCCGCCAATCCGGTCACCCTGGTGGAGACCACCTTCATCCAGCTCGCCGAGGGTCAGGCGATTCCCGATACTGTGGTCGACACCAGCGGCGACATCGATGGCGGGCGCGACTTTTTCTACGGCATGCGCCTTAACATCGAGAACGCCAGCAGGGTCGAGAAGATCATCGAAAAATCGAACTGGAACATCATCCGCACCACCGCCCCGATGAACTACGCCTATGTTTTTAACAAATTCTCTTTCGCAGGCTATTATGAGGTGGGTGTTGAGTATCCGGTCAATTATGCCGTCGTCGCCCTGGATGATTTCAGCGGCCAATCCTCGCCCCTGACCATCCACCGCAAGAACGCCAACGGCACCATGGGCGCGGCCTATCCCATCCCCGGGGTCAAGACCAACTTCAAGGTGGTCAATATGGACACCCGGACGGAGATTCCCTACGCTTTTCTCGATTATGCTGTCCGCCCCTCCTTCATCGAACCGGGGCAGCTCTCCAATTTCGACCGCATCATCTTTTACGAGACGGTCGGCGCGGAGACCAAGGTGACCTGGAGCCTCTATTTCGCCGGCAACGACACCACCACCTATCACCCCAAGGCGGGTGATACCCTGCGCGTCGTGACCACCCGGCCCTTCGGCAGCCAGGACTCCTTCCGCTTCACCACCCGTGCGGCTGAGGTCGATGCCGCCCAGGCTGCGGCGGAGCTGAAGAACATCAAGGTGGTGCCCAATCCCTATGTCGCCTCCGCGGGCTGGGAGCCGGTCAATCCCTACGCCACCGGCCGCGGCTCGCGCGAACTCCACTTCACCCATCTGCCGATGAAATGCACCATCCGTATCTACACCGTGCAGGGAGAGCTGATCGCCACCCTGGACCATAACGCCTCCTTCTACAACAGCCAGGCCAAATGGAACATGCTCACCAAGGACAATCTCGATATCGCCTACGGCATCTATGTCTTCCACGTCGACGCCGGTGAGCTGGGCAGCCATGTGGGCAAATTCGCAGTGATCAAGTAGAACAATGAGAGCTTCCGGGAGGTCCTCCTCCCGGAAGCGTCATGGAACGCAAATATGCAGAGGTTTCTATGAAAAAAATGATCATCACCGGTCTCATTGGGCTCGCCCTGGTCACTGCGGGTTATGCACAAAATGTCACCAAGGTGGGCACCACGGCCGCGCCGTTTCTCAACGTCGGCATGGGGGCACGCGCCATTGCCATGGGCGGGGCCTATGTCTCCATGGCCAATGACGCCACGGCTCTCTTCTGGAACCCGGCGGGAATCGCCACCATGCAGGGGAGCGAGGCGGTCTTTAACCACTCCGAATGGATCGCCGATATCAACTTTGACTTCGCCGGCGTCGCCCTCAACCTTGGCAACATCGGCTCCTTCGGCCTCTTCGGCAATTTCATGACCATCGGCGAGATGGATGTCACCACCGAGCTCTATCCGGACGGGACCGGGCAGCGCTTCAATTCCGGTTCTTACACCATGGGAATCAGCTATGCCCGTTCGCTGACCGACCGTTTCGCCATCGGCGCCAACGTCAAGTATGTCCATGAATACATCATGAACAGCGGGGCCAACGGCATCGCCCTCGATATTGGGACGGTCTTCACCACCCAGTTCCGCGGCCTCCGTCTCGGCGCCGCCATCACCAACTTCGGCACCAAGATGCGCATGACCGGCCGGGATCTGCTCGTTCAGCATGACACCGATCCCCTCCGTGAGGGTAACAACGACAAGATCAATGCCAATATGGCCACCGACGCCTACGAGATGCCCCTCTATCTGCGCGTGGGCATGTCCTACAATGTGCTGCAGGATACGAAAAAACACGCCCTCTGGGTGGCCGTCGATGCCGTCCATCCGAGCGACAACGTCGAGATGGTCAACCTCGGCGCCGAATACGCTTTCGACAACATGTTTTTCCTGCGCGGCGGCTATGCCTCCCTCTTCTCCGAGGACGCCGAACAGGGGCTGACCCTGGGGGCGGGGCTGCGCTACGGCTTTGCCGGCAGGATGGCCCTCAAGGTCGATTACGCCTATGAGGCCTTTGGCCGCTTCGATTATATCCAGAAATTCACCCTCGGCATCGGTTTCTGACCCTGCTCCCGACAGTCCGGCCGCCTTCACCGGGGCCGGGCTTCGCCGGGGTTGTCTCCGCACCATGGGGAGAGAGCCAGCCGCTTTCTCCCCTTTTGCCTTATCGCCGGACCCCTTGCCGTAACCTGGGCCGCCTATGAAAAAAGTCCTCATCCTCATTACCCTGCTGCTCGCTTGTGATTTCAGGCTCCTGGACGACCAGACCGCCGCTTTGGTCAACAAGGAGCCCATCTCCCTGGAGGAGGTGCGCAACAACATCCATTTCATGACCCTCTATGCGCGCAATCTCAAGGGGCGCGAGCTGGTCGATGCCCACCTCGATCTCCTCATCGAGAAAAAGCTCTTCGCCCAGGAGGGCAAAAGACTGGGTTTTGCGCAGACCCCACTCGTCCGCCAGGTCACCGACTGGGCGGAGCGCGACCAGATGATCAAGGCCCTCTACCGCGACGAGGTCTACAACAAGGCCGTGCCGACGGAGGAGGAGATCCGCGCGGCCTTTTTCCGCGGCCGCGAGCAGGTGCACGTGCGCCACCTCTTCGCCCGCTCCGAGGTGGAAGCCCTGCATCTCAAGGAGGAACTCGACCGCGGCGCCTCTTTCGAGGCCCTGGCCGCCCGCACCTTCCGCGACTCCACCCTCGCCCGCAGCGGGGGGGACCTCGGTTTTGTCGGTTATGAGGATATCGATGAAAAACTGGCCGAAACCGCTTTCGCCCTGCCAAAGGGGATGATCTCGCCACCGGTGCGCAGCCGCTACGGCTGGCACATCCTGCGCGTTGAAGGCAAACGCCAGCAGATTTTCAACAGCGAGGCGGAGTACAGCCAGAAACGCGAAGCCATCGCCGCTGACCTCACCCGTGCCATGCAGCGCAAGATGGCCGGCGCCTATGTCGACCGCATGATGAGCGCCCTCGATGTCCGTATGCTCAATACTGCCTTTAATACACTCGCCTCTCAGGTCAAGGAGACCGTCCTCAACGCCGATCGGGTGGTGCCCAACTACCAGCCCATGCTGGGCGGCACCGAGCTGCTCATGGTCAATGATGGCGTCAGCGGCCACGGCGGGCAGGTGCTGGTGATCTGGAAGGGAGGGCAAATGACCCTCGGGGACTTTATGAAGAGGGTGGAGGCGCTTCCGGTCAGCGAACGCCCGCGGATAGACACCCCGGGCCATCTGCGCTTCGATATCGGCAAGCTGGTGATGCGCGAGCTGCTCCTGCAGGAGGCCAGGCGCCGGAATCTCGACAAGGATCCCATGGTGCAGGAGGGAGTGCGCAAATGGCGCGAAGAGTACCTTTTCGCGACCCTCTGGCAGCGGGTGCGGGACACCATCACGGTCAACAGCGCCGAGGAGGAGGCCTTTTTCGCTGTGCACCAGGGCCGCTATCGCGAGTTTCTCCAGCACCGGCCTCAGGGCCTGCTCCCGTCCGACTCACTCTCCGCTGAGCCCCGCCTGCAAAACCAGGTGCGCGAGGATCTCCTCGGCGAAAAGACCGACCAGCTTTACAAAAAAACGGCTGCGGAACTGCTCGGCAGGGCCAGAATCCGCCGCAATGACAAGATGCTCGAGGCCCTCGCGCGCGAGTTCCCCCGCAGCGGTGAACGCATCGACATGATG
>JAKPUX010000206.1 GCA_029554865.1 bacterium | reverse complement strand
GCTGTGAATGGAGTGAAACCAGGCCGCGCCGATGGAATTGGCATAGGCTGAACGGGCAGAGAGGCCGACATTGGTGTTATCATCCTCGCGGGTCAGAAAGACCGTGTCGATATCGGTGGTTTGCAGAAGCAGATCGCGCAGGGCCCAGGCGACACGCACATTCTTCTCGGCCTCGGAAAAGCCGGCGACGCCCATATTTTCCCTAAAGCTGTGGCCGGGATCGAGGACGATATTCCATCCCGCCAGTCCGGTGACCTGCTGGGCCAGGGCGCTGCCTCCCCACAACAGTGCCACAAGCATCATGACATTTTTTTTCATTCCATTTTCCCAGTCTTTATTGCTGAACTTTATCCTGTGTGACCGGCAGGCTCCAGATCTCGCCGGTTTCGTAAAGATCGAAAAGAATGGCATCTCCCGCGGGCGACCAGGCGGGGTGCATCTCGCTGCGGCCCTCGGTCTGGGTCAGATTCACTTTTCCCGTGCCATCGGCGGCCATTACATACAGGTCAGAGCCGGTGATGGTGTGGCCGTCGTCCCCGGTGATCATGAAGACAAGGAAGCGGCCGTCGGGTGAAAAGCTGGGGTGTTCCCCCTCGCCCAGCTCAATCAGTCCGGTGCCGTCACTGCGCATGACGCAGAGGGGTCCGCCAAGGATCTGAAAGGCGACCTTGTCGCCGTCCGGGGAGTGGACTAGATTGAAGATGCGTCTACCGGCCAGAGCTTCAACCGGCTGAGCCTTTTCAGCAGCCGGAGCGAGGATCATGGCGCGGTCGCCGTCCATGAACCAGAGGGGCCTTTCCGCCCGGCGCTGCAAAAGTGCGGGTTTCAAACCGGAGGAGATGCGCTGCAAAGTGCCATTCACACTTGAGACCAGTTCCCTGCCATCTTGCGACCACTGCGGCAGGCTGGTGAGGCCTGTCCGGAACTCGGTCAGGAGGGTGTCATGTCGGGCTTCGATATCGAAGCGTTTGAGGGCATTCAGGCGTTTGACGCCCTCCATACGGCCGACGCGGGCAAGGATGGAGGCTCCGTCCGGCGACCATTGCAGACCAAAACCGGCGCCGGGCTCAGCCGTGATCCGGTGCAGGTCAGAGCCATCCGG
>JAKPUX010000194.1 GCA_029554865.1 bacterium | reverse complement strand
GGGCAGCCAGTTCTTCATCTGCCTCTCCCGCGAAGGCACCAAGGGGCTCGACGGCCAGTATACCGCCTTCGGCAAACTCATCGAGGGCATCGACGTCCTGCAAAAGATCGGCAGCCTCCCGGTCAGCATGTCGGCCATGGGCGAAAACTCGGTGCCCGTGGAACCGGTCTTTATCAAAAAAGCCTATATGGAAAAGAGATAACCTCAGCACATGATTGGATCCCGATTTAACCGCAAAGGATCGGCTGTGACCCTGCCGATCCTTCTTTTTATCCTGCTCCTCGCCAGTGCCCTCTCCGCACAGACGGCGGAGGGAGGGCGCAGCTGGTTCTTTTTCCGCGACAAGGGACCGGCAGCCCTGCGCAAGGGGGCGATGGCAGAGGCTGCGGCTTCCCTCACTGAGCGGGCCCTGGCGCGGCGCGCCAAGGTTGCCCGGACCGGCGCGTTGGTCGATGAGACCGACCTCCCGGTCTGGAGCGGCTATCTGGAGGAGCTGGCAGCCCTCGGCATCGAGCCGGTGGTGATCTCCAAATGGCTCAACGGCGTCAGTGCCGCGGCCACCCCGGCACAGATCGCCGCAGCGGCGGAGCTGCCCTTCATCCGCCGCATCCAGCCGGTGCTGCACGGCCGCAGGCCCCTGCCGCCATCCGAACCAGCCCTCTTCAGGCCCGCCGACAGCGGCGACGCCCCCCTCCCCTACGGCCGCAGCCTGGAACAACTCGAACAGATCCGGATTCCGGCCGTCCACCAGCTCGGCCTCTACGGCCAGGGGGTGCGCATCGCGGTCTTTGATACCGGCTTCCGGCTCAATCACGAGGCCTTCGACTCCCTGCGCATCCTTTACAAGCACGATTTCGTTCAGGACGACGAGGAGCTGGATAATCAGCCCGGTGAGCGCAGCGATCAGAACAGCCATGGCACCATGGTGCTTTCGATCATCGCCGCCAACAAGCCGGGCGCCCTGATCGGGGGCGCCCCGCGCGCCGAATTCATTCTCGCCAAGACCGAGGATGTCGCCCAGGAGATCCGCGGCGAGGAGGACAACTGGATCGCCGCCGCCGAATGGGCGGAAGCCCTGGGGGCCGACATCTTCAGCACCAGCCTCGGCTATATCGACTGGTACACCTATGCGGACATGGACGGCGACACCGCCCCGATCACGCGTGCGGCCGATCTGGCCGCCGGCAAGGGGGTCGTGGTTGTGGTCGCCGCGGGCAATGAGGGCAACGACATCTGGCGATACATCTCCGCCCCCGCCGATGGCGACAGCGTGCTGGCGGTGGGCGCCGTGGACAATACGGGGAAGGTGGCCGCTTTTAGCTCGCGCGGCCCGACCGCCGACGGACGCATCAAGCCGGATGTGATGGCCAGGGGGATCGCCGTCGCCTGCATCGATATCCCCCCCGCTGAAGGGAAGGGATCCGGCTACCGGTCTGTCAACGGCACCTCCGCCGCCTGCCCCCTGGCTGCGAGCGCGGCCGCCCTGCTGCTCTGCGCCAATCCGGAGCTGACCCCGATGGAACTCATCGATGCCCTGCGCCGGAGTGCAACCCTCAATCTCACCCCTGACGTCGACTACGGCTGGGGGGTCATCCAGACCCTGGCCGCTGTGGAATCCACAGCCTCCGTAAACCGGCCGGTCATCATTCCCGAACGGCCCGCCCTGACCGGGATCTATCCCAATCCCGCCGCCATGGCGTTGAACAGTTCGATGACCCTCGTCTTTGACCTGGTTAAAGCGGAGGAGGTCGATGTCCGCCTCTATAATGTGAGGGGACAAGAGGTGGGCAGGCTCTTTCAGGGAAAAGTCCCCGCCGGCACCGGCCGGCAGGTCAGGGTGCGCTGGCCGGCTGCGCTGAACTCTTTCGGCAGCGGCCTCTATTTTGTAGTGGTTAAAAGCGGATCACTTCATGAAAGCAGGGCGGTCACCCTGCTGCGCGGCCTCGAGGGCGAGCGCTGAGCGGGCGGTGACCTCGGTGCCCATCACCCGGTTGCGTCCCCCTTTTTTGGCTGTATAGAGGGCGCGGTCGGCTTGATGGAGCAGCTCCATCTCGCCCTCGCCGTTTTCGGGGCAGGCGGAGACTCCGATTGAGATGGTGAGACGCCCGCCAGTCTGGCTGCGGTTGATGGGCAGGAATTCGGCGGCGACTTCCCGGCGCAGCTTTTCGGCCGCAAGCAGGGCGTGCTCGAGGTCGCTTTCGGGAAGCAGGACGACGAATTCCTCGCCGCCATAGCGGCAGAGGATATCCGAGGTGCGTAGATTGTTCTTGAGGAGTTGGGCGACGGCCTGCAGGGCCTGGTCGCCGGCCAGATGGCCGTGGGTGTCATTGTAGGATTTGAAACAGTCGATGTCGATCATCAGCACCGCCAGGCTGCGGCGGTAACGCCGGGCGCGCTGAAGCTCGGCGGGATAGCGCTCTTCGAAATAGCGGCGGTTCCAGATGCCGGTCAGGACATCGGTCATCGCCTGGGCCTCGGCATCGCGCACGCGCACTTGCGCGGAGAGGTGGGCGGCGAAGAGCCCCATCAGCTTGTGCAGGAGATTGCGCTCGCGCACGGTGAAGGATTCATCCGCCTGCCGCAGCAGGGTGAGCCAGCCCAGGGGAAGGCTGCTCTGCTGGGCGATCAGGAGATCCAGACGGCAGGTCATTCCCGGCGGCGTGGCAAAGGCCTCGCGCGGCGTGGCCGGCTGGCCGCCCCGCCAGGAGAGCTGCCGGGGAGTCACCTCCTCCAGAACCGGAGGCCAGGCGAAGACCAGCTGCCAGCGCCCCGGCTCCCGCACCCAGAGGGCAAACCCGTCCACCGCAAAATAACGCTTGAAGAAAGGGGCCAGCGCGATAAAGGCCTCATCACTGCCGTCCAGCCTGGCCAGCAGACGGGTCCACCCGACCACCTGGCGCAGAACCCGAATCCGCCTGTTCGCCCGCCGTTCACCGATGAAGCCGAGCCGGCTGCCTTTACCCGAAGTTTTTTCCTCAGAATCGCCCGACAAGTAGCCGCTCCTTCGAATGCTCCCCGTGCACTGCTTTTCCGCCCCGCCCCTCTTTCTGCAGCTCCATCATCTGCAGGAT
>JAKPUX010000183.1 GCA_029554865.1 bacterium | reverse complement strand
GCCGGCGCTTTCACCGGCGCCCAGTTGAGCACCGCCCTGGGCCATCTTCTTGAGGCCGACGCCCAGCTCAAAAGCAGCTATCAGAAGCCGGCCCTGGTGCTCGAACTGCTGCTGTTCAAATTGCGCTATGCCCTCTGAGATCGAATCCGCCTTGCGCGGATTGACAGGGGCTGCCCTCCGCTCCGGGAAAACATCCCGGCTCCAGCGCAGGGAAATGGTCGGGAACTTTTGCCGCCCCGTGCGGTTTCAAGACTAGAACCGGATGAACAAAGAGAATCCCAAACTCTCCCAACTCAGCGATGAAGAGCTCATCAAGCGATTCCAGGAGGGTGATCTATACGCCTTTGATCTGATCGTGCATCGCTACAAGGATGCGCTGTTCAACTTTACCTATCGATATCTTGGCAATTCCCAGGAAGCCGAGGATGTGGTTCAGGAGACTTTCCTGCGCATCTTTCGCAACCGGTTCGCCTACCGGCAGATTGCCAAGTTCTCGACCTGGATCTATACTATCGCCGGCAATCTGGCCAAAACCGAGCTGCGCAAGCGCAAGCGGCGCCGGCAGGTCTACACCTCGGATATGGGATTCGACGACAAGGAATTCGAGATCGAGGACACCCACGCCGATACGGAACGCGAGGTGGACAGCATGCTGACCGAGAAGCATATCCAGGAGGCAATTGACAAGCTTCCGGAGCGCTTCCGCAAAGTCATTCTGCTGGTGGATGTCCAGGAACTTTCCTATGAGGAAGTCAGTAAAATAATGCGCGTCCCTCTCGGCACGGTCAAATCGCGCGTCAACCGGGCCAGGTTAAAGCTGCAGGGCATGCTTCAGGAACTTTTTGATGCCCAGCGGTGAGCCTCTTTTGTGCAAGCGCCCGAGGGAAGTGGAACCAATCAAGAGGTGTCAATGAACAGTTGCGACAGGATAACAAGGAACGCCCACAGGTATCTGGATGGAACCCTCTCTCCGCGCGAGAAGCAGGAGATGGATGCCCATCTGCAGAACTGCCCCCGCTGTGCGGAATCCCTCGCCTGGGCCAGACGGTCGCGCCAGATGCTGCACGCCCTGCCGCGGCACACCCCTTCGTCCAACTTTGATATTGTGCTGCACGCCAGGATGCGCCAGACCGGATATGAGCGCCGCAGCCTCTGGCCATTGACCATGCCCGACTGGCTCTGGCAGGCGCCGGCCTACGGCGCTGCGGCCCTGATTCTGATCGGGGCGGGGATTTTCATCGATCGGCAGTTCGAGCTCGGCCCCAACCATCCGGTCGCCGCGCAAATGGCGGTCGTGGAAGAGTCCTCCACTCCAGCCCGCGCTGCCGCCGATCCGACCATGGCGCCGGCGGTCAGTAAGGCCCCGGCCGCAGGAATTGCCGGTGAGCGCCTGGCTGCGAGCATGCCTGCGTCGCCTGCAGCGGAGGTCGAGGATTTGGCCTCCACCCGGCGGGATTACACCCAGGCCCATAAGCGCTATGTCATGCAGAAATTTTCCATGCAGAGTCTGATCCGTGAAAACCGCAAGGCCGTCGGCAACCGCCAGGCCGCTCTCGAACAACTGGCCTTTGATACCATGCAGGTCCGTGAAACCACCGGCCGCAGCCGCAACCTGCCAGGTATTCGCCCGGTCAATGCCTCGGTGCAATTTTGATGCGAAGAATCATCACCCTCATCGCCCTGGGTATCCTCCCCCTCCCGCTCTCGGCGCAGGATGGCTCCGTCCTGATGCGCTTTGAACAGGACATGCGCAAGCTGGTCGACAAGGTCAAACCCTCGGTAGTGACGGTCTCCGCCCAGGTCCCGCTGCTGGATCTCATCAACGGGACCGGCCACGAGGACGAACAGTTCGTCCCCGAAGATGTCATGATCACCAATGTCGGATCCGGCATAATCTTCGACAGCCTCCACGTCATCACCCATGTCAGTGTGGTGATGAACAGCCAGGAGATCACCATCGCCACCCAGGATGGAGGTGAATTCCCCGCCTCTTTGCTCGGTGTCGATAATGAGTTCGGCATTGCCGTATTGCGCAGCAAGGTGCCACTCCACCATCCTGCCGCCCTCACCCAGGTCGGCACCCTCATCCCGGGCAGCCACGTCACTGTGATCGGCAACGCCATGGGGGTCTCCTCCGCGGTCTCCTGGGGCATCGTCAACGCCATCCGTGAGGACGGGCTCATCCAGGTGGCGGCCAATGTCGCCGCAGGCAGCGTCGGCGGACCGGTATTTGACAGCAGCGGCCGGCTGGCCGGCATGCTGGCCGGGCTGATCGTGGCTAACGACCAGACCGCCGAAACGGATTACCGGGGCGCCGCCGCGCTGGTCTATCCGATGCACGAGATCGCCGCCAATGCGCGAGAAATCATCGGCACCGGCCGCTCCGAGTCGGGCTGGGTCGGGGTTACCGCCGAGGACTGGCCAGGAGGCCGAGGCTGGGTCCATATCAGCAACGTGCGCCCGGGCAGCCCGGCGCATGACGCCGGCCTGCGCATGGGCGATATCATCATCAGCCTCAACGGCAGCACCATTCACAGCTCACTCGAGCTGGCGCAGTTCGTGCGCCGCAACCATCCCGGACGCGTTATGGCCCTGGGCGTGCTCAGGGGCGACAGCACCAAAACCTTCCATGTCAAGATCGGCTCCAACAGCATCCGGCCGGACAACCGCATGCAGGAGCAGTATCGCGCCGCCGTGAGACGGCCCAAAGCGGTGCCGCAGAACGCACGCGGCCTGCGCCCCGCCAGGGAGACCAGCCGCGAGCAGGAAAAGCTCATCAAGCGCATCGAGGCCCTGGAAAAAGAGCTGACCGAGCTGCGCAGCAAGGTCAAGGAGTAGCCGAGCAGGCCGGCTGGCAGTGATCTGCCGGCCAGTAGATGCGCCGAGTTCTCTCCCTCTACCCTCCCCGTTCTTTTGAAACATGCGGAACCCCGGCACTCACGCCTGTTTGCCCTCTAAATCGATAATCCCTTGCTGCCACCCAAAATCTCGGTCCCACCCGGAGTTAACTAACTAAAAATTAATTTTATACCTGCCAGAAACATTTTGTAAGAAAAGGTCGCCTCATTGAGGAGGGCACAAGTCGCGAGTTTGCAGAAAATAATAAAGAGGGATTGGGCTATGCGGCACAAGGTGTAGGGCGGGAGCCAAAATTCGGGGCTTACCCTGCTAAATCAATAATCCCTATTGACTTTTAGCGTAATTTTGCTAAATTATAGATTCTATTTTCAAATGCACAATTCAGCCTTTTTCCATAGGAGATGTTTTCATGGCCAAAGATCGCAGTTTTTCAGGCAAAACCGCCAAGGTCGCCAAGGGCGGCGCCCTCACCCATGCCAAGACCTGTCCCGTCTGTGGTGAAGTGATTGTCACCTATCAGCATATCAGCCTCGTGCCGAACGAAGAGAAGAAAAGCATGCGCTTCAACGACCGCTTCGTGGGAGTCTGCAAGTGCAATGCCCACGAAATTGTAGGCTGATCGCCCATGATCTCTGCCCGCCCCCGCCTGCTGCTGGCCACCCGCAACCTCGACAAGATCGAGGAGATTCGCGAAGCCCTGGCCGGGCTGGAGATCGATCTGCTCACTGTTGATGAACTCGGCCCTCTTCCTGAGGTGATCGAGGATCAGGAGACTTTGCTGGGCAATGCGGTCAAGAAGGCGGCGACGCTCGCCAGCCTTTCCGGGCTGCTTGCCCTTGCGGATGACACCGGGCTCGAGGTCGATGCCCTCAACGGCGCTCCCGGGGTTTATTCCAGCCGCTACAGTGGCGAAGGCGCCACCTACGCCGAAAATGTCGCCAAGCTGCTCAGCGATCTCGTCGGGGTCCCCTCTTCCGAACGCACTGCGCGCTTCAGGTGCGTCATCGCCATCGCCGATGCGAGGGGAGTCGAAACCGTCGATGGAGTTTGCGAGGGGTATATACTCGATGTGCCGCGCGGCAGCGGGGGGTTTGGCTACGATCCGGTCTTTCTGGTGCCGGAAAGCGGCAAAACCTTCGCCGAACTGACCCTGGCGGAAAAGAACAGGATCAGTCATCGCGGCCGGGCGTTGGCCAGGATGCGCGTTGTGCTGGAAAAGAGGTTGGAACGGGGGAGCTGAGGCCGGTCCACCCGGGCTGTACAGGAAGGCGAAACATCGGGGCGTAGCGCAGTCCGGTTAGCGCGCCTGCTTTGGGAGCAGGAGGTCCTGAGTTCAAATCTCAGCGCCCCGACAAGTCAAGTTAAGCCATTACAGTAGGTTACTGTGGTGGCTTTTTTGTTGCCATACCCTCTTTTTGACAACTGTCACAGGATTGTCACAGATTGTCACAGGAGGAAATGGCCATGGTCACCCTCTACCAGCGTTCAAATGGTATTTGGTACGTCTCCTTCATTAAAAACGGCAAGAGGTATCAAAGATCCACCAAAGCTGCAACCAAGAAAAAAGCCCTCCAGTTCCTTGCCACTGTAGATTTTGACCAAAACACAATCAGGTCTGTCGGTCTGCAATCATTCATTCAGGACTTCCTTGGCTGGTCTGCTGTCAATAAGGCCGCCAAGAGCTTGGAGAATGACAGACGGGCTTTGACCTGGCTGCTGAAACTCATTGGCAATAAACGCCTTGATAAAATCACCATAGCAGATATAGAACGCTTCAAGTCCTCCCG
>JAKPUX010000173.1 GCA_029554865.1 bacterium | reverse complement strand
GGCCTGCTTCACAACGGCCCCTGGATGTCGATGTTCCTGCTCACCCTCTTCGTCTTCATCACCCTCGCCCTCTGGGGCAGCGCGATGTACTATTACTTCAACTATTACATCAGCAAGGAGCATCTCTTCTCCTTCCTGCAGTCGCTCGGCATGGCGGCTCCGGCGGGTGCTGCAGGCGGCGAGGCGGTTCTGAGCGGATGGCATAAATTTCTCAACGCCATCGGCCTTCTCGCCAAACCCGACCTGAGCAACGCTTCGATCATCGGCTTCAGCCTTTTCAATATGGTTGGCACCATCATCAGTCTGACCGGCATCATCCTCTCCAAACGTCTCACCCTCATCTTCAGCAAAAAGGGAGTATTTCTCGTCGGCCTTGCCCTCACCGCCCTCTTCACTGCCCTCTTTTATCTGCTGCCCAGGGAAGCGGTAGGCTGGACCTTTGTCCTGAATATTTTCAAGTCCTTAGCTTACAGCTTTACGATTCCCCTGCTCTGGGCCATGATGGGTGATGTAGCCGACTATTCGGAATGGAAGACCGCCCGCCGCTCGACTGGCTTTATCTTCGCGGGCATTGTCTTCGCCCTCAAGGCTGGGCTCGGTTTCGGCGGCGCCATCTGCGGCTGGCTCCTCTCCCTTTACGGCTACCAGGCCAATGTCGCCCAGAGCGGGCAAGCCCTCGCCGGCATCCGCATGACTGCCAGCATCTACCCGGCGATTACCTTTTTGATCGGCGTCGCCGCCCTCGCATTCTACGGGATCAGCAAGCAGATGAGCCTGCAGATCCAGGACGAACTGGCCGAGCGCCGCCGCAGCTATTAAGTGAATTGAGCTGGTTGCAGGGGAAGGCAAGCCAGCCGCGCCAGACTGCTTTTTTCTTGACAATGGGCATGATTTTGTGTAATATGGAATTGATTCAAAGTTGTTTTGAATCAATCATCGCTGGCTCCATCTCATTAAATTCGAGCTCCTTACGAGCGGGAAGACCCCGATGATTACTGTTGCAGCGAATCAGCGCTTTCTTTCGGTCTCCGCGGCCCCGGGTCGGGCCGCATACCGCCGGAGGATGCGCTTTTTTTATGATCGGCCGGATTAAGGACGGCCCGCGAGGCTGTGGATACGCACAATCCGAGGGCGCACGTGCCGCTGCTGCCGCCGCGCTGCTCTGGCCAGACTTGAACCAGGGAAACAAAAGAAGGACACGCCATTATGAAAAAAGCACTTGCTATGGTAAATCCTGCGTCAGGCTCCAGCCGCTTTCTTGCATTCTGCTGCGCGATTTTGTTTATGGTCCTGCTGCCCGGCCTGCTCCTGGCCGGCACCGGCATCATCAAAGGCAAGGTCACGGACAGGGATACCAAACAGGGTCTGCCCTCGGCCAACATCATCATCAAGGGAACCCGCATCGGAACCACCGCTGACCTGGACGGCAATTTCACCATTCCCAACGCACCAACCGGCCAGCAGACCATCACAGTCTCCTACATCGGCTACGCCACGGTGAACATCCCGGTGACAGTCAAGGAAGATGGAGTGGTGCGGCATGATTTCGCCCTCAGAGCCGAGGCTTTGAAGGGAAAGGAGTATGTCATCACCGCCCAGGCGCAGGGGCAGGTGCAGGCGATCAACCAGCAGCTGGCCGAGTCGAGAATCTCGAGCGTGGTCTCGGAGGCCAAGATCCAGGAGCTGCCCGACTTTAACGCCGCCGCGGCTATCAGCCGGCTGCCGGGCGTCTCCACCCTGGAAAGCTCGGGCGAAGCCAACAAGATCGTCATTCGCGGTCTGGCCCCGCAGTTCAATTCGGTCACACTGGAGGGGGTCAAGCTGGCCTCCACCGGTAGTTCACAGATGGGCGTCAGCGCCCTCGGCAACACCGCCGGGAGCGTGGTCAACGACCGCAGCGTCGATCTCTCCATGGTTTCCCCCTACATGATCAAATCGATCTCCGTATTCAAGGCCCTCACCCCGGATCTCGACGCCAACGCCATCGGTGGTACGGTCAACATGGAGCTGCGCGAGGCCCCCTCCGAGCTCCATTACGATCTGCTCTGGCAGCAGGGCTACACCCAGAAGACTGGCAATGCCGCCAACTACCGCGCGGTCGGCTCGATCAGCAAGCGTTTTTTCAATGACAAGCTGGGTATCTACGCACTCGGCAATGTCGAGCAGTACGACCGCGACGCCGACAACATGTCCGCCTCGTACAATACCGCCAGCAGCAAGATCGATGCCGCCAGCGGCTATCGTCCGGTCCGGGTCACCAATACCACCCTCAGCCGCCATATTGAAACCCGTCAGCGCTTCGGTGGCAACCTCATCCTCGACTACAAACTGCCCTCCGGCTCCATCAAGGCGGTCAATATGTACACCCGCCTGAGTTCCGATTATCAGGACAACAACACCGTACTCAACTATTCGGAAAAGCTGCTCAATTTCCGCTACCGCGAGGGCGAAAACAACACCGACATCAGCGTCAATTCGCTCGAGTTCAAGTACGATTTCAACTGGCTGCAGGTGGATCTCAAGGCGGCCAACACCGCCTCGAAGAACAATCTGCCCGAGTCTCCTTTTGTGGAGTTGAAGACAGGGCCGGCCATCACCGGATCAGTGCCGGTCAACGTTATTCCCGACAGTTTGAAAAAGCTCTTCCGTTATCCAGGCGACGATCAGGTCTATCTGGACAATATCAACCTCTTCAGCTCCCTGTACAAGGAGAACCAGACCAGTTTTACTCCCAGCTTCAAGCTCCCCTTCCGCCTTGGCTCCTCGCTTTCGGGCTATTTCAAGCTGGGCGGGGTCTACCGCATGCAGACGAATTCCAATGACCAGAAGACCCCCTACGCCAGCATCCGTTCGAGCGGGGCTTTCCAGACCGCGCTGGTCAATGATCTCTCGAATCGTTTTGGCATTGCGGTCGATCCTTCGACCGCCAAGTTTGCCGCCTCCAATTTCACCGGCAACGAGCATCTCATGGATCCCTTTCTCGACAACCAGTTCGGCCAGATTTACTGGGCCTGCGATCCCACCATGCTCACCGCCATGGCCCGCTATCTGGCTGACTCACCGCAGTGGCGCGGCAAGGCCACTGGCGGCGCTGATCAGACCGGCGGGTGGTACAGCGGCATGTTCCAGACCCTGGCCAACTCGTACGAGTATAGTGAAGATTTCTATGCCGGCTATCTGATGTCGGAGATCAAATTCAGGAATCTGATGGTCATCGGCGGCGCCCGCTACGAAGAGTCGCAGTCAGAATATACCGCTTACAACATGTTCGATATGCGCAATCCTGATGCCCAGAATTGCGACACCGTGATTGTGAACCCCAGGAACGACTACTGGCTGCCGATGGTTCAGGCCAAGTATGAACCCTTCAGGTGGTTCGACGTCCGTTACGCCTACACCCATACCCTCGCCCGTCCGGACTATCATCAGATGTCTCCCAAGGTCACCTTTGACAATCCGCGCAAGAACATCCGCTCCGGCAATCCCGATCTCAAACCGGCCCAGGCCTACAACCATGACCTGACCCTGACCTTCCACGGCAACAAGCTGGGCCTCTTCTCCATCGGCGGTTTTTACAAGACCATCAAGGAATTTACCTACTACACCACCTATATTCTCCATCCGACCTCAAAATCCAAGGATATCAAGACCATCAGCGATTTTAATATCATGGGCATCAAACCGGCCGACGGGGCCACCCTCTATACCTATATCAACAGCCCCTATGATGCCCTGGTCAAGGGATTCGAGCTCGATTTTCAGACCCGGCTCTGGTATATGCCCTGGGGCCTGGATGGCATCGTTCTCGGCATCAATTATACCAAAATCGAATCTGAAGCCACCTATCCCCTGCGGGATGAGGTGACCGACTATACCACCCGGCCGCCGGTGACCACCACCTTCGACAGCACGCGCACCGGGCGCCTGATCTATCAACCGAATGACCTTCTCAATGCCTATGTCGGCTACGAATACAAGGGCTTCTCCGCGCGCGTCTCGTGCATGTTCCAGGGCAACTCGGTCAGCTATGTCGGCGCCTTCCCGGAACAGGACGGCTATACTCGGGATTACCTGCGCATCGACGCCTCAGCCCGTCAGACCCTGCCCCTGGCCGGTTCGGAGCTCTATCTCGACCTCACCAACATCAACAATCGCAACAATCAATCGGCGCAGATGTCGATCGACGGCTTTACCAACGTCAAGAATTATGGCATGACCGGCAATTTGGGCATCCGCTTCAGACTCTAGCCCGGCACGGGAGGCAGCCCTCCCGCCCTGCAGCAGAGCTGTTCCATGCCCTGATCACTCATGCCGGGGCTGTCCTCACAGCCCCGGCAACAACAAGCAGAAAAAACCAACTCACACAATTCACCAAAAATCATCAACATGGAGGAGCGGGTTATGAGACGTTTGATAGTGTTTCTGATCTGTACGATGCTTTTGTCGGTATCCCTGTTCGCGCAGCAGAAGGATACCACCTACGTCAAAGGTCTCTACAGTGGGGGTGTCGAGGGTGAGCTGAACACGGTGATTCAGGATGCCGTCAATTCGGGCTCCCTCAACGGCAAGGTCTTCAAACTGAATCCCTACGACTGGTACGTTCTGACCGGCCAGATCGAAGTTCCGATCGGACAGACCCTGGAACTCGTCGCCCCGGCGCCGGGTACGACCCAACCCTCCGCGCCGCCCCAGATCCTCTGGACGGCCAGCAGCAGCGTCACCAAAAATTTCATCATCGCGGTCTATGGCGACCTGATCATGAAAAACATCTGGGTTCGCTACGCGGATGCCGCCGGCGTGCAGACCGGCACGCCGATCGTCTTTGATGGCGACACCACCGGGGTCTCCGGTGACACCGGCGAATACGGCTATTTCGAAGGCTGCATCTTCGACTATATGCCCTGTCCTGTCGTCACCGCCTCCGGATCGATCTGTGTGCGCAGCAGGCACTTCAACGGCACCTTCAAGAACTGCTACTTCCGCAACTGCGTCGATGCCCACTTTATGTACTACGGCCGTGCGGTCTCCTTCCCCTTCGACGTCCCCGGCTATCACACCGACAACATCTCCTTTGAGAACTGCACCTTCGCCAACATGGGCTACGTTCTCATGCAGGAGGGAACCAATTACAGCGACAACGTCAGCTTCAATCACTGTACATTCTACAATGTTGTCCAATTCCCCCTCGAGAGCGGCTGGTGGTGGCGGCTCAAGGTGAACAACTGCCTCTTCGTCAACGCCTGGATGATGGGCTACGTGCCGGTTCAGGGAGTGAGCGGCG
The DNA here is from genome assembly GCA_029554865.1 of bacterium. Lineage (GTDB taxonomy): Bacteria > Zhuqueibacterota > Zhuqueibacteria > Residuimicrobiales > Residuimicrobiaceae > JAKPUX01. The sequence continues at coordinate 886 of JAKPUX010000173.1, read as the reverse complement.
CGACCGTGACCATTCAGCAGGCGGACTCGATCGCCTTTTCCGTCCCCTTCACTGACCAGGATCGCCACATCCTCTTCACGCATAGCGCCTACTATCTGGACAACTGGCTGGTGGACTGGATGCGCGGCGGCTGGGACAAGGATTACTCCGGCACCCCCTGGCGCCCCAATCCTGCCATCAACACGGTCGGCAATCCCTACAGCAAGGACGAATACAAGGGGCGACGCTTCGATGCCATCCCCTACCCGCGCCCGATGCTCGACAGCCTCGCTCTGGTCTATTTCGATTCCACCGCCAACGGGGTCAAGCTCTATCCCTTCATCAACCGCGCCGAACTGCATGATGTCAATGAGTTGAGAGAGGCGATCAATCCTGGCTTCATCCAGCCCCCCCTCAACCTCGAGCCGCTCAAGTATTTCCTCTGGCAGAAATGGAGCGCCAATCTCGATTCGATGTGGGCCTACATGCCGGAAGCCAGCTTTAACCATCAGTGGCCCCTGCCCGAAAACCTGGCCTATACCAATGAAACGCTCAAAAAGGCCGGCATGGGCGGTTTCCCGCTCGGCGATCTCTACAACTGGTGGAATCCAGCCGTACGCGACGGCTCGACCGACTATTACACCGCCTGGAAGGCCCAGGCCGATGCCGAAAACGCCCGCCTTGCCACCTGGATGGAGACCGGTGTTGATCCCACCGTCGGCGTCCATATGGTGCCGGGCAGCGCCCTGCCGAAGAGCTACAGCCTTGAACAGAATTATCCCAATCCCTTCAATCCGACCACCCGCATCGAATACTCGGTCCCTGTCCAAGGCCAGGTCAGTTTGAAGGTTTACAACATGCTCGGCCAGGAAGTTATGACGCTCTTCAACGGCGTCCAGGCAGCCGG
>JAKPUX010000167.1 GCA_029554865.1 bacterium | reverse complement strand
TTGTTGACGATGACAAAAGCCCGGGGATCGATCTCCTTGACCACTTCGATGAGGGTGCCGATCTCCTTGGGGCTGACGACAGTGTAGAGCACCTCGCGCGTCTCGTTGGTATAGACCCCGCGGGCGGGGACGGCCGTGGCGCCCCGGCCCATATCCTGGACGATATGGCGGGAAACCTCCTCCGGCCGGGAGGAGATGATCATCACCGAACGGGCATAGTCAAAGCCGTCGATGATCACATCCACCAGGTGGCTGGAGACGAAAAGGAGGAAAAAGGCATAAAGGGTCAGGGTCAGGGCAGGCCGGTCGACAGCGAGATGGCGGTAGTGAATGACCAGACCGGCGAAGGTAATCACCAGGGAATCGACGACCATGAAGACCATGCCGGGCTTGAGGCCCCAGCGTTTTTGGCCGACGGCGGCGAGGACGTCAGAGCCCGCGGTGCTGCCGCGGAATTTGAAGATGATGCCCAGGCCGACCCCGAGCAGTACACTGCCGATGAGGATAAGGAAGAGAAAGTCGTTCTGGCGCAGGGCGACGATGGCCGGGTGTTCCTGAAGGCGCAGGCCTGAAAACAGGGGGAGTTGTCCGCGCAGCAGATCGATGAAAAAAGAGTTGGCGGTAAAGCCGACGAAGGTGCGGGCGCCGAACTGCTTGCCCAGTTCCCGCACACCCCAGATATAGAGAGGGATATTGAAGACCCACATCATCATGCCGACCGGGATCTTGTCTCCCGAGAGGTAGTGGAAGGCCATGGCGAGGCCGCTCACTCCGCCGGGGACCACCTTGGCATCGACGAGAAAGATGGCGATGCCGGAGGCCATGATGAAGGCGCCGATGATGATGGCGATATAATCACGCAGGAGGTGCCTGCGGGAGATCGATTCGACGAGTTTTTTTGCTGCGGACATTGGTGCTTTCCTGATGGTTGGGATTCGAGGGGAATGTTTGATATTGCACAAGACCAAATTTACCATTATTTTAGGATATAATCCAGCAGATTTTTGCCCTGTGGAGAGCATGGAGGAGAAAAAATGATCGCCATTCGCATGAACAGCACCGGGGATTCATCGGTGCTGGCGCCCGAAGAGGCTGCCCTGCCCCAGCCCGGTGCGGGCGAGGTGCGGGTAAAACTGGCCGCTGCGGGGGTGAATTTCATTGATATTTACCATCGCACCGGCCTGTACAAGGTGCCCCTGCCCTACACGCCGGGGCAGGAGGGGGCTGGCACGGTCGACGCCATCGGCCCCGGGGTCGAGGGTTTTCAGCATGGCGACCGGGTCGCCTGGGCGATGCACGCCGGCGGCTATGCCGAATATGCCGTCGTGCCCGCCTGGAAGCTGGTGCAGCTGCCGGCGGAAATCTCTTTCGGGCAGGGGGCCGCCGTCATGCTGCAGGGGATGACCGCCCACTATCTCAGCCACGACACCTTTGTGCTGCAGCCCGGGGTGCACGCCCTGGTGCATGCCGCCGCCGGCGGTACCGGGCAGCTGCTGGTGCAGATGGCGAGGCTGTGCGGGGCGCAGGTGGCGGCGGTGGTCTCGACGCCGGAAAAGGGAGAGATCGCCCGCGGCTGCGGAGCCGGGGAGGTTTTATATTCCGGCGATCCGGAGTGGCCGCAGCAGGCCCGCGCCTGGAGCGGGGGGCGCGGGGTGGATGTGGTCTACGATTCGGTGGGGGCGGCGACCTTCGAGGGCAGCCTGGCCGCCCTGCGTGTGCGCGGGATGCTGGTGCTCTTCGGCCAGGCGAGCGGGCCGGTGCCCCCCTTTGATCCCGGCCGTCTTGCCGCTGCGGGGTCGCTATACCTTACGCGTCCGGTGCTGGCCAGCTACGCCGCGTCCGCAGAGGAGGTGCAGCGGCGCAGCGGTGATCTCTTCGCCTGGATGGAGGCGGAGTGCCTGCGGGTGGTCATTGCGCGGGAATTCGCCCTCGCTGACGCGGCTGCGGCCCAGGATTTTCTCCACTCCCGCCGGGCCCTCGGCAAGGTGCTGCTCGTGCCCTGAGTTTTCCTCTCCTTTCCCTCACTTTTGGCATGCCCGTTGCATGGTACGGCAGTGCCGGGCGGCGCATTCCGGCCTGAAGAGAGCATTCAGACGAGTAAAATCAATGACTTGGATCTCTTTCAGGCAGCCGGGATGCGGCGCTGCCGGGCTGCGGATGGGGCATAATGGCAACACATCGGCCCTCCGGCCGGTCGTTATGCAGGGTAAATGGGTAGCCGAGGCCACACCGGGTGAGGATGCAGTGGCGGAGAGGGTGGACGGGAGTGATGCGATGGAAGAGATGGTGGGCGGCCGTCTCCGTGTTGCTGATGGCAGCAGCGGGGACGGCCCGGTCGGCCTGGCTGGAGGATGTGCCTGTACTTCTGCGGCAGCCGGACGGACGCGAGGTCCAGTGCTACATCACCGGGGACGAATATTTTAACTGGGTGCACGACGGCCTCGGCTTTCCGGTTCTCAAGGATTCCGGCAGCGGCTGGTATATCTACGGGGAGCGTGCGGGCGGCGGGCTGGCCGCGACGAATCACCGCGTCGGGGAGGTTGACCCGGTGCGTGCGGGGCTGGTGCCGGGCATCCCCCTGGTGCCGGAAGAGCTGGAACAGCTGCGGCGCGATTTTCAGGCCCCTGCCCTGCGCAAGGCGCCCGGCCTCGCCGGCGAGGCTGCGCCCCGCACCGGCATGATGCAGAATCTGGTCGTCTTCATCCGCTGCAGTGATGATCCAGAATTCACCGGTCCGATTTCCACCTACACCTCCTCGTTCAACAGCTCCGAGCCCGGGTTCAACTCGGTCTATAACTATTTCCGCGAAATCTCCTATCAGCAGCTCGGGGTCGAATCCCATTTCTATCCCCCCTCCGGCAGCACGATCGTTTCCTATCGGGACAGCCATCCGCGCGCCTATTACAAGCCCGTGGCCGATGATCCCCTCGGCTATGCGGATGCAACGGAGCGCGGTGCGCGCGAGCAGGCCCTGATCAGGAACGCCCTCGAGGCGGTCAAGGGGCAGATCCCGGCCGGGCTGAATCTGGATGGAGACGGAGACGGCCTCATCGACAACATGGTTTTCATCGTCCGGGGCAGCCCCTCGGCCTGGAACACTTTGCTCTGGCCGCACGCCTGGGCCCTCTACCAGTACGCGGTGAGCATCAACGGCAAGCGCGCCTATTCCTACAGTTTCACCCTCGAGAGCTTTGTCGGCAACGGCAGCACCCATGTACTCGTCCATGAGATGCTGCACACCATCGGTTTTCCCGACCTCTACCACTACAGCTATGACGGCCTCAATCCGGTGGGGGTGTGGGATGTGATGGCCAGTCCGACGGCCCCGCCCCAGCACCCCGGCGCCTGGTGCAAGCACAAGTATGGCGGCTGGATCCCCGAACTCCCCCTTATGACGGAAAACGGCACCTACTCCCTGCAGCCACTGGCTTTTTCGCAGGGCTGCGCCAGCCGCATCCCCTCTCCGGCGGATCCGGAGGGTGGCGAGTTTTTTGTCGTGGAGTACCGGCGCCGATCCGGCAGTCTCTTCGATTCGGCCCTGCCCGCCGACGGTTTGCTCGTCTACCGCATCAATCAGAGCGATCCCCTTTGCTATGGCAACGGGGCGCAGCCTGATGAAGTTTATATTTTCCGCCCGGACGGCACTCCCTCCTTTGACGGCAATCTCTGGAGCGCCCCCTTCAGTGCGGACGCCGGGCGCACCCTTTTCAATCAGGACAGCAATCCGGCCCCCCTGCTTGCGGATGGCGCGCCCGGGGGCATCGATCTGTTTAATGTGGGTCCGGCCGGCTCCGCCATCACCTTTTCCCTTGCCCTCCTGCCTCCCGAGGCGCCCCTGCGGATGACCCCGGCCGAGGGCGAGGTGGATGTCCCCCTGAATGTGGTCTTTTCCTGGCAGGCGTCGGCGGGGGCTCATTCCTATCATCTGCAGCTGGCGGCCGACCCCGGTTTCACGCGCCTGCTCGCCGATCAGGAGGAGATCCCCCTGCTTTACTGGCCGGTGAACGAGCTGGAGTCCCGAACGGTCTATTACTGGCGCATCCGCGCCCTCAGCTCCGGCGGCGCAGGGGAGTGGTCCGGCGCCTGGCGCTTCACCACCCTCGAGGCCAACGACCTGCCGGTTGAGCTGCTCTCCTTTTCCGCCACAGCCCGGGCGGGGGGGATCGAGCTGGAGTGGGCGACCGCGACCGAGACCGAGAATTACGGCTTTGAGATCGAAAGGCGCGAGGCGGGCCTCACGAGCGGCGAGTGGGATAAAATCGCTTTTGTCGAGGGCCATCACAGCAGCATGAGCCGGAAAAGTTACCGCTATCTCGACCCCGTCCAGAAGGAGGGGAGCTACGGCTACCGGCTCAAACAGATCGACCTTGACGGCACCTGGAGTTACCTGCCGGCGCGGGAGGCGAGTTGGGTCCAGCCCGGGCTTTTTGCCCTCGAGCAGAACTATCCCAATCCCTTCAATCCGGTCACGACCATCCGCTACAGGCTGGCGGAGGCGGGGGCGGTCTCGCTGGTGATCTTTAACAGCCGCGGCCAGGAGGTGCGGCGGCTGGTCGAGGGGATGCAGGGGCCGGGTGAATTTCAGGTGAAATGGGACGGCTGTGACGCCTTCGGCCAACCGGCGGCGGGCGGCCTCTATTTCTACCTGCTGCGCTGCGGCGATCAGCTTTTACGGCGATCCATGGCCCTGTTGCGCTAGGGCGCAGAATTCTTCTTGCAATTTATCTCCAAGATGATGAAATTCAGAAAAAGAACCCCTTTGCATTTCATCATTCAGGGAGGCGGGAGAAGGTGCCCGGCAAGAAGAGAAAGTCCCAGACAGGGGAGGCAATAAAAAGCGAGCGGGCATCGCTTCGTTCAACACCCTTACAGGGTGTGCAGTCATCTGAATCCCGCGAGATCGCTGAGCTGAAGCGGATGCAGGAGCAGCTGCAGCGCCGGGCGGATGAACTCGAAGTGATCAACAGCATCGCCGCCATGACCAACGCCTCGCTCGATCTGGATACCATTCTCGACAACGCCATCAAGAGCCTGATCCGGCTGACCCGGGCGGATCATGGCGTCCTCTATCTTCTCGATGAGGAACGACCGGGGAACATGCGGCCGATCCGCTACCGCGGCATGACCAAGCGTGAGGCCTTTGAGCTGATACCGGTGGATACCCCCACCTCCATGTCCTGGGCGGCGCTGCGTCAGCGGCGGGTCATCCACGTCCCCGATATCCATGCCGTCCTAGCCTATCCCCCCCTCTACGGCGCCGGCATCTGCAGTTTTATCACCATCCCCCTTTTCAGCAATGAACGTCCGATCGGTTCGATGAATCTGGGCATGCGCAGTGCCAAGCCCCTGCAGGTTTATTCCATCGAGGCCCTGACCAGCATTGGCAGCCAGATCGGCGTCGCCCTCGAGCATGCACGGCTTTTAACGAGCATGGAGAGGGAGATCGAGGAGAGGCGCAAGGCCGAGGCGGAGCTGCGCGCCAGCGAGGTCCGCTACCAGCAGATCATTCTTGCTTCGCCCGAGGCGATCGCGATCACAGACGTCAAGGGCAAGTACCTGCTCGTTAATGAACTCTACGCGCGGCTGTTTGGTTACGAGTCGCGCGAAGCCTTCCAGCATGCCGGACTCTGGGCAAAGGATATTCTCACCCCCGAATTTATGGCCCGGCTGCAAACGATCTACCATTCCCTCAAGATCGGGGAGACCATGAGCGGCTTGCGCGGGATGATGCGGCGTCGGGACGGCAGTGAATTCCACGTCGAGATCAGCACTGCCATCCTGCGGGACGCCCAGGGTCTGCCTATCGGCATGATCGGCATCGTCCGGGATGTCACCGAGATGCACCGCTGGGAGGAGGCCCTGCGCCGCAGCGAGGAGCGCTACCGCACCCTGGCCGAAGCCGCTCATGACCAGATCTTCATCGTCGACCAGAACGATCAGCTCGTCTATGTCAACCAGTTCGCCTCGCAGTTCATCGCCAAATCGCCCAGCGAGATGATCGGCCGGCCGCGCAGCGATTTTTTCGGCGGTTCGACCGGTGACCGGCAGCGAAGTCATATTCTAAAGATCTTTGAGAACGGCAAGCCGATGTACGAGGAAAACCGGATCGATCTGCCCGGACGCATTCACTGGCTCGGGACCTGGCTGGCGCCGATTTTCGACCGTGAGGGCAAGGTCATTCAGGTCCTTGGCGTCGCCCGCGACATCACTGACTATAAGGAGACCGCCAGCCGGCTTGCTGCCTCGGAGCAGCGCTTCCGCGACACCATCGAGCGTTCGTCCGATGGCTATTTTTTTATCGACAACAACGGTTTTGTCACCGGCTGGAACAAGGCCTGGCTGCGCATTCTTCGGTTCAGCCAGGAGGATGTTGACAATCTGCATATCACCAGCCATACAGATGAAAACGCGCGGATTCTCCTCGAGAGGTTGTTCAATCGGGTGATGAGCGGAGATATCATCCCCGCTCAGGAGATGCAGATTCCGGTCAAGGACGGGGAACTGCGCTGGATCAGCTTCAATGCCCGCCGGGTAATGAGGCAAGGCATCGTCCTCGGGATCGAGGGCTTTCTGCGCGACGTCACCGAGCAGGTGGCCACCCTGGAGAGCCTGCGCACGGTCTCGCTGCGGCTGGTGCAGGTGCAGGAGGAGGAACGGCGCCGGATCGCGCGAGAGATCCATGATTCACTCGGTCAGCAGCTGACGGCGCTGCAGCTGGAGGTGACGGCGGCCACCCATGCCCTGAAGGGGGGTGTGGAGGTCCCCAAAGCCTTGCAGGATGCGGTCCACACCATCGAAGAGTCGATCACCATGGCGCAGAACCTCTGCTATGATCTGCGGCCGCCCCTGCTGGACGATTTCGGACTCGAGGCCGCCCTGCGCGATCATGTCACCGAGTATCAGGAAAAATGGGGGATTGCGGTCGATTTCACCGCCGAGAAGCTCGACCACCTCCTCAGCCGGGACGCGGAGACGGCCCTTTTCCGGGTGGCGCAGGAGGCGATGAACAATGTGCTCAAACACGCCCAGGCCCGCATGGTCCGGGTCCGGCTGGGACTGTATGACGGGAGGATTTTTCTGCGCATCCAGGATGACGGTTGCGGCTTTGAGCCGGAACCTGTACAGAGCCGTGGACGCAGTGATCACTTTGGTCTGATGACGATGAACGAACGCATCGAGCTGCTTGGGGGGGAGCTGATGGTGGAGAGCCGGCCCGGGAGCGGCGCCACCATCACCGCCTGGCTGCCGATGCAGAGAAGGGAGGAGCGTTGAAAATTCACAGCATCATGATCGCCGACGACCACGCTGTACTGCGTGAGGGGCTCCGGCTGCTGCTCTCCTCCTATCCGCAGTTCGAGGTCATCGGCGAGGCCGACGACGGCATGACCGCGGTCTCTACCGCCCTACAACTCAAGCCGGATGTGCTGCTGCTCGACATCGCGATGCCGAACATGCGCGGCATCGAGGCGATCCTCGAGCTCAAGCGCTTCGAGCCCGAAATAAAGATTCTGGTGCTGAGCATGCACGACCGCGAGGAGTATGTCCTGCAGGCGATGAAAAACGGGGCGGACGGCTATATCCTGAAAAAGTCGGCCGCGGCGGAGCTGGTCGCCGCCCTGAACCACGTCATCTCCGGCGAAATCTACCTCTCACCCTCGATCTCGCGCCATCTGGTGCGGAACTGGCTCCGCGACGAGGAGAGCATGGCCGGGGTGAGCCGCGCTGATACCGAGCTTTCGGAACGCGAACGGACTGTCCTCAAGCTCATCGCCGAGGGCCGCTCGAACAAGGAGGTGGCGAGTCTGCTCCACATCAG
>JAKPUX010000163.1 GCA_029554865.1 bacterium | reverse complement strand
GCACCATCTGCGGGGTGAGGGCGATTTCGGGCACCAGCACGATGGCCGATCCGCCCTCGGCGAGGACGCGGGCGATGGCCTCGATATAGACCTGGGTCTTGCCGCTGCCGGTCACGCCGTGGATGAGGGCGGTGGCGAACTGCCGGCGCTCGAGCTCGCCCCCGATGATGCGCAGGGCCTCCTGCTGGCCGGAATTGAGCACCAGATGCGGCGGCGGGGCGACCTCGAGCTCGCCGTAATAGTCGCGCTGGACCACCATGCGGTTGCGCAGCAGGACACCGCGCATCTCAAGAGCGGAGACGACATCCGGCGGGACGCGCGCCTCACGCGCCAGATCCCCGCGGCCGAACTCCTCCCCCGCATGCTGGCAAAGATAATCGAGCAGGGCGGCCTGGCGCGGGGCACTCTTGCGCAGCTCCGTGGCCAGGGTGAAAAGGCTCTCCTCGTTCCAGCCCTCAGCGGTCCGGACAAAGTTCTCGAATTTCTGCCCGACCCGGGGCCGCGGCAGCATCAGCTCATAACGGATAAAGCCGGCCTGGCGCAGTTTGGCCAGGCTGGCGTCGATGCTGCCGGCATCGGCTCGGCTGGTGAGCTCCCGGACCGGCAGGGGATTCTTCTCCGCAAGCTGACGGACGATCTGGGACTGGCGTGGCGCCCGCTTCTCGAGCAGTGCGGCCAGTTCCAGGGGCTTGTCATGGGTCAGGCGCACTACCTTGACCGAATGCTTGTGAATGCCCGAGGGCAGAGCGGCCTTGAGCACCTCCCCCCAGCCGCAGAGATAGTACTGGGCGATCCAGCGCGCCAGATCGAGCACCTCGGGTGTGAAAAGAGGGACCGGATCGAGCACCTCCTCGATCGTCTTCAGCCCAGCGCGGCCGGCGTCTTCGCTAAACCCAACGACAAAGCCGGTCGATTTGCGCGCGCCAAATTCCGCCAGAACGCGCATCCCCGGCAGGAGATCGCCCTGGAATTTCTCCGGGATGCTGTAGGTGTAGGCATGGTCGACCGGGACGGGAAAGACCACCTCGGCGAAAAGATGATTTTCGGTATTCGGTTGCAAAGGGGCAGAGGTTTCTCTTTTAGGTGGAAAGGAGCAGCGGTTAAGTCGGCGAAGCGGCTCTCACGGGCTCCTCTCATCGCCCGCCGCCCTCCGCGACAAGGCAAAATAGCTATTCAAGGAGTTAAAATCAAGAAGTATTCAGGCAGGGTACCCCAGAAATCTGGTTTCCACCTGACCCTTTTTTTATTAATTACATTTGGGTGGGACTCAGATTTTTTTTGGGGGGGGGTATCAAGGTATGCAGACGGGAAAAGAAGTCGTACCATTCACCTGAAAAAAACCTTGCGAATCAGCCTAATTTTTTGTATCTAATGCGGTAGGTCCCGCCGCAGGGCGGGGCCAGGCAGCGATGGAAGAATGAAGGAGAAAAGCATGAAAAAGATAGTGGCAATCATGGCCTGTGCGGCCGTTCTGCTGGCCGGCTGCGGCAAGAAGGAAGCGCAAAAGAGCGAAGCGGCCGCCCAGAAAGAACAGGGGGTCGTCACCCTCAGCGACGCCCAGATCCAGGAGCTCCTCAACAAGGTCAAACAGACGCCAATGGAGCCGGTCGAGGAAAACGAGGTGGCGGTGCTGGAGACCAATCACGGCAGAATGGTGGCGGCTTTTTTCACTGACAAGGCCCCGATGACCTCCACCTCCTTCAAGCGGCTGGTCAAGGCCGGCTATTACGACGGCACCCAGTTCCATCGCGTCATCCGCAATTTCATGATCCAGGGCGGGGACATCAACAGCAAGGACAGCATCATCGGCAATGAGGGCGAAGGCGGACCGGGCTACTCCCTGCCGGCCGAATTCAACGACACCCAGCACGATCTGGGCATTCTCTCCATGGCGCGCCGCGGCGATGACATCAACAGCGCGGGCAGCCAGTTCTTCATCTGCCTCTCCCGCGAAGGCACCAAGGGGCTCGACGGCCAGTATACCGCCTTCGGCAAACTCATCGAGGGCATCGACGTCCTGCAAAAGATCGGCAGCCTCCCG
>JAKPUX010000159.1 GCA_029554865.1 bacterium | reverse complement strand
GAGGCTCTGCAGCTGCTCCATCGCCTTGAGGCCCATGGGTGTGGCGGCATTGCTGAGCCCGAGCCAGTTGGCCGAAACGTTGAGCAGGATCGAGCCGATGGCGGGATGGTCGGCAGGAACTTCAGGGAAGAGGCGCCTGCTGACGGGCTTGATGAGGCGCGAGAGGATGCGAACGAGGCCGGCCTCCTCGGCGATCTTCATGATACCCAGCCACATGGTCATGACCCCGATCAGTCCCAGGGCGATATTGACGGCGGTGCCCGCTGAATCCAGGGCCCCTTTGGTGACCCCCTCGATGTTCCCTTGCCAGGCGCCTGTCAAAAAGGCGATGGCCACCAGTCCAAACCAGACATAATTCATCATAGGGGGATATTCCTCAGCAAGGTGCCCTCTCCGTTCCGCTTTTTGTAAAATTAAACCTTTTACGATAGGAAACAAGCAAAATATCATCATTCGCCCTGCACAAGGCCCGCCGCCTTTGAGGAGGGGCGCTTTATAAAAAGCTTGTATCATTATCGGGAAGTTTGTATATTTATCGCGGTCATTTGCATGGTACTGCGATGACGAGGATAACCCTTGATACGGAGGTAGTAATGAAGGTTAAAGTCGATCCCGATCTCTGCACGAGCTGCGAGCTCTGCGTTGGCGATCATCCTGAACTTTTCGAAATGAAGGACGATGTTGCGGTCGCTATCACCGAAGAGGTCTCTGCCGATATGGAAGCGGCCGCCCGTGACGCTGCCGATAATTGCCCCGCGGGCGCCATCATCGTCGAATAACTCTCTTCGGCGACCATCGCGCTTTTCAAGGCTGGTTCAGGTGAATCAGCCTTTTTTTTGTTTCACATCCGACCGATCTTTCACGGGGTGGAGTAGGTGATGACCCTGCTCCACTGTGGGGCAGCTTGCCCTGCTGCAAATGACAGGCGGCTCAGCTCACTGCCGCCGTTGATGAATGACAAGGAGGCATCATGCTTGTTCCCGAATGGCTGTTGCATGGCGGCCGCTTTATGGTGGCCCTCTCCCTCGGAATACTCTTCATCGCAGCCAGCGTTCAGGCGCAGAAACCGGCGGCCGCGGATCTGATCTTTTTCAACGGGCGGATCTGGACCGTGGATGAAGCCATGCCCGAGGCCCAGGCCCTTGCCGTGCAGAACGGGCGCATCATGGCGGTGGGGAGCAGCGCAGAGGTCAGGGCACTCGCCGGCCCCTCAACCCGCATCGTCGACCTCGCCGGCCGCATGCTCATGCCCGGCTTTATCGACAACCATGTCCACTTTATCAACAGCGGTCTGCAGCTGCTCGGTATCGAGCTGCGCAGCGCCGCTAGCGAGGCGGAGTTCACCCGGCGCATCGCAGAGTACGCCGCCAAATATCCCGGCCGCTGGATTACCGGCGGCGACTGGGACCATGAGAGCTGGCCAGGGGCCCGGGAGCCCCACCGCGGCCTCATCGATGCAGTCACCCCCGCCACGCCGGTCTTCGTCAACCGCCTTGACGGCCATATGGCTCTGGCCAATTCCGTTGCACTCAGGCTGGCGGGCATCGACCGCAACACCCCCGATCCCCCCGGCGGCGAGATTGTTCACGATCCGTCCACCGGCGAACCCACCGGCCTGCTCAAGGATGAGGCCATGAACGCCGTCTACGCCGTCATCCCCGCCTCCAGCGAGGCGGAACGTCTCGAGGGGGCAGCCGCCGCCATGGATCTGGCGCGCCGCTGTGGTGTCACCAGCATTCAGGATGTCGGCTCCGTTGAGGACCTGCAGACCTATCAGACCCTGCTCGAACGCGGCGAACTGAGCGTACGCGTCGATTGCCGAATTCCCCTCAGTCAGTACAAACTTTTCGCTGACGCCGGCATCCGCGCCCACTTCGGCGGTGATATGCTCCGCATCGGTTCGCTCAAGGCCTTTGCTGATGGATCGCTCGGTTCGACCACGGCCCTCTTT
>JAKPUX010000156.1 GCA_029554865.1 bacterium | reverse complement strand
CAGGTGAGCGGCTCGACCCGCCGCTTCAACCGCATCAGCGGCGCCTCCCACCTCTTCTTCCTCCTGGCCGGCTATGCAGTGCTCGACAACACCGCCATGCCCATGATCGGTGATCCCGAGACCACCTACGACACCTTTGTTCCGCAGCTGGTGGCGGATGCCGAGGCCGCAGTCGCCAAGGCGGTGGAAATCGGGGTGGCCGATCCCGAACGCATCGGCGTCATCGGCCACAGCCACGGCGCCCTGATGGTGGCCAACCTCCTGGCCCACACCGATCTCTTCAGCGCCGGCATCGCCCGCAGCGGCTCCTTCAACAAGACCAACCAGCCCTTCGGCTTCCAGTCCGAGCGCCGCTCCCTCTTTGAGGCCCGCGACGCCTACATCCAGCTCTCGCCCACCTTTTTCGCAGATAAGATCAAGGAGCCCATCCTCGTCATCCACGGCGATGCCGACGCCAATCCGGGCACCCTGACGGCACAGTCCGAGGTCTTTTTCGAGGCTGTGCGCGGATCCGGCGGCACGACCCGGCTGGTGCTGCTCCCCTATGAGGACCATGGCTACCGGGCCCGCGAGAGCATCGAGCATGTCCTCTGGGAGCAGCTGGAATGGTTCGACCGCTATGTAAAGAATGAGGGGAGATAGCGGAAGGCTGGCGCTCTTACTGATGACCGATAAAAAGAGGATTAGGAAAACCTGATGAAATGGATGATTGCCATGGCCCTGATGATCGCCTTCAGCGGAGAGGCAGCCGAGCAGGTGGTCGGCTACTACCCTTCGTGGATCCGTTACAACACTCCGGCGACAAAAATTCGTTATCAGGACCTCACCACCATCGCCCACGCCTTCATCTGGCCTAAAGCGGACGGCAGCCTCGATATGTACAGCGACCTCCTCTATCCCGAAATGAACACCCGGGCTCATGCGGCCGGGGTCAAGGTGATCGTCTCCATCGGTGGCTGGGGGCAGTGCGACGGCTATCCCCCGATGGCGGCATCTGCGGCCACGCGTAAAACCTTCATCGATAATGTGATCGCCTTCATGCAAAAGCACGGCTATGACGGCATCGATCTGGACTGGGAGTACCCCAGCGGCACGGCGCAGCGCAAGAATTTCACCCTGCTGGCGCAAGAGTTCCGCGCGGCCTTCGACGCGGTCAACCCTGCCTGGACGATCAGTTTTGTCGTGCCGAGCGGCAGCTATAGCGGAAACAACTTTGATTATACCGCCCTGCGCGGCCTGATTAGCTGGATCGGCTGTATGACCTACGACATCCACGGGGCCTGGACCGCCCATGCCGGCCACAACTCCCCCCTCCATGCCCCGGCCAATGAACCCGAGGGTTCGATCGATACCGCGGTCGGCTACCTGCTCGGAATGGGTATCCCCAGGGAAAAGCTGCTCATCGGCGTCCCCTTTTACGGCCGCCAGTTCGCCGCCAGCCGCCTCTACGGTCCCGCCAGCGGCGGCGAGGAGATCACCTACGCCAAACTCATGACTGCCGTTAAACCGGACTGGACCCGCCAGTGGGACGATCTCGCAAAAGTGCCTTATTATCAGGATGGGGCGCGCACCCTCTTTATCACCTACGACGACACCGCCTCGGTGCGATATAAATGCGATTATGTGCGCGACAACAAACTGGGCGGACTGATCATCTGGGCTCTGGGTCAGGATAATCTTGGCAACACGCAGCCACTCTGCCAGACCGTCGGCGACCATCTCACCCGTAATACTGCAGTGGTGGCAACAGCGGAGGAGGCCCGGCCGGAAGGATACGACCTGCTCAGCTGCTATCCCAATCCCTGCAATCAGATGGTCACTGTGCGCTACTATCTTGCAAAGGCGGGGGAGGCCGTACTGCACCTCTATGATGTGACCGGGCGGGAGATCCGCCTCGTCGAGGTTGGCCGGCGGGAGGCGGGCTGGTACGAACTCCCGCTCTCGGGGGAAGGACTCGCCTCTGGCGTCTATCTGCTGCGGATGACCGCAACCGGGCACAGTGCAACCGGCAAGTTCACCCTCGTGCGCTAGGGCCGCGCCTCCGCCTCAATCTGGAGCAACTTTCGATTTTTATGGAGGACTACCATGTCCCTGGACAAGCTTGCCTCTCGCATAGCGATGGCGGCCGTACTTATTCTTGCGCACGCCTCCATCGCGGCCGCACAAACCTCCGCTTCCGAATCAACGGCGCAGACGTTTGGGAATGCGCAGCTGCAGGCGCAGCCGCCGGTGGCGGGAGCTTCAGCGCTGATGCAGGCTGATAGCGCCTGGGAAACCT
>JAKPUX010000148.1 GCA_029554865.1 bacterium | reverse complement strand
TTGTTGATGGACGAATCGCATCCCGGCGTGATCGCCAGGAGCAGGCCCAGGCTGAGAGTCAGAGTGGTCGTTTTCATCACGTAGCCCTCACAATAAATGGTGACAGTGTGTGGCTTGCCTAATCCTGTTTACGTGACGAATTCCCGGGGGTTTCACTTTTTTTGCGTCTTTTCCTGCGCTGAATGAACTCGGGAGCCTCCTTGATGCTCTTGAAGAGGATGGGAATCGAGCGCACAGCGGCGCGCCAGCCGGTGCGTTTGAATGGGGCCGATTCCGTCCCGACAGTCTCGAAGCCCCTTTCAGTGGCCTGCAGGGTCTCATAGTTGCGGAAAAGCCGGCCCCAGTGCGAGCTCAGGGCGGCCGCCATCTTTTTCCTGGCGAATAAGGGGTACCAGAAGCTGTCGTGATAGGTCACCGAGGCGATATAGGACCAGGGGGCCAGCACGGTCTTGAGGCTCCATTCGATGGGCTTTTTCAGGGAGCCCCAGTAGATGCGATGCTGCATGCGCGAGGCGAAGGTCATCTTTTTAAAGGGGCCGACGAAGTGCCAGTTTTCGCGGCCCGCCTCCTCGTCCCCGACGATCTCGATCTCGCGCGGATCGCCGCAGCCCAGCCCGGCTTCATGCGCGAGGCGGATATACTTGATCGAGAGGGGATCGAAGCCCATCAGTTTGGCTGAAATGGCGTCGATGGCGACCATATCCGAACTGGCGAGAAGGAGATCCTTGACGTGGGGGGTCATGCAGCGCGGGCCGGGGCCGTCCCCGGCGAAGGTGCCATCCATCACTGCGAAAATCCCGGTGTGGATTTTTTGCTGGATGCGCAGCAGGTCGACGAGGGTTTCGTGGATGACCGGATGGGTCCAGTGACGCCGCTCGTTAAGAAGCCCCCCGAAGGCGTTCTTCATCGCCCCGGTCGTGGTGGTGAAGATATGGGTCTTGATGGTGGGGAGGTGGATGATGTTCTCGCCGATGAGCCGTTTGGGGATCATGAAGCCGTCCCGGTAGACCTCATTCAGGCAGAGGAACCGGTCGGTCAGATCGCCGACTGCGGTGCGGACGTCGATCCACTCCTCGTCCTCGTAGAGGTGGATGTTGCGCAGGCCGAAGGCCTCGACCACATGGACCTGTTTGTTCTCGCGCTCACCGAGGTGGGCGTCGATGACCACGGTGCGGTTGTGGCAGGCGTGGATCCTGTCGCGGGAAAAACCGTCACTGAGCAGGGTGCGGATCACCCCCTCGAGCTGCCAGGGGGTGGTCGAACTGCCCGGGAAGAAGTAATGCCAGGAGATGTTGACCTTGAGCGCGGTGTCCGACCCGCGGTCGAGGACCTCCTGGTAGCCGGCCAGGTTCATCAGGCGGTGATAGTCGGCAAAGACGGAACCCGGCCTGGTTTTAACGACGGCGACACGGCTTGCTCCCATACACAACCACCCTTTCACGATGAGAGTTTAGAGGACGAACTGCACCCGGTCCTGGGGCGTGCGGCAGTCCATGTCGGTGCCGCGGTCCCGGTGGTCGGCGATCTCGGCGGCCACGCCGATGGCCCGGCCGTAAAGGAACTGGGTGAAGCTGAGGTCCTGCACCATTTTGGTGGTCAGCCGGCCCTCCTGCAGGTCCTTCCAGACCAGCTTGAGGATGATGACCGCCAGGACGGCATCAATATTGACGCAAAAGATGTTGCGGGTTGCGCCTTCGAAAAAGAGCTCCTCGACGAGGTGGTGATAAAAGTCGAGGAAAACGTTGTGGATACTACGCTTGTTGAACTCGCCGCGGATATACTCCTCGCGCGGATCGATGTTGATGTCATTGCCCTTGAAGACCGGGTGGTTGATGCAGGGGATGCGCGCGTACTGTAGTTCGCCGCTCTCCTTTTCGTTCTTTTTGTAGTCCCGGTAGGCGCGGGCCGCGCTGTTGGCCATCTTTTTGAGGTCAAGACCGTGGTCCGGGTTACCCGGATCGGCGACTCCGCCCTTGAACTGCTCGAGCAGATAGCCCACCGCCTCGAAGCCGTTGCCGCCGTGCGCCAGTCCGGTGTTGGTGAGGAAGCCGAGAAAAGCGGTGGCGATGTGGTTGCGCGCGCTCACCGATTCCTTGGCTCCCTTGGCTGAAAGGGTGCCCGGGCCGTTGGTGAGGGTGAGGCCGATGAGGGCCTTGAACTCGAAGAGCTCGCTTTCAGCGGGTTTGCGGTTGAAGAGCACGGCGAAGGCGTTTTCCGTAAAGCTGCTGCGCAGATTGCTCACCTTGGCGTCGATGAGTTCGCGCCAGTAGCTGTTGTTCTTGCGGTCGATGACCGAATAGGCGACGATGCGTGCGATGATGTAGAAATAGGTCACCGCATCCTCGGCGACCTGACGGCTGATGCGTTTTTCCAGCATCGGTTTCCAGAACATCGAGATGGCGATGCCGCCGAGAAAGAACTCGTAATTGTCGCGGATCTGCAGCCCCTTGCTCTCGGCCAACTCGATGATGTGCTGGATCACCCGGATGGGGAAGGATTTTTTCGGGCAGCGTTTGATCTCCTTGAGCAGGAGTTCGGAGACCGGGGTTTTACGCACCGGCTCGCTGGTGAGCAGTTGGGTAGTGATGAAGATGTCCAAGGCAGCCGGGAATTCGCTGGTGCGCTCGTCGATCTCGAATTCGCGGATCATGTTGATGAGCACACGGGTTGCCTCGCGCGCGCGGGCCAGAAAGGGCTTGTCGCCGATGAGGGCGATCTGGGAGCCGATATAGGCATTGGGGGTGCAGCCGTTGGCGCGGGCGAGGTCGACCAGTTCCATGCGGCGCTCCTCAATCTTGAGAAAGAGATTGAGGAGGATATTGATGGTGGGGATGTCAGCCGGGTCGGGCATCACCTTGGCCAGGGAGAAGTAGATGTTCTCCTCCATGGTGTAGTTGGAGAGGTCGAGAATCGATTTGCCGTGCAGTTCGGAGACCTGGGTTTTGGGATCCATGCGGGAGGCGCCCGATTTGTCGGCCATGGACTGGCGCAGATAGTTGGCGCCGACCTGGATATTGATCTCGCGGATCTGATGGTCGTACGGACTCATCGCCTTGACCACGGGGATGTCGAGCCCGGCGGGGAGCGGGAGCCAGTTGTCGCTGATCCACGGTTTGAGCGAGAGGTCGCCGCTGGCGGCGTAATCGGGACTTTCATCGATGGCCTCGAAGACGGCCTTCATCGCCTCGGGGAAGTGCTGGATCGAGGCGACCCGCACCCCGCGTTTGCTCACCCTGGGATTGTCGGGGTCGTAGGCGGGTACGCCGAAATAGTCATCGAACCACTGCTCCTTGGAGATGGCGTCATCCCCCGAGCCGGCGAGGGCCCCGGCATGGCCGCAAGAGCGCTGGATATCCTTTTTCCAGCGGCCGGTGACGCAGACGACGATGGGTTTGTTAAAGCCGAAGCGGCGCTCCTTGATCCAGTCCAGGGCCTGTCTTTCGTAATAGCCGCCCGGCTCGACATAAAGGGCGATGGCCTTGGTGCGCGGGTCGTTTTGGGCGGCGTAGAGGAATTCAGGCAGGGCGAAGTGGATGTAGACGTCCTTGCCCGAGCTGACGGCGGTGCTGAGTCCAAAGCCGGCGGTGCGCAGATATTCGGCGATGGTGGTGGTAAAGTTGCCCGAATTGGAGTGGATGGCCACCGAGCCCTGGCGCAGGGCCTCCTCGGGATGGTCGCCGGCGAGGGCGCCGCCGACGCGGACATGGTCCCAGACGTTGGCGACGCCGAGGCAGTTGGCCCCGATGACGTCGACGCCTGCTTCCTGGCAGACGAAGCGGATGTTGCGCGAATCGCGTGTCGGCACCTTTTCGGTGACGATGATGATGCGCTTGAGGGCCTCGTTGTAAGTGACCAGCTCCGCCACCGCCTGGCCGACCGCAGCGGGGGGCAGGTAGATGACGCCGATATCAAAAAAGATGCCACTCTGGATGACATCGCGGATGCTGCTGTAGACCGGAATGTTGCCGGCCTTGGTCTCGAGGACGCCCTTGCGCCCGTACTGGACGCCGGCGACGACATTGCCGCCGCTGTATTCATGCGAGACCGGGGTGACCTTGCGGCTCTCGTTGCCGAGAATATTGATCACGCAGACCCGTGAATCCTTGGTGACCAGCTCCTCAAGAGAGTGAATGCCGATAAAATAGGGAAATGGTTTCGTCTTCTGCTGTCTCATCGCTCACACCTTCTTCTTTTCGTATTCTTTTTTGCCCTTATCCGCCCACCATTGGTCGATCTGTTTGGCGTACTCCAGCACCTGAATCATCGAGGTGTCGTAGCCGAACATCTTGTAGGGGAGTTTGAGGGTGTCGAGGATATCCTTGGCGTAAAACATCCCCTTGATCAGATTGGGGCCGCCGCGGCCGACCACGACATAGACCGGCCGGGGACCGTGGGCGGCGACGTAGTCGCGCAGGGCATCAAAAATACCTTTGAAGGTCACATAGATGTCGGTGTTGTTGGCCTTGCCGCCGATGATGAGCAGCACGTTGGCGCGGCTGAGCCAGTTTTTAAAGACGATGCGGGCGATATCGTACATTTTTTCATAGGGGGGATTACCGCCGAAATCAGAGGCGATAATGGCAGAGCTGCCAAGGGTCTCCGTAGCCGCCGAGTTGGCTCCACCGCCGAACATGAAAGGGATGATCGTGCCGGTGGGGTTGAGCTCGAGCACGTCGCTCTGCCCCTGATAGGTGCGGAGCTGGTTGATCTCCGCCTCGAAGGGGGTGATATCGGACTGGAAGATGGTGCTAGGCAGCCCGAGGCGTTTCCAGGCCGGATTGTCCTGGTCGAAGGCGGCCTTGAGATCGCAGGCCACCGGCACGATGCGGTTGTCGATCCGGGCCATGCGGATCGGGTTGAGCTCCAGGGTGGTCAGGCCATAGCCGTCGAACAGTCCCCAGAGCTTGGGCAGATTGACCACCAGTGGCGAGATGAAGGCCTCCGGGCAGCCGGTGTCCATGAGGGCATTGGTGACATCGAAGGATTTGAGACCGATGAAGGGATCGATCCAGGTGACTTTCTTTTTGCTCTCGGGCAGGGCTTCGATATCCACGCCGCCCCAGGGACTGATGGTGAAGATCGGTTTGCGGTGCAGGGTCGAGGCGGTAATGCTGAAATAGACCTCGATTTCAGAGGGGATAAAGGCCTCATAGGTGACACCATTGGCCACAACGGTCTTGGAGCCATAATGGTGGGTGGCAAAATAGAGGTCGCGCTTGGCCAGGAGGGCATCGTGAACATTGTCGACGATGCGGACCAGACCAGCCTTGCCCTTTTTGCCGACGCCGCCGCTGAAGAAGGGTTTGACGACCAGTTTTTTATGGGCATTGAGGAGGTTCTGGATTTCCTCCTTGGTGGCGTCGGCAGTGAGGAAGGGAGCGTAGGGGAATTCCACCAGCTCCAGCAGCTGCGCGCCATACTTGAGTCCGGAAATCTGCATGTCTTCTGCCTGATTCTAATGGGATAAGATTGGATTCACACAGAGGGAAAGATCACAGCAGGGCATGTCAAGGCCTCTATTCTTCTCTCTCTTTGGCCTCTGTGAGAGTTGGTTTTCAGCGGATAGTTTACATAATCCCCGGCTGAGAAGCAAGGTAAAAAAGGGCAGGGTACCCCCGAAATCTGGCTCCCACCTGACGCCTGGTGCCGCGTACCCCGCTCGAAATCTTGTCCCCACCTGAGACCTGGCGCCAAGCCCCTCAATCCCTCCCTGCTATTTCCAGCAAACTTGCGGCCTGTGCACTGGCCAGATAGGCGGCCATATTTATTATTACAGGCCTTATGTTGCCTTAAGCCCATTATTATCATTTAATTAAATCGGGTGGGAGCCAGATTTGAAGGTAAAAAAGGGGGGAGTCAGGGGTTGATGATGCGGTTGTCGCCGATGCGCTCGGTGCGGCCGCTGTGGTCGAACCAGTTGAGCAGAGGCACGGCATATTTGCGCGAGGTGCCCAGCAGCTCCCGGAACTCGCTCACCGAGATCTCCTCCTTGCCGGCGGCGAACTCGAGCAGACGACGCTCGGCCTCCTCCAGGGCGGTGTGGAGAAAAAAAAGATCACCCTCGAGCCGGGCGATCCGCCCCATCCCCTGCAGTGCGCCAAGGATGCGTCTGATCTCGCCTGGAGGAAGGCCCAGTGCGCGGGCGAGTTCCCCCTCATCAGGGGGGGAGAAGAGTGAGGCCGCGAGCAGGGCGGTGATGCGCTCTGCCAGTTTCTCGTCTGCCGCGCCGAGCTGGATGGTATGGCTGGCCAGCTTGACCCACTGGGACTGTTCGACCACGCGCTGACCGGCCACGAGCGCGGCCAGGGCCTGGTCGAAGAGCCTGGGTGCCGCTCCGCCGCCTGCCTGGGTCCTCAGCTCCGCCTTGCTCATGCCCGGTTTGAGGGGCTCGCGCTCGTGAAAGGAAGCGAGGACGGAAACAACAAGCTCCTGAAGCTGCCCAAAGCCGTCGCGATGGACGTAGAGGCTCTTGCTGCCGGCGCCGAAAGCGAGGAACTCTCCTCGCTCCACTCCCCCGCTCAAAAGTTCCCCGGCCTGCTCCCGCTCCAGGCCGCAGCGTGCGGCGATCTCGGGCGCGGTGAGCAGGGCGAAAGGATCGTTGAGCAGGGCGGAGGTAATCATCTCCATGGGATCAGGATGTTCGAGGGCCTTGAGATGTTCGATCACCTTCTTGTCGAAGCGGCGGTGGGAAGCCGCATCCGCCTCGAGGAGTATGCCCCCGCCGATGGTGAAGGCGGGGGAGTAGTGGCGCATGACGAAAGGCTCGCGGCGCATCGCGACGGCGGGCTCCTCGAGCAGGAACTGGACGAGGGCGGAGGCGCCGGGCTTGAGACGCTCGGCGTCCAGGAGCTTGACGCGGGCCATGATCTCGCGGGTGCCGAGGTGGAGGCGGACGCGCGCGCGGTTGACCAACTCCTTTTTGGCGCTCTTGAGCAGATCCAGACGGCCGTCCATGAGCCGTGAGGCCCTGAACTGGCCAGGAGTGGCGAGGACATCGCCGCGCCCCACCTCCTCACGGCTGACGGCCTGGAGGTTGATGGCGGTGCGGTAGCCGCTGGTGACTCGTTCAACGGTCTTCCCCTGCTGCTGAAGACCACGGATCTTGACCAGCCGGCCTGCGGGGAGCAGCTCGAGGCTTTCGCCGACGGCGGCGCTGCCGGAGAGGAGGGTGCCGGTCACAACTGTGCCGAAACCCTTGATGATGAAGGAACGATCCACCGGCAGCCAGAAGGTCGCTCGCGCCGGGCGTACGGGCATCCCGGCCGCCGCAGCCGTCAGTGCCTCGCGCAGCTCCGGCAGCCCCTGCCCGGTGAAGGCGGAGACCTCGAAGAGGGGGGCGCCGGCGAGAAAGGTGTTCTTGACCGCTTCGCGCACCTCCTCGCGCACCAGCTCGAGCAGCTCCGCATCGACCAGGTCGATTTTGCTGAGGACGACGAAGCCGCGCTGCAGCCGCAG
>JAKPUX010000131.1 GCA_029554865.1 bacterium | reverse complement strand
CAAGGTCTGGTCCTTCTGCAACACCCTGCGCGACGACGGCGTCGGCTATGGCGACTACCTCGAGCAGCTCACCTTTCTCCTCTTTCTGAAAATGGCCGACGAGTACAGCCGTCCGCCCCACAATCGCAAACTCCCTGTGCCGCAGGAATACAACTGGGAGAGCCTCAAGGAGAGAAGCGGCGCCGATCTTGAGGCGCATTACACGCGACTGCTGCACGAACTCTCCCGCGCCCGGGGCATTCTTGGCCAGATCTTTACCAAGAGCCAGAACAAGATCCAGGATCCGGCCAAGCTTTTCAAGCTGATCGACATGATCGACCGCGAGCAGTGGAGCGCCATGGGCGCGGATGTGAAGGGGCAGATCTACGAGGGGCTGCTGGAGAAGAACGCCGAGGATACCAAAAGCGGCGCGGGCCAGTACTTTACTCCCCGTGCGTTGATCAGGGCCATGGTCGCCTGCATCCGGCCGCAGCCGATGAAGACCATCGCCGACCCCGCCTGCGGCACCGGCGGATTCTTCCTCGCCGCCTATGATTTCATCGCCGCGCCGGAGAATTACAGCCTGAGCCGGGATCAGAAAGAGTTCCTCAAGCACAAGGCCTTCTCCGGCAACGAGATCGTCGCCGGCACCCGCCGCCTGGCGCTGATGAACCTCTTCCTCCACAACATCGGCGATTTCGACAGCGAGACCTTTATCTCGCCGGCCGACGCCCTGGTGGCCGATACCGGCGTGCGCGTCGATTATGTGCTGGCCAATCCGCCCTTCGGCAAAAAGAGCAGCATGACCTTCACCAACGACGAGGGCGAACAGGAGAGCGACGACCTCACCTACAACCGCCAGGATTTCTGGGTCACCACCAGCAACAAGCAGCTCAATTTCGTCCAGCACATCCGCACCATGCTCAAATCCGACGGCCGCGCCGCCGTGGTGGTGCCCGACAACGTACTCTTCGAGGGCGGTGCTGGCGAGACCGTGCGCAAAAAGCTCATGGCCACAACCAACCTGCACACCATCCTGCGCCTGCCCACCGGGGTCTTTTACAAGCAGGGCGTCAAGGCCAATGTGATCTTTTTCGACAACAAACCTGCAGCCAAAGAGCCCTGGACGCGGGAGGTGTGGATTTACGATTTCAGGACCAATATCCATTTCACCCTGAAAAAAAATCCCCTGCGTTTCGAAGATCTGGCTGATTTCATCGCCTGCTATTGTCCGGAGAACCTCGCCAAACGTGTGGAGACCTGGCACGCCGAGACCAATCCTGAGGGGCGCTGGCGCCGGTTCAGCTATGACGAGATCACAGCGCGCGACAAGACCAGCCTGGATATCACCTGGATCAAGGACCAGAGTCTGACCGATCTGGATAATCTGCCGGATCCGGATGTACTGGCGGCGGAGATCATCGAGAATCTGGAGGCGGGGCTGGAGAGTTTTCGGGAGATCTATAACGGGTTGTCGAAGCAGTAGTATAGGCCTTGCGGGGATCAATCGTGGCTGACCGGGAATCCTCAGCGCTATATTTGAGGTCCTTCCGTGCAGTGAGATCATAGTCTGCCTGGCTGCGGACTGAATGCATCCCGCCGGCGTACCCGCCCGTCCGCCGGGGAAAAGACGAGGGCGGCTCAGGGCTGACGGACTCGTACAGTTTTGACCATCGCCACGGCCAGATCGTCGACCTGGAGGGCGGCAGGCTCAGACCGCCCTGACCACCACCATGGTCAAGTCGTCGGCCTGCAGGGCGGTGCCGGAAAAATGGCGCAGCTCCTGCAGGAGCGCGCCGCAGAGCTGCGCTGCAGCCATTTGGGCATGGCCGGCCAGGAGCCGCAGGAGATTGGCCTCGCCGAACTCTTCTCCGGCGGGGTTGCGGCATTCGGTGACGCCATCGGTGGCGAAGAGGAAGATGTCCCCCCTCTCATATCCGACCTGGATCTCCTCCAGTTCCTGCGCGAAATGCTCCTCCTCGCGCAGGGCGAAGCCGATTCCGCGCGGGGTGATGGCCTCGACGCTGCGGGTTCGGGTGCGGTAGTGATAGAGTGGTAAATGGCCGGCGCGGGTCAGAACCAGCCGGCGTTCGACGGTGCGAATCTCGGCGGCCAGGGCGGTGACGAAATAATTCTTCTCCAGATCGTGGCCCAGGAGCCGGTTGAGGTGTACGCAGAGTTCACGCGGTCCGAGATGGAAGCTGTGCAGGGAGCGGATGATGCCCTGCACCTTGGACATATAGAGCGCGGCGGAGATGCCTTTGCCGCTGACATCGCCGACGACGATGGTGAGGCATTCAGAGGAACCATTCAGGTATTCATAATAGTCGCCGCCCACTTCCAGGGCCGGTATCGAGAGGCCGGCGATCTCCAGGCCCGGCATGTGCGGGGTCTCCTGGGGAAGCGAGGCCAGCTGGATGCGCCGGGCGATCTCCATTTCGTGGCGAAGCCTTTCGCGCTGGGCGAGTTCTTCGTAAAGCAGGGCGTTCTCGATCGCGACCGAGACCGGCTGGCTGATGGAGCGGAGAAACTGATAGTCCTCCTGATAAAAGGGCGTCTCGGAATTTTTCTCGCCGAGCAGGAAGAGACCGCGCAGGCGCTCCTGGGTCAGGATGGGCATCAGATAGCGGAAGCCGAACTCGAAGAATCTTTTTTTCAGCTTCTCCGGCAGATAATCGATGGTGAACCGCTCCTCGTCCGGCAGCCAGGCCGCCAGCTTTGCGGCCAGGGCCGGGGCTTCTTCCATGAACTCGTTCCATCTCTCCTCGGGCAGGCCCGCGGCCTGGCCACAGGCGATCTCGTGCGACTCGCGAAAAAAGAGCACGCCGATCTGGCGCAGATGCATGAGATCGTTGACCCGTTCAACAACCTCCTCCGCCAGTTCCCCAAGGTCCGCCTGCCTGCTCATCACCTCGTTGAGGAGCTGTGAGGCGCGCCTGTAATCATATTGATCGCGATGGAACTGTTTGGCCAGGAAACGGGCGCCGAGTTTGCCGATCTTCCAGAGCACCAATACCGCGATCACTGCCAGCACCATAAGCAAACCTTTGACCAGTGCAGCCTGCTCCTGCTGGGTCTGGGGGGTGTCGACCACCTCGATGGAGGAGCCGGTCAGGGTGATGTGCGGCAGCTGGATGGGCAGGGCTGGCAGGCGCCAGAAAAGGGTGATGCCGATGATGGTCAGCGCGAGGATCCACAGGGTCAGCAGGATTGAGTAGCGGATATTTCTGCGGATGCGCAGGTTGAGATCGAAAAGCCGGTAGCGCCCGATGGTGTAGAGGTAGGCTGCCGGGATGAGCAGCAGGGGGAGGGCGATGATGCCCGCCGACATCGGCGTAGCATAGCGGTTGAC
This sequence comes from bacterium, assembly GCA_029554865.1. Lineage (GTDB taxonomy): Bacteria > Zhuqueibacterota > Zhuqueibacteria > Residuimicrobiales > Residuimicrobiaceae > JAKPUX01. Next base: position 1,786 of record JAKPUX010000131.1, on the reverse strand, counting down.
ATACCAGCCGAGAGCGATGGTCAGGAGTAAAGTTGTGAGCATAGCCAGCCGGAGGATGCGGGAGAGGCGTTTGTGTTCCGGATTGACCTGCTTGCGGAAGAGATACAGGGGCAGAATGGAGATTACGATCAAGACGAGGGCGAGCAGGTTGAAAAGACGGCCACTATCGCGGATGTAGACCAGCAGGCTGCAGATCAGGGCGGCGGCGTAGGGCAGGATCATGGGCCAGCGCCTGGCCAGCAGCAGGGGGCTGGGACGGGGGAAATAGTAGGTGCTGTGCATCAACAGCGCGATGGAGAGGAAGGAGAGAGCGGGCAGAGGGTAAGTGCGGACCAGGACCAGGAAGCCCGGCGCCGAATCTCGTCCTGTATTCAGCAGCATGAGTACGTAACCGAGCAAGGTGAAACCCAGCGCCAGCAGCCGGGCCGCCTTGATCTGCGGTCGCGAGAGTCCGAGAAAGAGGCCCAGGGCCATGTAGGCGCAGCCGGTTAGCATAAAGATCAGCTGGGTGAAGGGGATGCCGAGGCGGGCGAGGGTGACGTCGAGCCGGAGGGTTTCATTTCGGCGCAGCACCTCGTAGACGGTGCTCTTGCCGGTCCTGCCGGAGCGCATGATGCTATCGGCCTCGAACATATCCTTGAAGGTCTTGTTGTTGATGGAGAGGATGAGATCGCCCGGCTTCATTCCGGCCCGGTCCGAGGCCCCGCCCCTGGCGACACTGAAAACGGCCACTGTGGGCGGCAGCAGCCGGAGGAGGGTGTCCGGCTGCAGACGGCTTGCCACCTGATAGCGGTAGACCTGGTTGAAGGCCGGCCGGTAGACGGTGAGGGTGAGCAGGGTATCGAGGGCGCGCAGGCGCTGGAGCGAGTCAGAGAAAGCTTGAAGGCTGGTCTTCTTTCCGGCGGGGAGGAGGATATCGCCGGTGAGCAGGCTGTCGGCCACGCGTTCCGGTTTCACAGCAAAGCGGCCGCCGGTCTTGACTTCAAGCGGGGTGGCAGGGAGATCCCGGATGACGTAAAAAGGGGCAGGCGTGTTGGTGAACCAGTTTTCGTCGGTCGGGGAGCCGATCATGTAATAAAAATGGAGTGCGCTGATGCTGAAGAGCACTGTAAAGAGCACGGCGATGACCGCGCGAAAACGCCGGGATTTTTCATCAAACCAGGGCATCGGCACATCCTCACTGTGTCAGGGGACTTGCACTACTCCGTTTTACGTCTCCCATAATATAATGTTTCCGGAGCAGATCGGACAGACATTTCTTTCAGGGACTACTGGCCGATGTCACAAGCTGAGGCCCGATATCCAGCCCCTTATGTAAAACACTCAATTAATATAATATCAGAGATTTATCCGGAAAAAAAGAACGCTGGATTTTTTGAGAAACCGGTTGCGCCGAGTCAAAATATTTTCTACATTTCAACAATGGCAGAAATTGCATGCCGATTGGCCAGCCTTCCTCTTCACCCGCCGACCCCAGAGCAGACCGGATCCCGTACCTGATACAGAAGAGATTGATTCATGGGGAAGCATCATTGCGCTGAAGCGGCTCGTTGAGCCGGGTTGGCACAGCCGGCACTGGATGGGGGTGCAAATTGCCAACGCTTGTCTCGGGGACCCCTTGTACCCTGCCCGCGTCCTGAATTTATCTTCATACCTTGCGACGACTCGATAGATGATGGGCCGTTTGTGTGCAGCTTCTGATCTGCGCAGCGATCATTCCACTGCGCTGATTAGCGGGCACGGATTAACTGCCGATTCGTGCGGAAGCTTCGGGTACGACGCACAC
>JAKPUX010000129.1 GCA_029554865.1 bacterium | reverse complement strand
GCAGGTCCCCATGGCGATGACGATGCGGTATTTGGCCGATTGTTCGCGGGCGGCCATTTCCTTCTTGGCTTTTTCCTTGATGGCGCGGAGATCTGACAAACTTTTCACGCGGTATTCCTCCTGCAGTTGTGTTTCACCGGCGGACCTGGAAAAAGCCTTCGCCGATGTGGATCTGTTGATTAAGTAGAGCTTCTAAAACTCCGGCATCGGGCCGGCGCGGGATCACTGGGTGGATCAGGCGGTCGAAGCGATCGACTGCAGCCGCTCCATGATCCATTTTTGCGCCGGCTCAACCAGCATGTATTGGGAACAATCCAGTTCCGCCATCCGGGCGTAAATCCAGTATGAATCAAAGGTAAAGCAGCCTGCGTCGGTGCGATGGCCGTAGAGAAAATGGACATCAGGCGCACCGATGATGAGATTGACCACGGTCTCGGCGATGCCGCCGAGGGGGGAACGGTTCAGGCTGTTGTGCAGAAACGAAGCGGTCAAGGTAGTGCCCTTGCCGATCCTGGATTTGATGCGCAGCTCTCCCCCGCAGCTGGTCGCCGCCTGCCTGAGCAGGGGCAGACCCATTCCGACCGGACGGGTGGTCCTGGTCGTGACGAAGGGATCGATGACCGCATCGATCATCTCCTGGCTCATGCCGCGTCCGTTGTCGCGCACGGTGATGGAAAAAAGATTTTTCTCCACTGATTCCTCGAGCCAGAGGATGACGCGACTGGCTTCCGCCTCGATCGAATTGGTGACAATATCCAGAATATGCAGTGAGAGTTCGCGCACAGTCGTCCCTTTTCCTGGTCAGTGCGCAGCGGCTGCGCAGGGCGCCCCGCTGCGGCCGGCTTCGTCGGGCTGGAGCACAGCGATGCAGCGGCCGTTCTCCCCCCGGCAGGCCTGGAGCAGCTCGGGGAAAGTGGTTCCGGCCATTTTGAACCAGCTCCGGGCAGAGCCGAGTTGATCGATATCATGGGCGTCTGAGGCGGTGATCAGCTGCAGACCGCTGCTGCTGTAACGCTCCACCGCGTCGGCCAGGTTGGCGCGGCGAGAGAGTTCAACGACCCGGAAGGGCAGATCGGCAGGCAGAAAGCCGAGGGTGCGCACCATGCTGTTGGCGCGCCGGTCGATATGGGCGGGATAGATGATCCCCTCCCGGGCGACCGCCTCGCGCACGACCTGATCATAGGACTGCCGTATGGGCAGACCGAGCAGTCGATTGTTTTCCCCAACGATGTTTTCCTGCGCATCGACGACGATCTGCGGTCCCCACAAAGTGGGGTCGTTCTCCCCCTCCTGCAGCTGACCGTAGAGCCATTTCTGAAAGCCGAACAGTCGTACCAGGGAGGGGAAGAGAGTGATCATATGGATCTCTTCCCGAGTGGAAACCTCGATGCCTGGAAAGACCTGCAGATGAGTGCCCTGGGCGGCTCCCTGCACAGCGGTGACGTTTTCCCCCGAATTATGATCGGTGATCGCGATGAAATCGAGTCCCTTCGCGATGGCGGTCTGAACGATGTCCCGGGGCCCCATGGTCAATTCCGAGCAGGGTGACAGCACGGTATGCATATGGAGGTCTCCGCAATACCAGCGCAGCATTCAGTAGCTCCCGCGCAGACCCAGGGTATAGAGTCGGCCCGCGATATCGAAGGCGTTCAGGTCGCAGCTGTACAGGGCGATCTTTTTGATATTGGCCTTGTCGATCGCATCCATGGCGGGCACGGCGCCGTTGGTGAAAATGACTGCCGTCAGCTCCTTGAAAAAGGCGATAGCGATGACATTTTCATGGGCCTGATTGGTGATCCAGATTGCGTCCCGAGGCACCTTGGCCATGACATCGCTGAGGATGTCCGAGATGCAGACCGATGATACATCTCGTTCTCTGGAACTAGCCATTGTAAGGCAGTTTGAAGGTATTTCTTCAAGTATTTTTGTAAATTCCATGGTTTCGTCTTTACTGTACTATCGAATTGATACGTGGATTAGTGGATATTGAGCGCCCCCCTGATTCACTGCCGAAGCGGACAAGGTCGCGAACAATGGCAGCCATGTCGTTGGTCTCCCCTCCTTCCACGAGGACGACGTCCCCGGCTTTGAGGTTCTGCCGCAGCCAGGTGCACGCCTCCTCGACCGTTGTGCAGGTGACGACCCGTTTTCGCCGGCCTGTAGCGGCGGCGATGGCGGAGGCGGCAGCGCTGGCGTATTCACCGACCAGCACGGCGACGTCGATGGGCATGCCGGCGAGGTAGTGGCCCATCATGGTGTGCATCACCCGGGTCTGGCCGCCGATTTCGGTCATCTTGCCCATGACGAAGATGAGCCGTTTAGCGTGGCGGCGGAAGTTGATCAGGGATTTGGTCGATTTATAGAAAGACTGGGGTGTAGCGTCGTGGGTATCATCGAGGATGTGCAGGCCGGGGAAGGAGTGCAGTCGGCCGCGGCCTTCTGGAAGGGTAAAACCGGTCTCGAGGCTGTTTTTGATGATGCCGGGTGGTATACCAAGCTCGGCGGCTGCGGCGTAGGCAGCGAGGGCGTTATAGACATCTCCGAGGGAGTAGAGGGCCATCCTGATGCTCACCTTTTCCCCGCCTCGGCTGTGAATGGTGAAGGCAGTGCCCTCCGGTCCGAGATGCTGGATCGAATCGGCGAAATAGTCCGAGACCGGACTCAGGCCGTAATAGAGCACTTTTCCGGCCAGTTTGAGTCCCATGAGGCGGGTATACTCATTGTCGCGGTTTAGGATGGCGATGCCGCTGGGTGAGAGGGCGTTGAGGAGTTCGAGCTTGGCGTCGGCGATGGCCTCGATGCCTTCATAGTGGTCGAGGTGGGCTTCGCCGACGTTGGTAATGATCGCCATGCTGGGTTGAATCAAGCGTGCGGCGGTGCGGCTCTCACCGGGGATGGCGGCGCCGATTTTCAGCACGGCCCAATCCTGTGGGGTCTGGATGGCGGCAAGTTCCCGAGCGATCTCAGCGGCGGTGTCCGAGTCACCGGAGAACTCGTATACCCGCCCGACCTTGCGCAGGATATGAGCGAGCATGGCCTTGACCGTCGTCTTGCCATTGCTGCCTGAAATAGCGATGAATGGAAAAGTTAAATGTACACGATATGCTTCAGCGCCGGTGAAGGCCTGATCAAGCATAATGGTCATCCTGCAAATTCACCGTTTGGGTTAGCCAGTGAGGAGCACGGAATCAGGCTCCGAGAGGACCGCACAGGTGCAAAAATAAGTAAATTTTAGCAAAGAAGAAAGAAAATAAATCGGCAGACCTCCTTTTATCGCTCAGCGAGGGGGAGATAAAGGGTGAAGGTGGTGCCCTTTTCGTATTCGGATTCCGCCTCGATGCGTCCTGCGTAGCTGTCGACGATCTTTTTAACCAGGGTGAGCCCCAGTCCGGTGCCGGTGATGCTGCGGGTATGGGGGTTCTTGGCGCGGAAAAATTCCTCGAAGAGGCGCTCCTTCTCCTCCGGCTTCATGCCGATGCCGGTGTCGCTCACGTCCAGCCGGGCATAACCCTTTTCCCGGCTGGTACGCAGGGTGACGGAGCCCTGGGGGCGGTTGTACTTGATGGCGTTGGAGATCAGATTGGTGAGGAGTCGCTGGATCTCCTCGCGGTCGGCGTCGATGACCAGCCCATCGGCGAATTCGGTCTCAAGGGTCAGTTCGTGTTTTTCAATTTCATTGGCGAAGAAATCGGCGGCGGAGTGGGCCTGCTGGGAGAGATCCAGGCGTTCGATCTCGCGGCGGATCTTGCCGGCCTGGATGCGTGAGATGTTGAGCAGGTCGTTGATGAGGGTGATCAGAGTCTTGCTGCGCTCCAGAGAGCGGCGGAGATAGTTGTCATAGGTTTCGGGTTCATCACCGAGGGTTTTGTCGACGACCATCTCAAGAAAACCCTGGATGGCGGTCAAGGGCGCCTTGAGCTCATGGGCGGCCATATTGACGAACTGGGATTTGAGCAGTTCGAGTTGTTTGAGTTCAGAGATGTCGCGAAGGACGGAGACGTAGCCGATCAAGCGGTTCTGATCGTCGCGGATGGTGGTGGTGTTGGCCATGACGACCAGTTTTGCCGGGGGATGAATGATGAATTCCTGTTGAAGGGCCTGCAGGCTGTCCTTTTGCCGAAAGATGTCGGCGATCAGCTCCTGATAGGGCTCCGGCAGCACCTCGCGGATGGAACGGCCGATGACCAGTTCCTTATCGAGTTCGAGCAGCCGGGGGAACTGTGGATTGAAGAGGACCACCTCCTCATCCTGATTGAGCACGACGATGCCATCGGCGATCGAATTGATGATGGTGCGGATACGGGACTTTTCCTGCGTAATTTCAAGCAGGCGCCTCTCCTGTTCGGCCCTGAGCTGGCGCGCTTCGAGGATATACCAGCGCCTCTCGATAGCGCGGTCGAAGACGAGCTGTATCTCTTCCGGGGCGAAGGGCTTGGCGATGTAGTTATAAGCGCCCAGCCTGGTGGTCTCGACGGCTGTTTCGATGGAGGCATACGCTGTGCAGATGACGCAGATCGCTTCAGGGAAATGGGCCTTGATGGCGCCGAGGACCTCCACCCCGTCGATATCGCCTATCTTGAGGTCGAGGAAGTAGATATCGAACTCTTCGGCGGTCCCTTTGTCGATCCCGTTGCGTCCCGTTTCAGCGGTCTCGACCCTGTGGCCCTGGGCCTCAAAGAGGCGCCGAATGCCCTCCCTCATGCCGAATTCGTCGTCAACAACGAGGATATTTGCGCGTTCGATCTTCATGCCTGCCCACTGAGTGAAGGGTTATGCGCGAAGGCAGCACCTGCGCCGTTTTTTTGCATTGGCGGGGGTGCTGCCTGTGTGCGTTCAGTGCTGCTGGGACTCGGGGGTCTCGAAGAAGCGCTCCTTGATGAAGGCGAGCAGCTCGCGCGGAGGAATTGGCTTGTCCAGGTATTCGTCGGCCTGGATCCATTTGCGCTCCTCCTCGGTCTGGGTGGAGAAGCGGATGCCAGTCTCATGGCTGGCCGCGGTCATGATCACCACCGGGGTCTGAGCCCCCTCGGGCAGGGTCTTGATGCGGTGGCAGAGGACAAAACCCGAGTCAAAATGCTCCATGGCCAGATCGACCATCACCAGGTCGGGGAGAAAGGTTTTGAACAGCTCAAGTCCCTCAGCGGCGGTATTGGCCGTCGCCACCTCAAAACCGGCCTTTTCGAGCACCGGAACGTAGATCTGCAGCAGATCATAGTCGTCATCGACCATCATGATTTTTTTCTTCATGGCGCTGGTATCTTCCTTTTTCAATGTTAATTATCCTGCAGCATGGCGTTGACCTTGGCGAGGAGGACCTCTTTCTGGACAGGCTTTTCTATAAAGCTGTCCACCGGATTCCACTCAACGTCGGGTCCGATGCGCAGATTGAAGGGATGCTCCCGGTTTACGCCGGTGAGCATCAGAATGGGGGTGTGGCGGATCTCCTGGTTTTTGCGAATCTGCCGCGCCACTTCAAAGCCTTCCCCGACCGTGCTCATCATCACGTCCAAAATGACCAGATCCGGGCGCTCCGCGACCACCTTTTCCAGCCCCTCGGCGCCGCTGAAGGCGGTCACTACCTCATAGCCGGCCATGGTGAGAAGGGCGCGATTTAATTCGACGATATCGATGTCATCGTCTATCAACAAGATTTTTTTGCTCATTTCATGCTCTCCTGCACGGCTTTGAAATCGAAAGCATTTGTGTGGACCGTATTCTGAATCGGCAGCTCAACCGTAAATGTGGAGCCTTGATGGGGCTCGCTCCTGACGGTGATGCTGCCGCGGTGCATTTTGATAATGCCATAGGCGATGGCCAGGCCGAGGCCGGTCCCCTTGCCGATCTGCTTGGTGGTGAAGAAGGGGGTGAACAGCTTGTTCATGTTCTCCGCCGGGATGCCGATGCCGGTGTCGCAAAAGGCGACGCGCATCGATTGCCGGTCCGGGGTGAGTGCGGCCTGGATGGTCAGAACACCGCCCTCAGGCATGGCTTCGGCGGCGTTGACCGCCAGATTGAGAAAAACCTGGTAAATCTGGTCGTAATCGACCTCGATGGGCGGCAAATCCGGTTCGAACCGGGTCACCACCTGGGTCATGCGGAAAAGGGGCTGATTGAAAGCCACGGAGACGAGCTTGTCGAGAATCTCCTGCAGGGCCACCTTGCGCAGATTGAGCTTGCCCTGACGAGCGAAATTGAGCAGCCCGGCGACGATCTTCTGGCAGCGCTTGGCCTCATCCATGATGAAGTGCAGATCCTTGCTCTTCTGGTCATCCTCCTTCAACTGCTGGAGGAGGAGATGGGCGTAAAGCATGATCGAACCGAGGGGATTGTTGACTTCGTGGGCCACACCAGCTGCCAGCTGCCCGATCGAGGCCAGTTTCTCGTGCTGAATGAGCTGCTCCTGGGCTTCGGCCAGATCGCGCAGGGATTCCTGAAGTTCTTTCTGGGTATGCTGAAGCTCCTCGATGACGTAGGGCAGGCACATCTCCTCTTCCGCAAAGCCCTGGAAGACCGCTTTGGCGTATTCACGGCAGGTTTCATAGCCGCAGGCCCCGCAGTTGAGTTCATCGGAGGAGATGGCTTTCTTGATCTCCTTGAGGATCAGCCTGATCTCGTCTTCTGTGGGTTCCGGTTTCTCCTTGACCATGGGATGGAAGGAGCGGCGGATGACGACATCCTGGTACTGCAGGATCGCCTTCTTCCACTCTGCATAGTTGGTATGCATGCGCAGGGAATCGGTGTAAGAAACGATCTTTTGCTTGCGGGTGAAAAAGTTCAGCGAGGTATCCGTGAACGGCCCGCTGATGCAGCCTTCGCAAAAGAGGATGTCGACCAGACTGGCCTTGACCTCATTATTTTTAAGGCTGTCGAGCAGATTGAGGACGCGCTGTTTGCCCTCGGTGACCACCACCTCGTTGTTCATCAGGTCGAAGGGGAGGCCTGCGCTGCGCAAGAGCCCTCCGGAAACCGGATAGAGGCGTCCGAGATAAGCGTGGGGCGGATCGAATCCGGCCGGTTCAGCCTGGGCGGGATCGATGTCGAGGTGTTTCCACAGTTCCTTCAACTCAGCAAAGGTGAGCACCTCATCCACGGCATCGGAGACCTCAGGATCGAGCATTTCGACCTTTTTGGCTGTGCAGGGGCCGATGAAGACCGTCCTGACCTCCTCGCCGTAGCAGCGGCGAACCACCCTTCCCATGGCGATCATGGGACTGACGATCGGGGCGAGGTTGGGCACCAGGTCCGGGGCCGTGCGCTCGACCAGTTCATAAATGGCCGGGCAGGAGCTGGTAATCAGGGGGAGGGCGATCTCACGGCCGTCCTGGGTTTGTTTGGAGTTGACCAGGCGGTAGTATTCCCGATTGATCAGGTCTGCGCCGAAGGCGACTTCGACCACATGGCTGAATCCGGCCTTGCGCAGGGCGCCTGAGAGCTGCTCCCCCTCCACTCCCGGCAAGCCGGCCGGAAAAGAGGGGGCGATCATGGCGACGACAGGATGGCTGCCCTTGAGAAAGCGCTCTACCGCCTCCACGCCGCTCTTGACCGCCTTGGCCCCCTGGGTGCAGACGCGCACGCAGTGGCCGCAGCCCAGGCAAAGTTCTTCGACGACCTTGGCCTGGCCCTTGACGACCATGATGGCCTTGGCGGGGCATTCACGGATGCAGGAATAGCAGCTTTTACAGCGTTCTTCTATGGTCCATATGACGGACATAAAGCCATCCTTGCCGGTTTAAGGCTAGGAACGTTCCACGTAATGGGTGTGGAGGAGCTCGTGGGCCTTGTGGCCGTTGGGTTCGCCGAGGTACTCCTTGTAGAGGCGCATAACCGCCTCATTCTGGTGCGAGGCACGTTTGGGCAGGGTGCGGTCGATGGCATAGATGGCCTCCATACGCTTGCGCACCCGGTCAGGATCGCTGTTGATGGGCTGGCCGCCGCCGTTGATGCAGCCGTTCGGGCAGGCCATCACCTCGATGAACTGGTAGGTGTTCTCACCGCTGCGGATCTTGTCGAGAATGGCGCTGATGTTCTTCAGCCCGCTGACCGCGGCGATTTTAATGGTGAGCCCGGCGATGGTGACCTCGCCCTCCTTCACCCCCTGCAGGCCGCGCACCGGGGTGAATTCGACGTTGTCCATCTCCTTGCCGGTGAGGAAAAAGTGGGCGGTGCGCAGTGCGGCTTCCATGACTCCGCCGGCAGCGCCGAAAATGGCCGCTGCACCGGTCGATTCGCCCATCGGATCATCAAAATGTTCATCATTGAGCTTGGTGAAGTCGATACCGGCATTCTTGATCATGCGCGCCAATTCCCGCGTGGTGAGCACAGCGTCGACATCGGCAAAGACCTCCTTCAATTCGGGGCGCTGGGCCTCAAATTTTTTGGCGATGCAGGGCATGATCGAGATCACATAGATGTCCTTGGCCGGAATGCCGGTCTTCTCCGCGTAATAGGATTTGATCAGGGCCCCTTCCATCTCGTGTGGGGACTTGCAGGAGGAGACGTGGCCGAGGAGATCAGGATAAAAGTGCTCGATATACTTGACCCAGCCCGGGCTGCATGAGGTCAGCAGAGGCAGTTTGCCGCCGCCTTTGACGCGGTGGAGGAGTTCGGAGGCCTCCTCGATGATGGTGAGGTCGGCGCCGAAGTTGGTATCGAAGACCCGGTCCACGCCGAGACGGCGCAGAGCGGCGACGATCTTGCCGGTGACCACACTGCCCGGTTCCATGCCGAACTCTTCACCAAGGGCGACGCGGACGGCCGGAGCGATCTGGGCGACGACATGCTTTTTCGGATTGTTGATCGCCTCCCAGGCGATCTTTTCGTTGCTCTTTTCGCGCAGGGCCCCGACCGGACAGACGGTGATGCACTGTCCGCAGAAGACACAGGCGATAGCGTTGAGACTGCCATCCATGGCCGGGGCGACAGCGGTCTTGAAGCCGCGGCGGACGAAATCGATCGCTCCGACGTTCTGAACCTCATGGCAGACACGCACGCAGCGGCCACAGAGGATGCATTTCTCGGGATCGCGTTCGATTGAAGGACTGGCGACGTCGATCTTGCCACCACGGATTTCGCCTGCGTAGCGCACATCGCGGACGCCATACTGCGCCGCCAGATCCTGCAGTTCGCAGTTGCCGTTGCGCACGCAGGTGAGGCAGTCCTGGGGATGGTTGGCGATGAGCAGCTCGACGATGGTCTTGCGGGAACGGCGCACGCGGGGTGAATTGGTCAGAACCACCATCCCCTCTGTCACCGGATAGGCACAGGAGGGAATGAGGTTGCGCTGGCCTTCAACCTCGACCACACAGACCCGGCAGGAGCCGGTCGGAGTGAAGCCCTTGAGATAGCAGAGGGTCGGAATCTGGATGCCCTCGCGCTGTGCGACCGTGAGAATGGTTTCGCCCGGGTTGGCCCAGCACTCTTTATTATTAATCGTTACCTTCATGTTGGTCCTCTTGGTTTTACTCTACAAAGATCGCATCGAATTTGCAGTTGGCACGGCACTGATCGCAGCGGATGCACTTCTCGTCAATGATGTAATGGGCCTTGCCCTTCTCGCCCAGAATGGCGGCCTGGGGACACTTGCGTGCACAGACTGTGCAGCCCGTGCATTTGTCGGTGTCGATATGGTAGGTCAGGAGCTCGCGGCAGTGGCCGGAGGGGCATTTGCGATCGTAGAGATGGGCTTCATACTCATCGCGGAAATAACGCAGAGTGCTCATGACCGGGTTAGAGGCGGTCTGCCCCAATCCGCAGAGGGAGGTATTCTGGATCACCTCGGAGAGGCGTTCCAGGTAGACCATGCCCTGGAAACGCAGCAGGGCCTCGTCCGGGGATTTTTCGCTGCGGTAGCTTTGGGTCAGCCGTTCGAGGATCTCGAGCAGACGTTTGGTGCCCTCACGGCAGGGAATGCACTTGCCGCAGGATTCGGACTGAATGAAGGTCATGAAATACTTGGCGACGTCGACCATGCAGGTCGTCTCGTCCATGACCACCAGTCCGCCGGAGCCCATCATGGCGCCGACCTTTTTGAGATTTTCATAGTCGATCTGGGTATCGATGACCTGTTCCGGCAGGGCGCCGCCGGAGGGTCCGCCGATCTGCACCGCCTTGAATTTTTTACCGTTGGGGCAGCCGGCGCCGATATCATAGACCACCTCGCGCAGGGTCACGCCCATGGGAACCTCCACCAGGCCGGTATTGGTGATCTTGCCGGAGAGGGCGAAAATCTTGGTACCCTTGGAACCCTCGGTGCCGATGGCGGCATATTTGTCGGCGCCATCGCGCATGATATTGGGCACATTGGCGAAGGTCTCGACGTTGTTGATCACCGTCGGCTTGCCGAAAAGACCGGAGACCGCCGGAAAGGGCGGGCGTGGCCGCGGCATGCCGCGTTTACCTTCAATGGAGTGGAGCAGGGCGGTCTCTTCGCCGCAGACGAAAGCGCCGGCTCCCTTCTTGATCTTGAGATTGAAGTTGAAGCCGCTGCCGAGAATATTCTGGCCGAGCAGTCCATGGGCCTTGGCGTCGGCGATGGTTTTCTCCAGCCGCTTGATGGCGAGGGGGTATTCGGCACGGCAGTAGATATAGCCCTCGCTGGCCCCGATGGCGTAGGCCCCGATGATCATACCCTCGATGACGCGGTGGGGATCGCTTTCCATCACAGCGCGGTCCATAAAGGCGCCCGGATCGCCCTCGTCGGCGTTGCAAACGATGTATTTTTGTTCGGAGGGCTGGTTGAGGGCGAATTCCCACTTCTTTCCGGTCGGGAAGCCGCCGCCGCCGCGTCCGCGCAGACCCGATTTGAGGATCTCCTTGACCACTTCAGCCGGGGTCATTTTGTTGATGGCGCGGGAGAGGCCGACGTAGCCGCCGCGGGCGAGATACTGGTCAATGCTCTCGGGATCGATGACGCCGCAGTTTTCAAGTACCAGTTTCTTCTGCTTGGCGAAAAAGGGCACCTGATGGAGAAGGGGCAGCTCTTTCCAGCCGGTTTCGCCGTTGGTGGAACCGTAGATGCCGAGGAGCTTTTCCTCAACCACCTCTTTGTCGATCAGGGTCTTCTGCAGCAGCATGGGGACATCTTCAGGCCTGACCTGGCAGTAACAGATGCGGGAGCGGCCCGGGATCTTGATATCAACGATCACCTCTTTGGAGCAGTAGCCGACGCAGCCGGTGGGCACCACTTTGATCTCGAGGTTGAGCCTTTCCAGTTCGCTCAGGATCGCTGCATGCACCCTGTTGGCGCCGTTGGCGAGGCCGCAGGTGCCCATGCCAATGAGAATAACAGGTTCCTTGTGGTCCTGGAGCAGGATTTCGGACTTGAAGGCGGCAAGCTGTTTCTTGCTCTCCGCGGACTGATGGCATTTTTGCCCTTCGTTGATGCATTCGATGTAGTGGACGCAGGGTTTTTCACTGCTGTGCCAGCAGTTGGCAAATATCTGGGCATATGAATTCATTACGGCCTCTTTATTCATTGTTGGTCTTTTTCAGAGCAGCGATCAGCTTTTGCACAGCCTTGACGGTCAATCCGCCGTGGAATTCGTCATCGATGGTAATCACCGGAGCGATGCTGCAGGCGCCGATGCAGGCGACCGTTTCGATGGAAAACTGGAGGTCTTTGGTGGTCTGGCCGGCTTTGATGCCCAATTCGTTTTCGAGCGTGGTCAGGATGTCGAACGAGCCCTTGACGTGGCAGGCGGTGCCGCGGCAGACGCGGATAACGTGCTTGCCCAGGGGGCGCAGCCTGAACTGGTTGTAAAAGGTCGCCACACCGAAGACGCGGCTGACCGGCAGCCGGGTGTGCTGTGCGACCTGCTCCAGATCGTCCTCGGAGAGATAGCCGCACACCTCCTGAATATCCTGCAGGATCGGAATCAGGATCGAGGGATCATTTTGGGGATACTTTGCGTAGACCTCTTGAATTTCCATGCTGTCCTCTTGCAATATGACTTTGTTGATTAGTGTTTGAGCGTCTCGATGCCCAGCGCGGCGGTGATGGCGAGCTGGAGATCGTGCATGCCTAGTGAATCCACATGATAATAAAAAACCTGTTCTCTGCGCACCCTCCCCTCGAGGTTGCGCGTGTTCTCATCCGTGCGCACGATAATGCGTACAGAGGGATCGCATCCCTTAAGCAGCCGGATGGCCTGGTCGATTTTCAGGCCATGGGCCCGGGCGTCCAGGACGATCAGATCGAAGTGCTGCCGCTGCACCTGTTCAATGGCCTGGACGGGATCCTCGACCAGAAGCGTGGCGATGGCATTGGTGCGAAGAAAACCTTCCAGTTCCCGGGTGATACTTTTTTGGGGGTTGGCCACAATGAGACAGTTCATAGCATCAAACCATATAATACTTCTTTTATCTGAATATCTTCAAATAGCGTGCCAGAGGCGCCAATTCGACCTGCTGATGTTTATCTTTGATTATTTTGAAATTATACTGCCCGATCACGTCTGAAAATGAGCCGTATTCTGCATTCTCTCATTTATGAGAGAATATTCTGTGGTGAAACTCCACACCAGCGCGTCGTAGTAAAGAGGGCAAATCCAGGAATAAAGAATAAAGCGTGAGCAGTTCAGCTGGATCCAGAATAGGAGAGGCCGTAGCGGCGGATTTTGTCGTAGAGGGTCTTGCGGTCGATGCCGAGAATTCTTGCGGTCCGGCTGATATTGTTCTCCTCGTTTTGCATGATTTTGCGGATATGCTCCTTTTCGACCTCTGCGAGGGAAAGAAGCTCGGAGGCGGCTGCCTCACCGGCCTTTTCGCCGTAGAGCTGGAGATGCGGGGGCAGGCTCTGCAAGGTGAGTTCCGTGCTCTCCTCAATGACGGCGGCTCGTTCGATCGTGTTCTCCAGCTCGCGGATATTGCCGGGCCAGGGATAGTGCAGCAAAAGATCGCGGACGGGACCAGCGACTTTATCGATTGGATTCTGCCGGCGGCGCTTATTGTGTTTTTGGATGAAGTGATCAACTAAAGTATCGATATCTTCGGGTCTTTCGCGCAACGGAGGAAGATGAATTGGAATGACGCTCAGCCGGTAGAATAGGTCCTCGCGAAACTGTCCGGTGTTCACAGCGGCGTTGAGATCGATATTGGTCGCGGCGATGACGCGCACATCCACCGGGATAGTCTGTGCGGAGCCGATTCTGCGGATCTCGCGTTCCTGGATGGCGCGCAGGATCTTGGCCTGGACGTTGAGGGAGATGTTGCCGATCTCGTCGAAGAAGAAGGTGCCGCCGTGAGCGAGTTCGAAGGCGCCATGCTTGGTGGCGGTCGCTCCTGTGAAGGAGCCCTTGACGTGTCCGAAAAGCTCGCTCTCAAAGAGGGATTCGACCAGCGAACCGCAATCCATTGCAAAAAAGGCCTTGTCTTTGCGGGGACTGAGAGCGTGGATGGCCTTGGCGACCAGTTCCTTGCCGGTGCCGCTCTCCCCCTGGACCAGGACGGTGCTCTCGGTCGGAGCGACCTTGCGGATGAGGGCGAAAAGTTCCTGCATGCGGCCGCCTCCGCCGATAATCTGCAGCGGCCGGCCATTGAAATCAAAGCTGAAGCCTGCGCCGGCGGGCGCAGTGGGGGTCTGACGGTTCTGCAAAAGCTTGCGGACAATCTCGAGGATCTGCTCGGCCTCGAAGGGTTTGGCGACATAATCGCGAGCGCCGTTCTTCATCGCCTCCACGGCCATCTCGATGCTCGCATAACCGGTCATCATTACTACGTCGGTCGCCGGGCTGATCTCCTGCATGCGGCGGATGAAATCGATCCCGCTCATCCCCGGCATGCGAAAATCGACGAAAGCGATCTCGAAAGCATCTGCGGCCGCCAATCTCAGCCCCGAATCGGCCTCCCCCGCCGTCCTCACCGTGTAGCCGGACATTTCAAGCAAGCGGCGGCAGCCTTCACGCAAGAGCTCTTCATCGTCGACAATGAGGATTTTTACTTCGTTTGTCATCGCGATCTACCTGTTAACCTCAGCGGAGGGGAAGATGAGGAGGATGGTTTCGCCCTCCTCCCGGCGCGGAGTTACCGTCACGGCTACGCCCAGAATCCGCAGCAGGGTTGCAGCGAGCCGGAGTCGGCTCGAATCGGAGGCGCCTCCCTCCTGCTGCTCCAGCAGCTGCGCCCGATCTTTGACGGACATGGGTGCGGCCAGTCCAATTCGCAGGACAGGGCGTAGTGGTGCGCTCTTTTCCGCCTCAAGGTTGATAATGGGGTCGGGGTGTCCGTGCCGGAGAAGGTGCTCGAAGAGCAGTTGAAGGGCGAGGATGGCCGGAACAAAGGGAATACCAGCGCTCATCTCTGTGGCGGGGGGTGCGGGGCTGAGTCGGGCGCGGCCCTCCGGCGGGGTCTCAGCCAGCAGCAGGGCGGTCTCGACCACGCTGCGCAGGTTGCTGGAGGGGGTTTGCTCTGCCGGACGGCTGATTTCCAGAGCCCGATCGATCAGCTCCTTGAGCAGGGACGGTTCCAGCGCGGCCTCCCCGCCGCCGGTTTGCTCAGCCCAGGGGGCTCCGGAGAGGACGGCTGTAGCCGCCCCGAGGGCGAGATAGGGGGTGCAGGCTGCGATAAAACGTCTGAGCTCCCCTTGCTGGCTGATCAGGTCTTGTTGGGAGGCGTGAAGCTTGCGGGATTCCAAAAGATGACGGATGGATTTGCTGAGTTTTTCAGGCGGAAAGGGTTTGATGATATAGTCATGGGCCCCCTCACTGATGCAGCGTACGGCATCCTCGATGCTTGCGAAGGCGGTCATCATGATGACATCCATCTCCGGGCGGCAGCTGCGGGTCCTGTTGAGCAGGGTAATGCCATCCATTCCGGGCATGCGGATGTCGAATACCCCGACATCCAGGTGTTCGAAACGGCAAAGTTGTAACGCCCGCTCGCCGTCCTCAGCGCTGAAGACCCGGAAGCCCTCGATTTCAAGCCATTGCTGCAATGAATCGCGGATGATGGCCTCATCATCAACGATCAGAATGGAGCCTGTGGCCCGCAGGGACATCTCAGATTCTCCCCGTAAAGGACGCCGGTATAAAAAGGGGCATGGCTAGGGCTGCACGCCGCGGTTTGTGAGTGCCCATCCGGTTTCGCCATTCATGCGGGCGTACCAGCTCTTGTTCTGCCGGTAGAGCTTTTTGAACTCCCTGAAGAGATGGTCGTAGAGCTGGCGGTTTTTTGGATCCGGTGTATAGCGCTGGCGGATGACGATGTGTTCGCTGATCGCTTCGAAGCTCTTGATATGGCCGAGGGAAAGGCTGGCGAGCATGGCGGCGCCGCGGGCGTTGGCCTGCTGGGGATTGTCGGCCTGGCAGATCGTGCGGTTGGTTATATCGGCGATGATCTGGCACCAGATATCGCTCTTGGCCCCGCCGCCGATGATGTGGAGCCGGTCGACGGGTTGATAGAGCTTTTCCAGGACCTCGAGGCCCCAGCGCAGGTTGAAGGCGATACCCTCCAGGACGGCGCGGATGAGGTGTTCGCGTCCGTGCTGGAGGCTGAGGTTGAAGAGGCCGGCGCGGACGTTGTGGTCGTCGATCGGGCAGCGTTCTCCGAACATCCAGGGGGTGAAGATGAGGCCGGCTGCGCCCGGGGGGGCCTGAGCGGCGAGGTGGTCGAGGAGCTGGTAAACATCTTCGAAAAGGGTCTCTTCGGAGAGTCGCTGTTTGTGATAGAGGATGCGGTTGGCCAGCCATTCGAGACAGATGCCGATCGTCTCCTGATGGGCGAGGGCGAGATAATACTTTTCCGGATAGGTGCTGCCGATGCAGCCAGCGTAGTGGGCGAGGTCGATCTTGCGGCGGCTGAAATGGCCGGCGATGCCGCCGCTGGTGCCGAGGCGGATGCTGAGTTCCCCTTCATGGAGGGCTCCGGAGCCGACCGCGGCGGCGGGGATATCCCCGGAACCGTTGATGATCGGGATCCCCGGTTTCAAACCCATAAGGCGGGCGGCCTCTTCCTGCAGGGTGCCGACAATGGCGGCGCTGGGGAGAGCGGGAGGCAGCAGCTCAGGGTTGATACCGGCCAACCGGCAGAGTTTTTCGTCCCACTGGTTCCTGTTTTTACGGGTGTCGAGGAGCCACCAGACCACGGCCAGATCGACCGATTTGCACCAGGTGCCGGTGAGATGGTAGATGACGAAATCCTTGACATCGAGGAACTTGGCGGTTTTGGCGTAGAGATCGGGCCTCTTCTCCTTAAGCCAGATGATCTTGGCGATGGGATCCTTGCCGGTGTGGCCGGGCGCCCCCCCGGTGACGCGCAGAAAGCGCAGCAGGCGGAGGGGTTGATAGCCGATGATGCGCGGTCTGGTCCAGAGCCGGTCATACAGGATTTCGCGTCCCCGGGTGTCGAGCCAGGAAATCGCGGGCATGACGGGCATGCCCTGTGCATCGACGGCCACCAAGGTCTGCATTTGGCAGGAGAAAGTGATGCCGGCGATCTGATCAGGAGAGATCCCGGCAATTTCCATTGCCTTATGGGTGGAGTCGTAGACGGCATGGAGCCAATCGAAGGGATCCTGCTCTGCATAGCTGGGTTGAGGGTAGTGAACCGAGTAATCGTGCCGGGCCTCGGCAACCAGACGCCCGTAGAGAGTGAAGAGAACGGCTTTGTTGGAACTCGTTCCTAGGTCATGGGTGAGGATGTATTTTTCAGTCATTCATCGTCCAAGATGCCTTCAGTGTGGAATGAGGGATAAGCTTCACCGGTCCTACTCCCCAGTCAAACCGATGATGCGGTAATTAAATTCATAGGCGAGGCTTCGACTCCAGGTTTCATCGAAAAGGGTTTTATAGCGGGTGCCATCTTCCGGCCCCACAGGCTTGCCGTACGAAAAAAACCAGTTGATGATAGGGCTGCCGGTGAAGCCGAGGGCCATCCAGTAGCGGCCCGGAGGCAGCAGCAGCTCGTCTGCGCCAAAGTCAAAATCGACCCAGTCGTAACCCGGGGCGTATTTGATCTCCTCAAGGGCGAGGTAGCGGCTGGTGGCGATATATTCCCCGGGCTTGCCTTCGCCGTCATCACGGAGAATCTCGAGCCAAAGCTGACCCGAACCGCCGAATTTGTGCAAAGCGAGGCCGATGCGGGTGAGCTTGAGGGGTTTTTCGAGGATGAAAGTCTGGGCATACTGGTTGCCCTGGGTGGTGACATACTCCGCGGTTTCTACCATAAAGTTCTTGCGCATCTCCATCTCCCCGCTCTCAGCCAGGCGCGCTGGACCGCGTGCGGAGAGAAAGTCGGTATTCTGGGGAAATTCAGTGTTGCCCTGACTGAAGGGCTGGCTGTAGGCGATGCGGCGCATGATCTTCTGTTCAGTGAGCCTGGGTTTGGGAGCTGGAGGCAGGGACGAACGGGCGGCCACCGGGATGAAAGCAGCTTCGACGGCCGGGAAGAAGAGCAGCTTCTGGGGACCGTAGTTCTGCTTCTCCGCGCGCAGGTTGACACGGTCCGAGGCGAGGACATAATTGATGGTCTCCTCGAATTGGGGATTGCCCTCAGCGCCCTGGACCTGGGACCAGCGAATGAGGCCGTCGTTGCAGGTCTCCTCGTTGTCGAGCCCGATCTCGATGCGAATAAAGCGGTTACTGACATAGAGGGCTGTCTGCTGCGGGTCGAAGGGCACCCAGCCCAGATCAGGAAACCAGACCTCGATCCAGGAATGGCGACCCTGGGCCATGCGCAGGGTGAGGGTGCCGTTGGTCAGTTCGACGTCGTAGGGTTCCTTGAGGGTGACGCCGTTGACGATGCGGCAGGGTATGCCGACGGCGCGCATCAAGGCGGCGCTGAGATGGGAATAGTTCTGGCAGTTGCCCTTGCCTGTGCGCAGGGAATAGAGGGCGTCATAACTGGGCGGGGCCAGGACGTAGTGGAGATGATCGACGACGTAGGTGAGGATGCGCTTGACGGCATCAAATTCGGTCTTGCTGCCGGCGGTGAGTTGGGCGGACAGGCGGGCGATCTCCTCATTGTCGGAGGGCGCCTGTCCGGTGGATTTGAGATAAGCCTCCTCCACCCTGCCAATCTGGACGAGGGGAAAAGGGGCGCTGGTGCGCAGGGGCTTGAGCTCGGTGCTGTTGCCTGCAGTGAAGCGCAGGGTAGATGTCACCAGGGACTGGGGTTTGTTCCAAATGGCGCGGACAATCTTGTTGCCGCGTTCGTCCACCTTTTCGTCCTGGGTGGAGGGCGGTACCGAGAAATCCATGCGGAAGGCGCTGATGGATTGGCGGTAGGTGGGCGAGGAGAAGCTCTCGGGCAGGACGTAGCTCAGGACGAGCTTTTGGGTGCCCGGTGCTGGCGCCACTTTCTGCACCATTTCATAGGTGATCTGCGAATACTGCCCGCCATTGATCAGGTAATCCTCCGCCAGACCGGTGGCGATCCAGCTGAACAGCACGCCGAGTGCAGCGACTAGTTTTTTCATGCTCTTACCTCACGCAATGCAGCTGGTTGTCACAGGCATGGCGCCCATGCAGCAGAGGAAAATTCAGCCGGCGACTAGACCCAGGGATCTGAAATTTTATTAAATATAGGAATATACACCTATTTTGTCAACAGTAATTAACAGCCAGGTACCCCCAAATCTGGATTCCACCTGACACCTGGCGGCGCGCCCCTCCCTGGATACGGCTTCCACCCGACGCCCGGGGCCGCTTGCCCCAGTTTCCTCCTGACCATTTCCAGCATGCTTCAGCTCACCCCGATAAATGTTTATATATTAAACATAACGCGCAAACAATTCGAGACAGTGATGCTGTTTTATTAAACAGTCATTATTAATTGTAATTTAGTGAAATGTAATCAAAACCGCTCACAATTGCTTTACATTGTTGATTTATTAATCAATTGATAGTAATATTTGTTCACATTATGTCCATAATGTTCTGTTTCAATTAATTGATAATACATGCTTTAATGCACTACTGAAAGAACAGCTTCCCTTTGGCATGCAAGTTGCAGAAGCGAGGCCGAGCGCCGATCTGGCGCCCGCAAACCATCCGGAGTCTTCCGGAAAACGATACAGACAAACCGAGGAATCCAGTATGACTGTACTGCTTTTGCTCGCGCTGGCCCTGGCTTTCATCCTGGCCGATTATGTGGTTCAACTGCGCCAGGCCAAGAAGAAATCCTAAAAAATCTGCGCATAACCCAACAGGAGGATGCGGATGAAGGCCGCTATTCTAACCGATTTAACCAAATGTGTGGGGTGCGAAGCCTGCGCCCTGGCATGCAAGGAGATCAACGATCTGCCCAGGGATTCAGCCAACCACATGCTGACCGCCTACACCTGGAGTGCAATGGAGCACCGCAACGGTGTGAACATCCGCCGTCAATGCATGCACTGCGAGGAGCCCGCCTGCGCCTCCGCCTGTCCGGTCGGCGCGCTCTCCAAGACGCCTGAGGGCGCAGTGGTCTACGACGGCAGCAAGTGCATCGGCTGCCGCTACTGCATGATCGCCTGCCCTTTCGGCATTCCAAAATACCAGTGGGACAAGCCGATTCCTCTCATCCAGAAGTGCATTTTCTGTTATGAAAAGGCCCTCAAGGCCGGAGAGCAGCCCGCCTGCACGGCAGCCTGCCCGACCGGTGCGACCATCTTCGGTGAGCGTCAGGCCCTGATCGCGGAGGCCCAACAGCGCATCTCCTCCACTCCTGAGAAATACCAGCCCCACATCTTTGGCCTCAAGGAGGCAGGCGGAACCTCGGTTTTGTACACCTCTGCCGTTCCCTTTGCCGAGCTGGGATTCCCCGCCAACCTCATCGAGGAGTCCTACCCCAATTTGACCTGGAAGGTGCTCAACAAGATTCCCGGCATTGTGACGACCGGCACGGCTTTTCTGGCCGGACTGTGGTGGATCGTGAACAGGAGAATCAAGCTGCAGGAAAAGCCTGATGAAACGCTCTAGGGCGGCCCGTTGCCGGACCGGTCTCTCATGAACTTGTTCACCTACTGAGGAACCTATGAAATTAAAACTTCCCAAACCAAGTTTCTGGCTTATCACCCTGGCTGTCATCTGGGCGGCAGGGATTATCTCTGTCGTCTACCGTTTTTATAACGGGCTGGGTGCTGCCACCAATCTGTCGGACCAGTTTCCCTGGGGCATCTGGATCGGTTTTGACATCCTGATCGGGGTTGCGCTCGCTGCGGGCGGATTTGCCGTTTGCGCGACCATCTATATCTTCAACCTCAAGGAGTACCGGCCGATCGGCCGTCCCACCGTTCTGACCGCTTTTCTGGGCTATGTCTTGGTAATCGTCGCCCTGCTCGTCGATCTGGGCAAGCCCTACAACGTCTGGCATGTCATCACGATGTGGAATCACCATTCGGTCATGTTTGAGGTGGGCTGGTGTGTGATGCTCTACACCACGGTTCTTTTTCTCGAATTTCTGCCCGCCTTTTTTGAGCGTTTCC
The DNA here is from genome assembly GCA_029554865.1 of bacterium. Classification (GTDB taxonomy): domain Bacteria; phylum Zhuqueibacterota; class Zhuqueibacteria; order Residuimicrobiales; family Residuimicrobiaceae; genus JAKPUX01. The sequence continues at coordinate 22,069 of JAKPUX010000129.1, read as the reverse complement.
GCATGGTCTTCTGGCAGGATCTTTTTCACCGCATCCTCATCCCTCTGGTCATCGCAGGGGTGATTCTTTCGACCCTGCATCAGTCCTCTTTGGGTTCGCTTTATCTGATCGTCCCGACCAAGCTGCATCCCATCTGGTATTCGGGGATGCTGCCGGTCTTTTTCTTCATCAGCGCCCTGGCGGGCGGTCTGGCGATGGTTATCTTCGAGTCCTATCTGAGCGCGCGCGCTTTCGGCAAGGGGATCGAGCACCGTTTGCTGGCGCAGATCAGCCGCGTGATCGCAGTCGTGCTTATGATCTACCTGGTGCTGCGGCTGCAGAATATGGTCGAGCGCGGTGCATTCAAGCATGTTTTTGACGGCTCGAGTGAGGGGATCTTTTTTCTCATCGAAATCATTCTCGGCTACATCACGCCGATGATGCTCTTTTTCAACGCCAGGATCCGCGAAAGCAAGGCTGGTCTCTTTTTCGGCGCAGTGCTGACCCTGTTCGGTCTGGTGATGAACCGGTTGAACGTGGCGATCACAGGCATGGCGCGCTCCGCCGGCGTGGAGTATCTGCCGAGCTGGATGGAGGTTGCGGTTACCCTTTCCGTCATTGCCGCCGGCCTCTTCATCTTCCGTCTCGCGGCTAAATACCTGCCGGTTTTCCCGCGCGAGGAGAAAACCGGAGTGCACCAGCCTCCCCTCATTGAGGCCGGCCGCTCGGGCAAGCTGGCGATGGGCCTGCTCGCCGGACTGTTGATCCTTGTTCTGGCCGGTTTCGGTTACTCCCTGGCTGTGACCAGGCCCAACCAGTCCGCGGATGCCCCCCAGGCCGCTCAGGCCATCGCTGCAGAGAGTCTGGAATTCCCCGCACCGATCGAGTTCGTCCAATCGGAGGAGAGCCCCGGACAGGTCATCTTCAACCACGAGTCGCATGTGGATACCAGTGCGCCCAACTGCAAGAACTGCCACGCCGGTCTCTTTTCAATCCGCGCCTCCAAGGCTGGTGCCGCCGCCCAAACCCGGGCGGTCGGCCATGATCAGTGCGGCACCTGCCACAACGGCGAAAAGGCATTCAACTATGAAGAGAGCTGCGACGGCTGTCACATGAGTTCGGAATAAGGGGCCGGGCGGGGAACCGCCTCGGCCATCCTGCTCTCCACTTCTGATCCGTGGAACCGATGAAAGAAATCATTCCGAAATATTCCGGCCAGGCCAACCGGGTCTGGCCGGAGGGCGAATCCGCCTGCATCTGGATGCAGGCGGGTTTGGTCGCCTTCAAGCTCTGCGACCGCGCTTTCGCCTGTGCCGGCTGTCCCTTCGACGAGCTGATGCGCAGCGGTGCGGCCCGTCCCGCGGAAGAGGGGAGCTCTGCCGGGGAGGGCGATCGGCAGCGCGTCACCGGATTGGGGCCTGAAAGCCAGGAGTCCCCCCTCCCATCTCTCCATTTCGATCCCGCCACCTGGTACGGGGCCGGTTTCTGGTATATGCGTCCACGGGGCAGCAGACTTTTTGAAATCGGACTGAACGAGAACGGGACCATCTTTCTTCCGCCCGTGCGGGAGGTCATTCTGCCCCGCCGGGGCGCCTCCCTCACCACCTCCCAGCCGACCATGTGGCTCATCACCAGTGATGGCACCCTGGGACTGACCGCACCCTGTGACGGCGTGGTGCGCTCTGTCAATCCCGGCGTGCTCGAGGAGCTGTCGCAGAAAGCAGAGCTGCCCATCCAGTCCTTTTTCATGGAGATCGGGGTGATCTCCAGCCGCCGCGCTGTCAAGGGGAGGTTGAGGGGGGACAAGGCTGCGGCCTGTCTGCGAGCGCAGTACCTTGAGATCCTGCAGTGTCTGACTGGCGGTCTCGGCGACGAATCCCCTGAAAAGGAGTCGCTCCACGGCAAGGCTCCCCTCACCCCCGGTGCCCTGTCCGGACTTCTCGGCAGCAAGCGCTATTTCAACACTGTAGCTCCCTTTTATGCGCTCTGACGCCTCTCCCGGACCTGATTCCACCCCCGCTGCCTGCCTACTCTTTTCCACCCTGCCAGTGTTTGTCTATTAATTCAACATGGATTGTTGCATTTTACTGCATTCCGGCGAATTCCTTTACAATCAACGTTGCGCCTCTGCAAATAAATCTTTAATTTAATTAAATTGCCCAGGTCGGAATATCCCATCCCTGCTGCCAAATGAGAAAACTTTTCCAGTCGCTCAGTTTCCGCATATTCATCCTGATGATGGTCATTGTCACCTGCGGCTTCGGGCTCTTCGCGCGCCGTTCGGTGCAAACCCACAGCCGGGAGCTCCTCGAGAGCACCACGGTCAGCGCCATCAGGGTTAGCGATATCATTCAGGGCGCGATGCGGTACGGTATGCTGATCAACCGCATCGAGGATATTCATCAGATCATCAACACCCTCGCTGCGGATTCCGGAATTGCAGCCATCCGCCTCTTTGACAAGAACGGTACGGTTATCTCCTCTTCGCGGCGTGAGGAGGTCGGCAGCCGCCTGGAGATATCTGCAAAAGTGTGCGCCGAATGTCATGCTGAGGGTGCGGCCGTCTCCGATTTGCCATTGGCCAGGCGCCAGCGTGTACTGCAGGACAGTGCAGGCCTTCGTATCCTGGGAGTTGTCAATCCCATCGCCAACGAACCCGACTGCTACACCGCGGGCTGCCATGCCCACACTCCTGAGGAACGGGTGCTGGGGGTGCTGGATGTGCAGTGGTCCCTGACAGGAGTCGATGCCCAACTCCGATCTGACCGCCGGCAGTTGATCCTGTTCGGGCTGCTGCTCATCCTGGGGTGCGGGCTCTCCGCCGGCTGGTTCATCGACCGTTTTGTGCGCCGCCGCGTCCAGGGGTTGATCAGGGGCACGCGTGAAATCGCTGCGGGGCATCTTGACTATCGCATCGAGGCAGATGAAGAAGATGAACTGGGACAGCTCGCCGCCGCCTTCAACCATATGAGCGCGGATCTGGGGGCGGCCAGAAGAGAGCTGACCGATTGGTCGCTGCACCTCGAGGAAAAGGTCGACACAAAAAGCCGTGAGCTCGCAGAAGCCGAATCCCGCCTGGCACGGATGGAGAGGCTGGCCTCACTGGGCCAACTCTCCGCCACTGTTGCCCATGAAATCAACAATCCCCTCGCCGGCGCCCTGAATTACTCCTACCTCGCCTTGCGGCTGCTGCAGGACGACTCCCTTACACAGGCGTCCCGGGAGCGGCTGCAGGAGTATCTGACGATCATCAAAAACGAGGTCGGCCGCTCGGGAGATATCATCAACAACATGCTCCTCTTTGCGCGTCAGTCGGGCGGTCATTTCGCTGAAGAACACCTGCACGGTCTGATCGCCTCCAGCCTGAAGCTGGTCCATCATCACATGGTGCTGAAAGGGATCTCATGCCATGAGGAGCTGAATCTGGAGGATGACCGTTTGACCTGTGATGCCGGGCAGATCCGCCAGGCTTTGGTCGCCCTGTTCGTCAACGCCATCGAGGCGATGGTGAGCGGCGGCGTATTGACCGTCCGTACCAGTGCGTATCCGGAGAGTGCGGCTATCGGCATCGAGGTAGTGGATACCGGGGGAGGCATCCCCACCGATATCCTGCCGCACATCTTTGATCCTTTTTTCTCTACCAAAAAAGAGGGCAAGGGAGTCGGTCTGGGGCTGGCGGTGACTTTTGGCATCATTCAGCGCCATCAGGGCCAGATCGAAGTCGATTCATCGGTGCAAGAGGGCACGACTTTTCGCATTCTCCTGCCACGCGAACCCGCCGTGGATAAAGGTGAGCGTGAAACCTCCAAAGCTCCGGCTACAGATAGCTGGTGATTTTCTTGCTTTTATTTTCATCGCTGCACACTCAACCGAGGAGATATGAATCCTGTATCCATATTGATCGTCGATGACGAGGAATCCGTACGGTATTCCCTGTTCAACTGGTTCCGCGAAGAGGGCTATGAGGTAGGCATCGCCAAGGATGCCTTTGAAGCCCTGGCGGCGCTCGACAAATCGCCATGGAACATCATGCTGCTCGACGTGCGCATGCCGGGGATGAGTGGCATTGAGCTGCAGCGACGAGTGCGTGAGTTCCACAAAGAGATGATCATCATCATCATGACCGCCTTTGCCTCAGTGGACACTGCTGTGCAGAGCCTTAAGGAGGGGGCCTACGACTATGTCGTCAAGCCCTTCAATCCGGAGGAGCTTAGCCATATGGTCCGGAATGCCGCGGAGCGCATCGCGCTGCGGGAGGAGAACACCGAGCTGCGTCAGAGCATGCAGCATCAGGCCGATCCCGAAGCGATCATCGGGGAGAGTCCGCAGGTCAGACGCGTGATGGAGCTGGTGCACACCGTCGCCCAGTCGGATGCTACGGTGGTCATTCGCGGTGAGAGCGGCACGGGCAAGGAGTTGATCGCGCGGGCCATCCACAGCCATTCCGAACGCTGCCGACACCCCATCGTCGCGGTCAATTGCGGCGCTCTGGCGGAGAGCCTGCTCGAAAGCGAGCTTTTCGGCCACGAGAAGGGGGCTTTTACAGGAGCACAAAACCGCCGCAAGGGTAAATTCGAGATTGCAGACAAGGGTACGCTCTTTCTCGACGAGATCGGCAACATCAGTCAGAAAATGCAGATGGAGCTGCTGAGGGTGCTCGAGACCCGGCAGTTCACCCGGGTGGGTGGCAGTCAGAACATCCATGTCGACATCCGGCTGATCTGCGCGACCAATCGGAATCTTGAGCAAGCAGTCGCCGAGGGCTCTTTCCGTGAGGACCTCTACTACCGCATCAATGTCTTCACCATCGTCCTTCCTCCCCTGCGCGAGCGCAAATCCGACATCCCGGCCCTGGTGGACCATTTCATTCGTAAATACAGCAGCAGCATGAACAAGGATATCCGGGAAATCTCGCCGCAAGCGCTCGATCTTCTCATCCGCCACCAATGGCCGGGCAACATCCGTGAACTTGAGAATGCCATCGAACGGGCGATGGTGGTCGGCAAGCCGCCGGCTATCCTGCCGAACGATCTGCCATTCCAGCTCGTCGAGGAGCCCTCCAACCGGCATGAAGGATCGGACTCGCTGGCCGAAATGGAGCGCCACCACATCATCCTCGTCCTCGGCAAAGCGAACTGGAACATCAGCAAGGCTGCCAGGATGCTGGGGATCGACCGCGTCACGCTCTACAACAAGATCAAGCGCTACCAGCTCAAACGGAAGAGCCGCCGCTGAAGTGAACAGCCGCATCTGCTCAAGAATGGACGTAATCACTCAGCGGTGCCAGATTTGCGGGAAGCGCTGGGCTTAAAACAAAACGAGCCGGGTAATATTGCCCGGCTCGTTTGTTTTAGGGAAGCATCAGGAGCGAGATTATTCGGCGCTTTCCATACGCTTGCGCAGTTCGATCGACTGGGAGTAGAACTCCTGCAGTGACATTTTTTTGAGATAGACCATACCATGCGCACCGCGCAGCCGCGGATGGGTGCTCTCGTTGAAGTAGCTGCGGCCCAGGCAGAGTTTCATCCACTGGTACTGTTCGACCAGCACCTTTCGTGAAAGCTGGGAGAAGGGGCCGTCGAACTCGTAGCTGGGGAATGAGGCGGTGCGCTGGGAGCCGAAGCAGGCATCGAACACTGATTCGAGCACGGAAAGAGAGTTAAGGGAGACCGGCACCATAGTGGTCGCCTCCGAGGGATGGAAGCGAAACCAGACATTACGGTAGCCCCAGACCTGGATGTCATGCCTGCCGCTCTCCTTTTCATATATCTGCAGGGCCTGGGCCAGGGTCTGCAGCACCTTGTAGTGGGTATCGGGGCCGCTCCCCTCCGGATCGAAGGCGAGCGTGACTACCGTGGGTTGAACCTGTTTGAGAAGGTTCAGCACCGGCACCACATCGCGATCTTCCTGCGGATTTTCCGTAAAGATTTCCCCCTTGTAAAAGCCGAGGCGGAGATGGTGGACATGGCTGGAATTGAACCCGAGGTGGCCCCATTTGAGGTCCGATTCCCATTCGCGGATCATTCCCTTGAGCTGCTGGATATAGGGCAGGTCCTTTTTACCGGGATATTGGGTCTTGAAATAGAGGATGAGCTCGGCAACGCGGTTTTTCAGCTGGCTTGAGCTGCCCTCTTCAAAGATGTGGATAAGATTGCGCAGCAGCCTTCGGGCCTCTCCCTCATCCCGCATGTACTCGCTGTGGGCGGCCACACCGTCCAGGTATTGATACATATCGCGGTTGCGGCCCAGCTCGTTGTTGGGATCGAAATAACCCTCGCCGAGGAGATGCTGGAATTCCTGGGTATCGATGAAGCGCTGTAGGTTTTCGAGCAGCTCGCGGGCGTAGGTGTTGGTGACCGCGTTGAAGCCGCTGGTGAGGTAGGTGAAGTGATGGGCATTTTTGGCGCTGCGCACCAGGTGGATGATGTAGGGCCAGTATCCCAGGATGATGTCGTCGTGATGGGGGGCGGTATGGAGGAAGGTGTGATCCTCCAGCGGAGCCAGGCCCTCCTCGATCTTGCTTTTGAGCCGGGCGGCGATATACTCCCCTAGCTGCATGGGGCTTTTGCCGCTTCGCTTCAGGACCAGGGCAGAGGAACGAATGGAGGCGTAATCCTCCTCGTCGAGTTCCCAGAGGTGTTTCTTCCTCTCCCTGGCCAGATCCACGACGATATGTTCGACCTCATGTTCAGGGATGGGGTCCATTTTGGTGACATTTTCATAGCGTCTCTCGGTGAGAAGGATGGCGGCGCCGTGAGTGAGATAAAAGCGGGCGTTGGGCAGTTTGTGAAGAGCGGAGGCTGGATATTGGTTGTCCGCCCTTTGCTCGACTGCATCCTTGATGACGCGGGCCTTGGCCTCGCCGGCAGCGATGATGATCGCAACAGAGCGGGGATTGTAGGTGATGGTATCCAGACCAATGGTGATCACCAGCCGGTTGCGGGCAACCTCAATGCCGCCGAGGTCCGAGGCAGCAGCGGCCTGGGTCTCGTAGTTGGTGGCCGTGAGACGGGTAGTGGAAAAGTGGTCTGAGCCGCGGACGTTGAAGCCGATATGGCCGTCCGGTCCAATGCCGCCCAAAAAGAAACCAATGCCGCCCATGGCGCGGATCTGGGCTTCATATTCGGTGCAGTACTGGTCAACGCGGGTGATCACCCTCTGCTGGATCTTTTCCAGCCTGGTTTTGGGCTGGCGCGTACGCAGTGAGAGATCGACGATCTCGTCCGGAAAAACCTCTGCAGGGGTTTTACCCTCGGGGACACCCAGGCTCCAGGCATTAATGAGCAGGCCCTTTTTAGGATCGAGGCCGAAACCGCGGACATAAAAGGTATTGATGTAATGGTAAAAACTGTTGACCTGGGTGGGATTGATCGGGTAAAACTCATCGATCTGCACAAAGCGCAGACCGGACATCTGCGGCTTTTGGCCGGCATCAATGCCGTTGGCTTCCAGATCCTTGCGGATCTCAGGGGTTTCCCAGTCGCGCAAATAGCGGGTCACCCATTTTATAAAGTGCTCGGGCGTTTTCCCCGTCGGCAGGGAGATGATGCCCTCAGGATTTTCCTGCACCCATTCGATGAAGCGGAGAGCGGTGAGTTTGCCGAGCATGGGAAAATTTTCCACCTCGACGATGGCAATTTTTTCCTGAGGAGCATAGATGAATTTACGGCCGCTCCGTTCCACGGCCAGCATTTCGACTTGCGACGAGACGGGTTTCGCCTGTTTCTTGTCCATGATTCTCTTCCGCCAATAAGGGTTTGGAGTGATATTGACAAATCCGGAGTAATATATCAATAAAATGACTAATTCAAAAGCATTTCTTGAACAGCAGGGCATGCTGTCCGGCCGGCGAGGGATCTCATGCACTTCCTGCCGCCATCAAGAGGCTTGCCGGCGATCATAAAAATGCGTACATTACTGCAATCATTCCAAAGGAGCCGACCATATGAAACATGTCGAGGTGCTGTTTATGATGCTGATGTTAACATCCGCCGGGGTTGTGCAGAGCCAAACCCGGCCGCGCGCTGAAGTGCCACCGGAGCACACCTGGAATACCGCTGACCTCTATCCGGATGCGGCAAGCTGGCAAAAGGCCAAGAATGATCTCAATGAGCTCACCCCGGCCATCACCGCTTTTCAGGGGAAAGTGGCCCACTCCGCCCGCGATCTTTATGCCTGCCTCGAGCTGCGCAGCGAGCTATCGCGCCGCTTCGGCCGTCTCTCCACCTATGCGGGTCTGCTCTCGGACCAGGATACCCGTGAAAGCGAGGCCCTGGCAATGCGACAGGAGATGAGCCAGATTGGCGTCGACCTCGCCAGCCGCCTGGCCTTCATTGAACCCGAAATCGCCTCCCTCACCTCCGCCCGGATCGATCAGTTCATCGCGCAGGAGCAGGGGCTCAAGGTCTATGCCTTTTATCTGCGGGATGTGCTGCGGCGCAAGGCCCACAAGCTCTCTGCCGAGGAGGAAAAGATCGTTGCCGAAGCCGGCCTGATGTCCGACGCCGCCTATTCGACCTACTCCATCTTCAGCAACGCCGAACTCCCCTATCCCCAGGTGAAACTGGTCGACGGCACCTCAGTCCTGGTCGATCAGGCGGGCTATGGCCGCTATCGCGCCCTGCCCAACCGTGAAGATCGTGAGAGGGTTTTTCAGGCCTTTTTTTCTACCCTGGGACAGTTCCGTCGCACCTTTGGCACCCAGCTCTATGCCAACGTCAAGCGCGATATGTTCTATGCGCGGGTGCGCCGCTATGAGAACAGCCTGTCCGCCGCCCTGGATGACAATGCGATACCGGTCGAGGTCTATCACGCCCTGGTCAGAAGCATCAACCAAAATCTGCCCACCTTCCACCGCTACCTGCGGCTGCGTCAGCGCATGTTGGGGGTCCCGCAGCTGGCTTACCACGACCTTTACGCCCCCGTCGTCAAGGGGGTGGAGCTCCAGTATAACAATGATGAAGCGCGGCAGCTGATTCTGGACGCGTTAGCCCCTCTTGGCGAAGAGTATCACAAGGTGGTCGAAACGGCCTTTAGCTCGCGCTGGATCGACCTCTATCCCACCACCGGCAAGCGTTCGGGCGCCTATTCCAACGGCTCAGCCTACGATGTGCACCCCTACATTCTGATGAATTACAGCGGACAGTACAATGACGTCAGCACCCTGGCGCACGAGCTCGGCCATGCCCTGCACAGCCACTTTTCCAACAGCAGCCAGCCCTATCCGCTTGCCGATTACCCCATCTTCGTCGCCGAGGTGGCCAGCACCCTGAATGAAGCCCTGCTCATCGATCATATTCTCAAGACTATCAAGGATGACGATGTCCGCCTCTCCCTGCTGATGAGTCATCTTGATGGCATCAAGGGAACTCTCTTCCGCCAGACCCAGTTCGCTGAATTCGAGCTGGCCATTCATGAGGTCGCGGAGCGGGGGGAAACCCTGACCGGGGACAAACTGACCGAACTTTACCGATCGATATTCAGGAAATATTACGGGGCTGATGAGGGGATATGCGCTGTGGATGACCTTTACGCCATGGAATGGGCTTACATCCCGCATTTTTATTACAATTATTACGTCTATCAGTACTCCACCGCTTTCACAGCCTCGACGGCCCTCTCCCAAAAGATCCTCAATCATGAAAAAGGGGCTGTGGAGTCCTATCTGGCCTTCATCTCCGCGGGCGGATCGGATTATCCGATCAAACTGCTTCAAAAGGCGGGTGTGGATATGACCACTACCGCCCCATTTTCCCAGGCGATGTCGGCGATGAACCGGACCATGGATGAAATCGAAAAGATTCTCGACAAGCGCAAATAGGCGATCAGGAAGCAGCCGCACTCCGGCATATTCACGCCTAAGCGCGTTTCGCCAGCGCCCGTTTACGGTATGCGGACGAAAGGCGGCGCATAAAAGCAGCGCCGTCAGAGGTCAAGGTTAAAAAAAAGCCCCTTTTCAGGGGCTTTTTTGACGTCAAATCAGCTTCTTTTCGTATTTGACCTTGCAGGTCACCTTGAATTTGATTTTAAAGTTGACCGGGGCCTGGTTTGCGGTGCCGGAGAACTTCCACTGCAGTTTGTGGTCATCCCCCAGCAGTTCATCCTCCACAACCTCCTCACCAGCTTCATCGATCTCCACCTCCTGCTCCTTCGCGGCAACACTCATCAGATTGACATTCGCCAGTGTGGTCAGGGTAGTGAAGGAACCGCCCTCTGCAGGAGCGACCGAAAGCACTGCACTGGTGATCTGCTGGGTGGCCGGCCCGTTGAAGTAGGTCACCGTGTAGGTGATCTTGGTCACGTTGACCGATTTGAGATCATCCTCGAACTTGTCCAGATCGTCGCTAAAGCTGGTGGCATCGACAATTTCTGTCTTTGAGTAGGAGGTGCTGTTGTAGTTGACGGTGTATTCTTTCTCCAGGGTGACGACAAAGTCCTTGGAGAGGGTGCAGCCGGTCATCAGCGCCACCCCCATCAGCAGGACGGCCAAAACGGTGATCTTTTTCATAGGCTTCCTCATTGTAGTGAACTGCCAGGCTGTTTAGTATTATATGTAACAGCAATCTCCGCATTGTGCGGAAGAAATTGAGCTTCTTGTGCCTCAAAAAAAGCCGGGAAGGCCTTTCGGCCATCCCGGCTTGCGTTGGCATGGTGCAAATTCAGCGCTGCTTTTGCACTCTCTTACTTGAGGTAGAGCATGCGCTGGATCCTGGTGTAGCTTCCGGCGACAAGGCGGTAGAAGTAGATGCCGCTCGCCATTTCGTTCGGGCGCCAGGCGGTTTCATAGATGCCGGGCGCCTGCTCCTGGTCGACCAGCACCGCCACTTCCCTGCCGAGGACGTCGTAAATCCTGAGGGAGACGCGGACCTGTGCGGGCAGCTGATAGCGGAACTTGGTCGTTCCATTGAAGGGATTGGGATAGTTGTTTTCGAGTTTGAAGGTCTGCGGAATCTCCGCGATCTCCTCGCTCTCGTTCGCAGGCACAGCGCCGATGCGGCCCTTGGTCTGGACCTGGAACTCCACCACCTGCCGGTAGAGGCTGTAGACCGGTTCGAGGAGGACCAGCTTGACGTAGCGGGCCTTGACATTGGCGCCCAGGGCGTACCAGGTTTCTTCGCCGCTTTTGATCCGGGAGGTATAAACCTCCTTGAAATCGGCCTCTTCGGTGCTCGCGGTGGAAACCAGCACCTTGAAGCGGGCGGTCTGACGGCCGGGTTCGCTGTCATCTTCGCTGCCGTTGTCGGTTTGCAGGACAAGGTAGTTGAACTTGTAGAGGCCACCGTCCGCAAATCCGAAGATAGCCCACGGGGATTTCTGGGCGTTACCGTACTCGGGCGAGAGGGCCGTCACAGTACCGCTCCATCCTTCCGTGATGCCGTCGACAGCCTTCTCCCAGCCCTCCTTGGTGTGAGTCGGAGTGCCGGTGATATAGACGAGCTGGTTGGGTTTCAACTCCTCAGCATTGGCGGCCGTGGCGACGGTGCTGGTCACATCGGCGCCGGTGAGGTTATTCCGGAACCAGGCGCCGTTGGCGAAGGGATTGATGACCTGATTGACCGGCACGACAGCCAGGTAGAGCTTGTCGCGGTCCAGGCGCTGCAGGGTGTACTCGGTGACATTGCCGAGGTAGAGCGAATCGGGCCGGATGAAGGAGCAGGGCTCGAAATAGCTGCGATCCTTGGCGGTATAGAGCACATAACCCGAGGCGTGGGCGGCCGGCTCCCAGCAGATTTTGATGCCAGTGAGCGGGGTTTCGATGACAGTGAGCTTGTTCGGCGCGATGCCGGCGGCATCATCAGCCAGGGAGATGGCATCGAGGTGGCGGCGGGCGAAGAAGAGATCCATGGCCCTTTCCACTTTGGCTTCGATGGCAGCAGCCTGGTCCGGACGCAGCCGGGCGGCGATGCGCGCCTGGTGGATATGCTGCGGCACGAGCAAGCCGAGGTTTTCAAAGTCATAGTCGCGGCAGTCGTTCTTGTGCTTGCGCACATAGTCGCGGGTTTTGACGATGAAATTGTAATTCCATTCCAGAGAGGGCTGGATGGCGCTGCCGCGGTTGTGGTCATTCCAGGTTTCGATCAGGATCCACGGCATATCCAGTGCGCCCTTGTAGCCAAAGGCCTCCTCCCAGGTCCAGCGGTAGGTGAGGGTATCGCGGCGGGACATCCAGTGTTTGTCGCCGAGGGTCCAGCTGCGATCGTCATATCCCGGCCAGACACTGCGCACGCCGAAGAGGAGAGTGCCCTGGGCGGCGAGAGAATTGGCCCGTGCATAGAACTGGTCCAGATAGGGCTTGCCCCAATCCTTGCCGGTGAGGTCGTCCCACTTTTCGGGCAGGGTCTGCACCCAGGGATAGACCACGTCCATGGGGATGAAGATCTCGTCCTCAGTGCCATTCCAGGCCAGGAAGGCATCCTTGGGCAGGGTGGTATCCGCCACGACACGATAGGTTTCGGGCAGGATGTTCACCTCCGGCTGATTGTAGATCCAGAGCGGCCGGCGGCGTCCCTCGCGGGTGCCCCAATAAGCGGGATGGGTCATGAGCGAGTCGGCGATATAGACCATATTGGAGTCGATGGCGCCGGTCGAGCGTTCGTTGTAGGAGCAGATGATCTGGAAGTTGAAACCCTGGCCGTTATAGCGCTGCCACAGCCGGTCGGCTGTATCCAGAAGCCCCTTGATCCCGGTATTTTCATACGATTTCTCTCCGAACCAGTCGACGACGAAACCATCGATGCCGGAGGCCCAGGCGAGGAGGATATCATACTCCCAAACCAGGGGATCGCGAGATGAGAAGAACTCGAAGAGACTGGTATCAGCCTGTCCGCCCTTGTATTCCGGCTTCCAGTGGCGCAGGGAGGAATCGGCGCTGGCGTGGTCATACCACGGTTCGTACCAGGCCAGAACGAGCTTGTCGCAGCCGGCATCCTCGCGCCAGTAGCCAAAATCAGCCTCGCGATAGTTTTCCTGATCGCCGAGGGAGATAATGAATTCGCTGCGGCCTGAGGTGAGGAAATAGCCTTCTGGCAGAGTCGAGACATCGACATAGACGCGATATTCGCCGGGCAGCAGGGTTCTGAAGAGGTACTTGCCTTCAGAGTTGGTGAGCTGCTTGGCGGTCTCGCCGGTGTTGATCTCCTCGAGGCGGAGCAGGACATTGGGAATGCCGGGTTCACCGGGATCCTGCAGGCCGTCGCGGTTGATGTCGAACCAGACGAAATCGCCGATGCTGCCATAGTTGGAGCGGTAGCCGAAATCAGCATCACGGCGGTGTTCATCCGGAGCCAGGCAGACCGTCATGGGATTGTTAAAGGTGCTGGTGACGTAGCTGCGCGGCAGGGTCGTTTCATCGACTCTGACAATGTAGCAGCCCGGCACGACATCATCGAAAAGATAGTTGCCGTTTTCGTCTGTCACAGTCTCAGCGACCGGCTGGCCCAGGGTATCGGTGAGGACGATGCGGATGCCGGGCAGGCCGAGTTCGTCGCCGTCCTGCACGCCGTCGGCATCGGTGTCTTCCCAGACATAGTCGCCCACGGAGGAGAGCTTGATGAGGCCGGCATCCCAGGTGGAATCATGGACCGCCAGGCCCAGGCTGATATCCGTGGTCCGGCCGTTGGTACGGTCGGCGTCGCTGTCGCGGGTGTCATTGCCGCCCTGATCCGTTCCCGTGAAGATATAGTGCGCGGGGAGGGTGAAACGCAGGGCATAACCTCCAGGCGGCAGATTCGGGAAGTAGTAAAAACCGTCCGCATCGGTGCGGGTGGAGTCGACCGGCAGGCCATCGTCGTTGAGCAGGGTGACGGCGACATCTTCCACAGGTGACTCGCCCGGCTCTTGCAGGCCGTTCATATTGACATCATGCCAGACATAATCGCCAAGCGATGAGAGCTCATAGAAACCGGCTCCCCAGGTGAGATCGTTCTCGCCCTGGCCCAGCACTGTCAGGATGGTGCGGCTGGTGGACATGTCGGCATCGCTGTTGACCATGCTGGTAGTATCCGCCGTGAACAGGGTCAGCGCATATCCGGCCGGCGGCACGAAACTGAGGAAGTAGCTGCCCGGAGCGAGACGGTCGAACAGGAAGGCGCCGTCGGCAGCGGTTACCTGCTGGGCGAGTAGAGCACCGGCAGGATCGTGGAGGCGGACGGTGACGCCGCTCATCGGCAGTTCGCCTTGCTCGCGGACGCCGTCGCGGTCGATGTCATACCATGTATAGCTGCCTAGGGAAGCCAGCTGCAGATAGATGCCGGCGTCCCAGGAGGGATCGTTTTCGCCGGGCAGAAGCGTGGTGACTTGCGTACGGGCTGTGGTTTCATTGACCTGGTAGGCATCGCTGTCTTTGGTATCATCGCTGCCCTGGTCTTGCGGGCTGAGAATGACCGGGGGTGGCGCGACGAAGCGGACATAGTAGTCACCGGGCAGCAAGTCGGTGAAGTAGTAATGGCCGCTGCCGTCGGTCGTGGTCTGGGCGACCTGGGCATCGTTGGCCTTGAACAGAGTGACCTGGATACCGCCGATCCCCTGCTCCTCAGCATCCTGGATACCGTCGTTGTCCTCATCCTGCCAGACATAATCTCCGATGGAGGCGAGCTGGATAAGGCCGGCGTCAAGGCTGAGGTCGTTCTCCCCCGGAGAGAGGCTGAATGCCGGGGTGCGGTTGGTAACGGGATCCGGATCGCTGTCGACGGCATCATCACTACCGGCGTTGGCAGTAGTGAAGATGGTGCCGTCGGGCAGAGCGAAACCGATGGTATAGCTGCCAGCAATCAGCTCTGTGAAGAGATAGTTGCCGGAGGCGTCAGTGGTATCGGTGGCCACAGCATTGCCCTGTGCATTAAAGAGGGTGACGATGATGCCGGGCACGCCGGGCTCGCCAGCATCCTGGAGACCGTCCTGATCGAGGTCGTACCAGACCAGATCGCCGGCGCTGGCGGGCTGGAAGATGCCCGCATCCATGGTGCGGATGTGGTCGCCGCCGGCGAGGGTGAAAGTACCGGTGCTGCCGGTGATGCGGTCGGCATCGCTGTCCGCGGCATCATCGCCGGCATTGGCCGGGCTGAAGATAAAGCCTGCGGGCAGCAGGAAGCGGATCTCATAGGTTCCGGGCAGAAGGTCGTCGAAGAGATAGAGGCCGTCGGACTGGGTGCTGGTGCTGCCAACAAGAGTATTGGCACCATCGTAGATCAGCACGGTGACACCGGCGATGCCGGCCTCGCCGGCATCCTGGATGCCGTTGCCGTTGACATCGATCCAGACGCGGTCGCCGACCGAGGCGGGCTTGAAAATGCCGGCATCGAGATCAAGGCGATTCTCGCCAACAGCGAGGGTCACCTGCTGGGTTTTCCCTGTCGAGAGATCGGCATCACTGTCGGCGGCGTCATCGCTGCCCTGATTGACCAGGGTGAATTCAAAATCAGCCGGGGCGACGAACTGAACCTGGTAGGTGCCCGGCTCGAGATCACGGAAGTGATAGAAACCGTTATTGTCGGTGGTAGTTGCCGCGATCTGGATGCCGGCGTTGTTGATCAGACGCACCGTTACACCCAGGACACCGGCTTCGCCGCTCTCCTGGATGCCATCATGATCGCTGTCATCCCAGACATAATCGCCCAGTGCGGCGAGGGCGTAGAGACCACCATCCGCGCTGAGATCGGTTTCGTCGGGCGAAAGCGTATAGAGGGCGCTCTGGCCGGTGGCGGGACTGACATCGCTGTCGGCACCGTCATTTCCGCCCTGGTCCATGGGCGAGAAAGCATAGCCCTCCGGCTTGGTGATGCGGATGCTGTAGTTGCCGGGGGTAAGGTCGTCGAATAGGTAATTGCCGTTGCTGTCGGTGGTATCGACAGCGACGACTGCACCAGCCTCGTTGAGCAGTGAAACGATGACGCCGGCCAAGCCGGTTTCGCCCGTATCCTGCACACCGTTGCGGTTGCTGTCGATCCAGACGCGATCGCCGATAGCAGCCGGTTTCAGGTAGATGCCGGCGTCCCAGGTTGGATCCTTTTCACTGGCTGCCAGAAAAGTAGTATCGGTCGCGCCCGTAGCCGGTCTGGGATCGCTGTCGAGGCTGTCGTCGGCTGCACTGTTGGCGGGGCTGAAGAGGTAGCCATCTGGCAATCGGAACCGGGCGAAATATCCGCCGGGATGAAGATTGGTGAATTGATAGAGCCCATCAGAATCGGTGAGTGTGGAGTCGATGATGGTTTTGTCGGAGCGGTAAAGAACCACGCGCACGTCGGCAACACCAGCCTCGCCCGGATCCTGAACACCATCACGGTCGCTGTCGAGCCAGACGCGGTTGCCATAGGAGGCGTCAGCGCGATAGACGCCCGCATCCCAGGTGGTATCCTTTTCGGCGAGGACGATCTGGGTGGCCGGGGTTCTGCCGGTAGCCTTGTTGACGTCCGAGTTGGTGGCCGGATCGCTGCCGATGCCGGGGGTGAAAAAGTAGCCGGCGGGGAGCTCAAATTGGGTGAAATAGTTACCGGGAATGAGCTCCGGGAAGAGATAGTAGCCGGGCTTGCCCTCCATATTATCACCCGTGACGTTGGTGGCGATGAGGTAATCGTCTGAGGTGCCGGGCTGGCCGTCCGCGCCGGCCTCGTAAAGCCGGACGGTGATACCGTTGACGCCGCTTTCGCCCTCATCCTGGGTGCCGTTGAGGTTGTTGTCGAGCCAGACATAGTCGCCGTAAGCGGCGCCAAGACCAGGTTTGATCGCAATACCGACCTTGAAGGGCTCCGCTGGGAGGATCTGCGTGTTATCGTCAGTGCGGAAGGCGACGAAGCCAAACGAGTTCCAGGCGATTTCGCCATCATCCGGCGCGCCGACCGGGGCGCGCATGCTCCATCGCAGTTCAACGGACTGCTGGGGCTGCAAAACGAGGCCGTCGAAATCAATCTTGAGGGAACGCACGGAAGTGATATCCGCGGGCGGATCAGTGGTCCAGTTGGGAGGTTCGCTGCCTGGAGGCCCGGCGGGTTCCACCTCCGGCCGGTTGGGATTGCCGCTGGTCGAGTAGTAGACGGTGATGCCGCTGGGTCCGCTCACCGTGCCGGTAAGATTGGGCCGCCACTCGCTTTCGCGGGGAGAAAGATCAATAACACCGGCGTCGCCGATGAAAGGCAGGATATCGATGACGACCACCTTGCTCACCGGCACGTTGCCAACATTTTTAACGATCAGCTTGTAATCGGCGGTACCGCCGGGGACTGTCCAGCCGGTATCGGGGTAGCGGGTCCAGGAGCTGTCGGACTGGCCCTTGACCCATTTCACCGATTCGAGAGTGGCCAGCTCTCCTACTGTAATGACCACTGCGTTGCTGGCCGCAAATATTTCAGTTGTATTGTTATCTATATCGAGATCATAGGAGTCGGGGAGCTGTCGCTGCGCACCGCCGAAATCGAAGGTCGGATTGTCAAAACCGGCGATATAAGCGGTATTATTTACCTTGCTTGCCGGCAGAATAGTGCTTCCTAAAGTAGCGCTGAAGCGTATGTGAATACCGGTGTTGGACGCCAGATTGTAGGCCGAGGCACCACTCCAGGACCAGCGCAGCAGGGTGCGGCCGGTGCTGTTGAAATTGTCGATTTTTTCGAACAGCGGCGCGGGTGTACCCGCCGGAGCGGAATTGAGCGTCCAGCTGCCCTCGACATAAGTCAGGTTGGGTTCGAGGAGATCCGCAATGACCGGATTCTGCAGGGGATCGACCGCCGGCAGCACGTTGCGCAGATAGAGATCGTAGGTAACCGTCTGGCCGGGTTTGTTGGCAGCAGGCGTGATATTGCTCTTTTCAATCCGAGGCCGGGCGTCTCCATCATAAACAATAACCGTATTTTTGGCGGTCTTGGTAAAAGAGGTGGTCTCATATTTATAAAAGAGACTGGCGGTATTGACGATCGAGTTGCCAGGCATCACCGTGTTTCCCGCGCGGTCGACCGCCAGCACGGTGGCGGTGTAGCCGGGCTGGCTTCCGGAGGACCAGCCAGTGAAGGGATAGGGGACGGTGCCGATGTAATAGCGCACCGCCGTGACATACTCCCCGGCGGCCAAACCCAGCGAGGAGACCGGAATGGTGGTCAGATTGCTGTAGGAGGAGGCGCCGTAGCGGGTCCAGCTTGAGTTGAGGCTGGTTTGGTACCAGACCTCTCCCCTCCCCTGCAGGGAGTTGAGTTCGAGTTGGGGGGGGACGGCATCCTGTACGTAAACGCTGTCCAGGGGAAAATAACCCGCATTGGCGATATTGAGCCGATAAATATAACTCGAGCCGATGGGAGCGAGGTTTGAGGTGGTGGTATTCGACTTGGAGAGAGTCAATCCGGCCGTGGCCTCTGTGAGGGTATTGGTCACAGTCGTAGAACCCGATACCGGCTCCTCTCCTCGAGGTGTGCCGGAGAAGAACATGTGGTTGACGATGCTCTGCCCGGTTCCGAACACCGAAGAGGGAAAAATCACCGTCACGCGCACCTCAGCCGGATAAGAAGTGCTGGTCGAACCGACGGCAACAGTGCCGAGGTTCCAGGTCACCGTGTTGGCGGTGCTGTCATAGACGCCGCCGTTGGTGGCGGAGACGAAAACGACCCCGGCAGGAAGTGAGTCGACGATAACGGTATTGAGCAGATCGAGGCCGCCGACATTGGGGCTGGGGTTGCGCAGACGCAGACGGTAGGTCGTCTGCTGATCGAGCGCTCCACCGGCGGCCCGGTCCTTGACCGGGGTCATCCTGAAAGTAGCCGTGCTGGTGACCGTCGCGACCGGGCTGGTAGTCGTGTCGCTGTTGTCAGCCGTAAAGGTGGCGATATTATCCGTGGTGGTGCCGTCCAGGGTGGTGCCGAGAGGGAAACGGGCCTTGACCAGGATCGTTCCGGTCGTGCCGGCCGCCAGGGGGGATTGAAAGACAAACCGGGCGGTGCGCGTCGCAGCGGTGTAGAGGGCGGATGCGACAAAATCATCGCCTTCGAGGGTCACATCGCTGGCAGAAGCGGCTAATTCGACCGGCAAAACGTCGGTGATGACCGCGTTGATGGCGTTTTCGGTTGTGCTGGCGACTGTGTACTGGATCCGGTAGGTGATGGTGGCTCCAGAGGCGACTGTGCCTTCATCGGCCAGCTTGGTGATCTTGAGATTGACCACGGCCTGTGCCATAGTCGGCATGAGGAAAAGCGCTGAAAAAACCAGCATCCTCAAAACAGCGCGGGACCAGGTGCCAAGAACACGCCGGTGTCGGTAAAAGAGGCCGAGTATCAGGTTTTGGTCCATAATCCAGAACTCCTTATTTTTCTGAGCTGCAACAACGAATACCCAAGCAGAAGGCATGGCATCAACACACGAGAAAGAGACAGCACGACACGGCATGATGCTCTTTACGCGGCTGGATTGCCCTGCAGAGACATTAAACCGATGAGTATGCGTCCACCTCAAGGCAGTACAATCAAACCACTGCCATGGTTAAAAGGCGCAATACCGGTTCAGGTACTTTGATTGGATTGGATAAAAAAGGCAAAACTCCCCAGGAACCACAACCCGACCCATCGTACAAAAACAGATCACTATACCAATATGATGCGGCTGCAGCAAAAGATGCAGAGGCCAAGAGGCAGTTAGAATATACATTTTTGGCGAATTATAGTCAAGTATAATTATTTTTTTCCTTTTTTTTGTCACTTTTTTAACTGTATTAAATATAAAACGGCGGCAAGCGCTGTAAAATGCCTGCCGCCGTGCAAGAAATGAACAGCTTGATAAAATCGGAGTGCTACTTGATATAGACCATCCGTTTTACAGCATTGAAGAGCGGGGTTGCGATGCGGAAGAGGTAGACACCGCTTGCAGCCAGCCGGCCTGCATCATCGCGTCCGTCCCACTGGACTGAATAGTGCCCGGCGGACTGGCGGGTTTCGACCAGGGCGCGCACCGGCCGGCCGAGCAGATCATAAATGCGCACCGAAACCTCGTGCATGCCCTCCGGAAGATCGTAGAGGATGGTCGTCGAAGGGTTGAAGGGATTGGGATAGTTCTGCTCCAGGGCGAACCTGGCCGGCACATCCGCCCCCGCCTGCACAACTCCAACGGCTGAATATTCAGCGACGCGCAGATCGTCGAAGTAGAGGGTTCCCGAGGTCTGGCTGCCGGGCTCGTAGCCGAGCTGGATGCTGTCGAAAGCGAGGGTGCCGTCAAGCCGGCCGTCGCCGAGCCAGCTGCCGGGGGCTTCGTTGTTCATCTCCCAGCTGATCAGGCGCCAGCCATACCAGTTGACCTTGTACCAGGGGCTGACCTCATGGTTCTCGGCCGCTGCAACGGGAACGCGGTCGTCGACGGCAAAGCGGAAAAGGGTGCCGCTGTTATCGCCGAAGAGGTAAACCTGCAGGTAGCTGCTCTTGTCAAAGGTGACCGCCTTGGCAGGTCCGCCGAAAAGATAGTCGCGCAGCAGCCAGGCGGGTGAGCCAGTGTTCCAGCCATAATCAATGGCGAAAGAGAGGGTGCTTGATGTCAGTGGATTGAGGACCAGTGAAGAACCGTAGGAACGGGTGCTGTCAGCAATGGTCCCCGTGGTCGTGCCGCTCGCCGAGGGCTGCCACCAGTTCTCCACGCCGTTTTCGAAGGCATCGATGGCGCGGGTGCGCCAGAAGGCGGCACCAGTTTTGAGGCGGACGGTCTTGATGCCGCTCTCCTCGTTGCCAAGGGTGTCGCGCAGCCCGGGGGCGATGAGCAGGGAGTAGAGCTGGCCGGGTTCAAGGTCCACGGAGGGCGCAAAGGAGAGGATGCTGCGTGAGCGGACGACATTGTGTACGAAGGTGTGCGGGATCGGCGTGGTCGTGCCATTCTTCTGCAGGGTGAAGAGAGCGGGCTGGATGGAGCCGGCGTCGATCACCTCATCAAAGGTGATGTTGAGGATTGGCCGGGCGTCCACTGCTGCTGAATTGGTCGGGGGATAGACCGCGGTGATACGCGGCGCGGCCATATCGCGGGGGCCGGTGCGAAAATTGAGCACGAACTCATCCCCCCCCACCCTGTCGCCATTGCCGTCCAGGGGATGGCCGTAGCGATCGACGCCAGTGGCGGCGATTGTGACCTGGTAATCGGTCTCGAAATCGAGGGTGTCGGGCTTGAAGATCATCTGTTGATCGTTATTGCCCCAGACGAACTGGCCGCTCACAGCCGGTTCGATTTTGAATGCCGATTCGAAGCTGGCCCGGTTCAGCGGCCGGTTGAAGGTGATGCTGATGTTTCCCCAGGCGGGCTGGCGTTCATAGCCCTGCGCGGGTGAAGAGCTTTTCACCGCCGGCGGCCTTTTCCAGATCAGTTTGGGATCGAGGAAAGTGAAAAAGGTATCGGATAGTGCCACCTGCAGGGTATCCGAATAATAGTCGGGAGCGCTGACCATGACCTTGAGGGTGCCGGAGGGCAGGCCGTCGAGAAGGAAGACCCCATTGCGCAGGGCCTCGGGATCCGTGGTGTATTTGTAGAAGGTGGTCTCAAAGCTGTCGGTGGTGTAGCTCTTCTCCCCTGCCGTCACCGTAGCAGCGTTGATGGGCACATTGCGCTCCAGATCGTAGACGATGCCGGTGAGGACGGGATTGACCGGCAAGGGAAGGCCGTGGTATTTGAGGATCGACCAGTAGAAAGTATAGGCCTCGAGCTTGTTAAAGGCAGCGCTCATCTGGCGCATGTTCTGGGCCATATTGGTATGGTAGCCGGCCTCGCTGAGTTCGGCGGGCATGAGCGTATATTTCGTTACTGAATTGCGAGGGCAGATACCCTCATTGTAAAAGTAACAGTCCCCTCGTGAGCCGATGCTTTTAATGCGCATGCCGCGGCTGAGCTGATCGATCATGATATCTGACATGCGTTTATGGCCGACGGGAAGCCGCTCACTGTAATCAGCGAGCTGTGGCCAGAGGAGCAGAGCTGTGTTGACATCCGAGGCTCCGCCGGAGCCGGTGGCATTGCTGTGAATGGAGTGAAACCAGGCCGCGCCGATGGAATTGGCATAGGCTGAACGGGCAGAGAGGCCGACATTGGTGTTATCATCCTCGCGGGTCAGAAAGACCGTGTCGATATCGGTGGTTTGCAGAAGCAGATCGCGCAG
>JAKPUX010000127.1 GCA_029554865.1 bacterium | reverse complement strand
GCCGACGAGTTCATCTACTTCTCCGACAACTTTATCCGCCTCCTTTACGACACCTGCAAGCAGCGGGTGGAGGAGAAAGGCAAACATCCCCATCGGGAGCGCCCCGCCCTTGGCATCCTCGTCACCGGCGGCTATGGCCACATGCTCGCCTTCGACGACGACCACGACCTCATCCTCCTCCTCGATTCGGAGGATCCCGGCGACCACGCCTACTATATCGACATCCTCAAGCGCATGCACCGGGAGATCAGCCGCAGCGGGGTGATGCCCCACTACCGCCTCGGCGACCATTTCGGCTCCTTTATCTGCACACCGGCGCAGATCAAATCCCTGCTCACTGCGGAGAACACGGAGCGCTTTATCGACATGTCGCAGCTGCTCGGGGCGCGCATGATCGTCGGCGGACGTTCGCTCTGGGACAAGTTTTATCGGGAGATCATCGTGGAGGGGATTTTCGCGCAGAAGGAGGCCTATGCGGCGGCGATGGTGGAGGAGATCAAGCGGCGGCACGGTTATTACGCCGGAAAACCGGGGGATGGGAACGGCCTCAACCTCAAGGAGGCCCCCGGCGGCCTGCGCGACGTCGAGATGCTGCTCGACATCTTTCGCGCCCGCTTCGAACTATTTGAGAACTCGAACTATACCATGTTCAAAAAGCTCGAGGCCCTGCTGCCGCAGCACGCCGCCGTCCTGGAGGAGCTCTACCGCCATTACGAGTTCCTGCGCCTGGTGCGCAACCTCAACCGCCTCGCCGTCGCCGCCGACGACCAGATCGACACCCTGCATCTGCAAAAGGTCATCGAGACCTGGCGCATCAAGGGACTGCGTGAAAAGCGTCCCGAGACCCTCGAGGCGCGCATCGAGCGGGAACTCAAAAGGGGGGAGGAGATCATGCAGCAGCTGATCTCTGACTAATCTGGCTTCCACCCGGTTCGCACCCGGCGGCCTGGGTGGGAGCCGCCTCCCCTCTCGTTCCCACCTTGTTCGCGCCTACCGGCTTGGCCCCCCAATCTCGCACCCACCCCCTTCGCGCCCGCCTCCCCTCTCGCTCCCATCCTCCAGCCCGCATCCCGGCTTTCGTACCCACCCAGCTGGATGGAAACGAAAGAGGCGGCGCGGTCTATGGCGAAAATTTCCCCCAAAATCACTTGCACTTGAACTGCGAAAGTACTAATATTCGGCAACAGATTAAGTACCCCCGTTTTTGAG
>JAKPUX010000081.1 GCA_029554865.1 bacterium | reverse complement strand
CCCCGGCGGCGCTGCCCGGATCAACGGGCCGCTGCCACTGCGGTCAAAGCCGCATCACAAACTGACCTGACTCCAGACTAAAAAAAGAGAGAATTGCATGCGCAGTCGAATTGGTCTGTTTTTTATGTCACTCCTGCTCAGTGCGACCCTTCTCAGCGGGCAGGAACTACTCCTGCAGGATGGGGATGTGGTCGTCACCCTGGGCAACAGCATCACCGAACTGGGCGAAAGCCCGGCCGGCTACGTCAACCTCATGCGCAAAGCACTGGCTGTGCTCTATCCCGAGCGCCATATCTATTTCGTCAACGCCGGCATCAGCGGCCACAAGGCGACCGATATGGCGGAGCGTTTTCAGCGCGACGTCCTCGACCACCAGCCGGACTGGGTGACCATCAGCGTCGGCGTCAATGACGTCTGGCATGGTTTTTTGGCCAAAGAGCGCAACCGTCCCGATCTCTCCGCAGTGCCTCTGCCTCTCTTTCGCGAAAAAGTGATTGAGATGGTGCGCAGCGCGCAGGCCCACAAGATCAGGGTTGCCCTTTTCACCACCACCGTGATCAAGGAGAATCTCGCTTCGCCCGAGAATCTTGCCCTGGCGCTTTACAATCGGGCTCTGCGCGAGATCGCCAAAAAGGAAAAGTGCTTGCTCGTCGACCAGGATGCGGCCTTTCGCGCTGCTCTGGCTCCACTGCAGAAAACGGGGATGAGCGACATGGGTGCGCTCACCTGTGATGGCGTTCACATGCTCCCCACCGGGGATGAGTTGATGGCTAAAACCGCCCTGACCGCCCTGGGCGTGCCTCGACAGCGGCTGGAAGAGGGCAGAGGAGTGATCGCTGCAGCCGTCAGCAGGGAGCTGGAGGGGTTGGAGAATTCCCTTGCGCGCTATGCTGAAACCAATGCCGAGACCGGCGTACCCTGTGAAGGAGAAAAGCGTGTGGTCTTTTACGGCTCCTCCTCGGTGGACATGTGGAACCTCGCGAAGGATTTCCCCGGGGTGCCGATTCTCAACCGCGGCATCGGCGGCGAGTCGACCCACCAGTTCTGGCTGCGCTACCGCCAGGATGCGGCTGCACTCAAGCCTTATGGCATGATCTTTTTCTGCGGCAGCCTCAACGACATGTGGCCCGACAAGCGTATGCACATGGCGGAAACTCGTGCCAACATCGCCCGTGTCGCCCGCATGGCCGCCGGTCAGGGCATCAAGGTCGCCATCGGCGCGATCATGCCGGTCAATGACTATATTCCGGGCAAGGATGAGATGCTCGCCACCCATCCCGTCGACCGCATCCAGGAACTCAACCGCTGGATTGAGAAGCTCTGCGCAGAGAATGGCTACGAGTATGTCGATTTTTACACCGCCGTGGCTGACAGCGCCGGCAAGCTGCGCCGGGAATACACCCACGACGGCATGCACTGCAACCCCGCCGGCTATGCCGCCTGGAAACCCCTCGTCACCAATATTCTGAAGAAATGGCAGGTCATCCCCTAACTCCGGAGCCTTATGAAGACCAAATTCCCGCAGACCTTCTGGACGGCCAACACCATCGAACTCTTCGAGCGCGGGGCCTACTATGCCATCGCCTCGTTCGTCGTCATCTATCTGAACGAAACCCTGGGCATGGCCCCTACCAAGGCCACCTTCCTCAACGGAACCCTGCTCTGGGGACTGGTCTACTTTCTCCCCATCCTCAGCGGCACACTCGCTGACCGTTTCGGTTTCAAGCGTTCCCTGGTGGTCGCTTTTGTCCTCATCTCCCTCGGCTACCTGACCATGGGCACTTTGCAGCAGTTCTGGCCGGCCTTGCTCGGCCGGCCGGCGGCGGGCCTCGATTACACCATTCCGGTCGTTTTCGGCATCCTCCTGATCGGCATCGGGGGCAGCGTTGTCAAACCCTGCATTTCCGGCACGGTGCAAAAGACCTCCGGCGTCAACACCACCCTCGGCTTCGCCATCTTTTATATGGTGATCAACATCGGCTCGATGTTCGGCCGCACGGTCTCCTACTTTGTGCGTACTCATTACGGCATCCCGGCTATCTTC
>JAKPUX010000052.1 GCA_029554865.1 bacterium | reverse complement strand
TCCACCCCCAGATCGGCGGTGAAATCCTCGGCCCCGAAGCAGAGGGCGATATTGCGGCTGCTGGCGGTGGCGATCTCGTCGGCGTGAAGCACGCCCCGGGCGGTCTCGATCAGGGGCATGAAGAGGAGGGGTTGGGCGAGTGCCGCCTTCGCCTCCAGGGCCGCCACCTGCTCCTCGACGGCGCGCACGTCGGCCGCGCCCTCGCACTTGGGGATGAGCAGTGTGTCGGGGGCGGCGGCGACAATTTCTTCGAGATCCGCACCACCGTAGGGGGTCTGCAGGGGATTGATGCGCACAATGCGCTCGCTGCTGCCGAATTCAAGGGCCGCAAGGGCATGCTTGACCAGGATGCGCGTCGCGAACTTTTCCACCGGGGCCACCGAGTCCTCGAGGTCGAGAATGAGACAGTCCGCCCCGAAGAGATGGGCGTTGAGCATGAGATCGGGATTGCTGCCGGGCAGGTAAAGGCGTGTCCGCCGCAGGCGGTTCCTGTCAGCCGGCGGGTGCGGCGCCACGGCAAGGGGCTTGAGCCCCGACTTGTAGCCGGCGGCGCGGGCGGCCGCCTCGATCCGCGCCCGGATCACCCAGTCCAGCGCCCCCTTGTCGTTGATCGTCACCCGGGCATGGCCGATGCCCAGTTCCTGCAATGTCCCTGCAGCGGTGGCTGTGATCGCCTTGCCGAATAGGGCCTTGACCGAGCTGTTCACCTGAATCTCCAGGCCGCCCTCCCGGCGCATCTCGATCTCGACCACAAGGTCGCTCTTTTCGTCGCGGCCGGCCCTGCCGGTCAGATATTCCATGGCATCCATTCTCCAATAATTCCACCGATACACAATGGCATCAATTTACCAATCGTTTTGCTCTGATGCAACCCTTCTCTGCACTTCTCACCCGCCGGGCGGCTTCTCCTCCCTGCGCTTCTCGAGGATCTCGCGCGCGACCGCCAGATTCTCAGGACTGGAGAGCATGAGCAGCACATCCCCCTCCTCGAGCACGGTCGATCCCCCCGGCATGATGAATTTCTCGTTGCGCGAGATCAGGGTGATCAGGCAGTCCCTGGGAAAACCGAGTTCGAGGATTTGCTGCCCCGCCGCCTCCGAGCCGTAAGGGACAAAGAGGTCCACCAGCTGCAGGTCCATCCCCTCCGGATTGTCGAAATCGATCGGGTAGCGGCGCTGGCGCACCAGGGGGGCATCGACCCGGGCCAGCCGCGCCATCAGGGGGATGGTGGTGCCCTGCAGCAGGACGGAGGAGATGACGATGAAGAAAACCAGATTGAAGATGAAATGGGTCTGATCCAGCCCCGCCAGCATGGGAAAGGTGGCCAGCACGATCGGCACCGAACCGCGCAATCCCACCCACGAGATCAGATGTTTTTCTCGGAAGCTGAAACGGAAGGGGAGCAGGCTGATAAAGACCGCGGCTGGCCGCGCCACCAGGATCAGCAGCAGGGCCACGAGCAGCCCCTGGCCGGCCACCGGAATGAGCTGCGAGGGAAAAACCAGCAGTCCCAGGGTGAGAAACATCAGGATCTGCATCAGCCAGGCGATGCCATCCTGGAAACGGATCAGGCTCTTCTTGTGCGAAAAACTCTCCTTGCCCAGCACCAGTCCAGTCATATAGACCGCCAGAAATCCGCTCCCCTTCAGCCAGGCGGTCAGGGCATAGGTCAGCAGCACCCAGCCCAGGGAGAGGACCGGATAGAGCCCTTCATAGTCGAGCTTGACCCGGTTGATAATGCGTATGAAGAACCGGGCCATGAGATAGCCCAGGGCGAGGCCGATGATCAGCTGCTGAAGAAAAAGGGGGACCAGGCTCAGCACCGGCCGGGCGGGTTCACGGATGAGCGCGATCATTCCGATCGTCAAAAAGACCGCCATCGGATCGTTGCTCCCCGACTCGAGCTCGAGCAGGGGTCGGAGCGGCTCCTTGAGCCCGACATTTTTTGAACGCAGCACAGCGAAAACCGCTGCTGCGTCGGTCGAGGAGACGATCGCCCCGATCAGCAGACTCTCCATCCAGTTGTGGCCTAGCAGGTAATGGATGCCGAGGCCGGTGATAAGGGCGGTCGAAAAAACCCCGAACGTGGCCAGAGCCACCGCCGGCCGCACCACCCGGCGTACCGCAGCGACATCGGTCTCCAGACCGCCGGCAAAGAGGATATAGGCCAGCGCTATCGTGCCAAGGGTCTGCGCCATGCGGGCGTTGTCAAAATAGATGCCGCCGGGGCCGTCATAGCCAGCCAACATGCCGATGCCGAGAAAAAGCAGCAGGGTCGGCACGCCGAAACGCTCCGAAACCTTGCTCAGCAGGACGCTGACGACCACGATCACCGCCGCAGTCAGGAGGAGCAGCTCTCCGCTCATACGCGGCCGCCCGGCCGCTTATTTCTTGACGATCTTGGCAAAATAGGGTCTGGACTCCGTATCGACGCGCAGGAAATAGAGCCCGGCCGGACAGCGCGACAGATCAAGGCGCTGCTCGCGGGGATGATGGATCTGCAGCACAAGTTGGCCGAGTTGATTGTAAAGTTTGACCGAGCGGATTGCACTTCCGCCGGCGAGGGCGAAGGAGACTGTGCGGCCGGCCGGATTGGGCCAGACCGGCACCTCCAGGCGCAGTTCGGGAGAGACCGGAAAACGCTCCGCCTCGACGCTGGTCTGCAGGCGGCCCCACTGCGCGGTGGTGGTGTCGAACTGCTGCACACTTTTTTGGGTAAGGCTGTACCGGTACCCCGTGTTGTTCACGGAGGTATCGCCGCTGCTCCAGATCGTCGAAATCCCGCCGAAAAGATAGAACAGGGTATCCCCGTCAACGATCTCCATGGACAGAGACGCTTGCGAGGCTGGTGGCAGCCCGGTGGCGACGATCCGGCTGTAAAGCTGGCCGTCGCGCGCCGTGATCGAGATCAGGTCATCGCGGATCTCCTCACCGACCGCAGCACCGCCCTTGCGCAGGAAGGTGTAGCCCTTGCCGCCCCAGGCGTAGAGGGTGGACCCGTCGAGAAGAGTCGCGGCGGATGCCCTGGGCATGACAAAGGGCCCTTGCACAGGCGGCCCCCAGCCGAAACCGCTCTTCGGGTTGTACTGGTAATTTTCGTAATTGATACCACCCTCGTTCTGGCCGCCCCAAAAATGCCAGGTGTCGGCGCCCGGATCATAGATGGCCGAATGGCCATAAAGAGCGCGCGGCGTCTGTTTCTCCGTGAACCGGATCTCCTCGCCGTTGAAATCCGCCTGGTAGAGCATGCTGGAAACAGAGCCGTTGTTGTCGACTCCGCCGTGGAAGACCGCCCTGCCGGTAAATTGTTTACCGCCTTCGCTGAAAGGCGTGAAATGGGCGGCAGCGGCTATTTTTTCCTTGTCATAGAATTTATGAAATGCGAGCTGCCGCCACTCCTGTTTTTGCATGTTGAGCATGTAGACGGCGCTGTCGCCGTTGGCGCTGCGGCCGCCGAAACAGTAGATGTATCCTTCCCGCTTGTTCTGCAGGGCCTGATGCCCGGCCATGGGCGGAACCTTGAGCCAGGAGGAGTCATAAGGCTTGAGCTGCACCCATTCCTGGGTGCGAAAGTTATATTTCCAGATCTCATCAGACCGGTCAATTTTGGTCTCTTTATACTCTGTAACGTAGGTGCCCCAAGCATCATGGTAGCCATAGAGGAACTCTTTCTTGCGAAAGCCGCCGATGTAGATGGCGACATGGTCTTCACCCTCATCAAAATAGCTGGTGCTGAATTCAAAGAAATCTTGCGGAGGCATTTTTTGCTGCGCATTCCCCTCTCCAGGCATGTTGAAGAGGAGGGCGGTCCACAAACCGGCAGCGAACAGGCAGACATTTCCTCTTTTCATACTCATCCTTCTCCATTTTTGGAAAGCCTCAGTATCCGTCGCGAACCCTGGGCAGCTGTCATACCCCGGGCAGATTGAAGAGCGCCCGGGCATTGGCCGTCGTCCGCTCAGCCACCTGGTCGAACGCAATACCCTTCGCTTCGGCGATTTTCTGCGCTACCAGTTGAACATAGGCGGGCTCGTTGCGCTTGCCCCGATGCGGGACCGGAGCCATGAAGGGACAGTCGGTCTCGACCATAAGCCGCTCCAGCGGCACCCCGCGCATCACCCCGGCCGATGTCGAGTTCTTGAAGGTGATGTTGCCGGTGAAGGAGATGTGAAAGCCCATCTCCAGCACCTTTTCCGCCATGCGCGCGTCGCCGGAGAAGCAGTGAAAAACCCCCTGCCATCCGGCCCGGCTGCGCTCGCGCAGAATCGACAGGATCGCTTCGTCCGCATCGCGGGTGTGAATGATCAAAGGCCTCTCTTTCTCCAGAGACCAATCGAGAAAGAGGCGCAGATATTTGCGCTGCACCTCTTCGGGCGAGTAATTGTAATAGAAATCGAGCCCGACCTCGCCGAGGGCGACCACTTTGGGATGCTCGAGCAGGGATTCGATCTCCGCCAGATCCTCCGCACCAGCCCTGGCGACGTCATGGGGATGGATGCCCACGGAAGCATAGACCATGGCATGCTTTTCCGCCAGCGCCACGCTCTTGCGGCTGGTGGCCAGATCGATGCCGATGGTGATGATCTGCTGCACCCCGTTCATCCAGGCGCGCTCGAGCATCTCCTCGCGGTCGGCGTCGAACTGGTCGAAATCAAGGTGGGCATGGGTGTCGATCAGCCAGGGATTCATTTCACTTTCGCGCCCGAATCGATCTCCCCCTGCGGTGACAGGATCGCCATCCGACCCTGCCCGTCCTCGGCGGCGAGCAGCATGCCGTTGGACTCGATGCCGCGGATCACCGCCGGCTGCAGGTTGGCGACGATGATGATGGTGCGGCCGGTCATCTCCTCCGGAGTGTAATGTTTGGCCACCCCGGCGACGATCTGCCGCATCTCGCTCCCCACCTCCAGCTCGAGGCGCAGCAGCTTGTCGGCCTTTTCGACCTTTTCCGCCTTGACGACCCTGGCGACGCGCAGATCCACTTTGGCGAACTCGTCATAGGTGATGCGCGGTTTTTCTGCGGCAGCGGCAGAGGGGTTCCCTTGAGCTGCCGGACCGGCAGCAGCAGCGGGTTGGCCCGCACCAACGGCGGCGGCCCTTGCCGGGGCCTCTGAATCCGCTTTCTCCGCCGGAACCTCAGCGCCGGCCGACGCAGCCTTGAGCGCCTCCGAGATCGCGCGCAGCCGCTCCACCTCCGGACGGATCTGGCTCTCCTCGATCTTGGTGAAAAGAATCTGCTCCTGACCGAGGAGGTGGCCCGCCGCCATCTGGCGGCTGCCGCAGCCATCCCAGACCTGATCATTGACGCTGCCCGGCTGTCCGAGCATGGCCCAGACCTTCTCCGCGGAGAAGGGGAGGATGGGCTCCATCAACACCGCCAGGGTCTGACAGGCCTGAATGGCGAGGTGGATGGTCGTGGCGCATTTTGCACGGTTCTCCCGCGCAGTGCGCCAGGGCTCCTGATCGTTGAAATACTTGTTGGCGAAACGGGCGACATCGATCAGGGCCGCGGCCGCCTTGCGCAGCTCGTAGCCCTCCAGCAGGGCGCCGATTTTTTCCGGCGCCTCGGCCAGGGTCCGTACCATCTGCTCATCCAGCCCGTCGAGCACACCGCGCTCCGGGACGGCACCGCCAAACTGCTTGCGCGCAAAGGTGAGGGTGCGGTTGATAAAATTGCCGAGAATATCGGCCAGCTCGCTGTTGTTGCGCCCCTGAAAATCCTCCCAGATGAAATCGGCATCCCTGGTCTCCGGGGCGTTGACCGCAAGATAATAACGCAGGGGGTCGGCCGGAAACTTGTTCAGGTAATCCCCGAGCCAGACCGCATAGTTGCGGCTGGTGCTGAGTTTTTCACCCTGCAGATTGAGAAACTCGTTGGCCGGAATGTCCGCAGGCAGGACAAAACCGCCGTGCCCCATCAGCATGGCCGGCCAGATCACGGCGTGAAAGACGATGTTGTCCTTGCCGATGAAATGGACCAGCTTGGTGTCGGGCTGAAGCCAGTACTCCTTCCAGGCCTCGGGCCGGCCCTTTTTCTCAGCCCACTCTTTGGTGGCCGAGATATAGCCGATCGGGGCTTCGAACCAGACATAGATCACCTTCTCCTCGTAACCGGCCACCGGCACCTTGATGCCCCAGCTCAGGTCGCGGGTCACCGCGCGCTCCCCCAGCCCCTCCTGGAACCAGCCGCGCACATAATTAAGGACGTTCTCCTTCCACTCCCCCTTGTCCGCCAGCCACTTCTCGAGCAGGGGCTGGAATTCATTGAGCTTGAGGAAGAGATGCCTGGTCTGACGCAGCACCGGGGTGCCTCCGCAGACCTTGCAGTAGGGATGAATGAGCTCGGTCTGTTCGAGAGAACTGCCGCACGCTTCGCACTGATCCCCGCGCGCCCCGGGACGGTGGCAGCGCGGGCACTCGCCCTCGACGAAGCGGTCGGCGAGGAAACGGGCGCATTTTTCGCAGTAGAACTGCTCGATGGCGCGCTCGACCAGAAAGCCCTTGTCATGGATGACCTTGAAAAAATCAGCCGCGGTGCGGTGCTGCATCGGTGCAGAGGTGCGCGAAAAGTGGTCGAAACTCATGCCGAACCGGGTAAAGGTGTCGTAATGGTCGGCCCAGTATTTGTCGACGATCTGCTGGGGCGTCACCCCCGCCTTTTCAGCGGCGATGGCGATGGGAACGCCGTGCTCATCGGTGCCGCAGATATAGACCACATCGCGCTTTTTGAGGCGCTGGTAGCGCACATAGACGTCCGCCGGCAGATAAGCCCCGGCGAGGTGGCCGAGATGGATCGGCCCGTTGGCGTAGGGCAGGGCGCTGGTCACCAGCAGGCGCTTGTATTCCTTTTGCTGCTCTTGGCTCATGTTGATTGTTCTCTCTTCCATGATATGGACGGTGCAGCCGGCTCCGCAATCGGTCCGGCGAGGTTCGGGCAGTGAGGCGGCCTCGGGAAGCCGCGCCCCCTCACTCCGCTTCAGGGGCCGAGATCAGGGTGAAATTCTCCATCTCCGCCAGATCAAAGCTCTCCTGCTTCTCCGGCGAGAAGGAAAGGGTGATGCGTTCATTAAAGACATCCACGTGGGTGACCCTCCCCTCTCCGAGCGGGGTCTGGAAACGGGAGTCCACCCGCGGCAGCCGGGACATCTGGCGCCGGTAAAAATCGCGCTCGTACATCAGGCAGCAGAGCAGGCGGCCGCAGAGCCCGGAGAGCTTTTGCGGATTGAGGGGCAGGTTCTGCTCCTTGGCGCACTGGGTCGTGATCGGTTCGAACTCTTTCAGAAAGGTGGTGCAGCAGAGCTTGCGGCCGCAGGTGCCATAGCCGCCCACCCGCTTGGCCTCGTCGCGCACTCCGATCTGGCGCAGCTCGATGCGCACCTTGAAAAGGCCGGCCAGGTATTTCACCAGCTCGCGGAAATCGACCCGCTTTTCGGCGGTGAAATAAAAGGTCACCTTGTTGTTGTCGAACTGGTACTCGACGTCCACCAGCTTCATCTCGAGCCCGGTCTCGGCGATGCGCTTGCGGCAGATCTGGTAGGCCTCAAACTCCTTGACCCGGTTCTGGCGATAGCGATCCAGATCGCGCGGGGTCGGCTTGCGCAGGATGTTGCGCAGCACCGCGTCGCTTTTTTTGCGTTCGAGCACAGATCCGAGCTGGTTGACGATGCCCAGATCTTCCCCCTTCTCCGCCTCCACGATGGCATAATCGCCGACCTGAAAGGGGAATTCCTGGGGATTGGCATAGATATCCTTGCGCTCCCCCTTGAAGACAATTTCGACCATCATAGGGCACTGCCTTTGAGTATTAAATTCCGGTTCAGCCGCCCCAGCATCACCACCAGAATCAGGGTGGGATGCACGTTGCGGTCGAGCATCTCGATCGATTTTTCCAGATCGGTGAAAATTCCCTCGAAACGGATCTCGCTAAAAGCGGCAACGAATTTGCTCATCACCTCGATCTGATCCACATTGACGAGCTGGTCGTTGGCGACCGCCGCAGGGTTGGCTGTGAGCACCAGGGCGTCCCGGAACCAGATCAGCATCAGGGAGATAAAATCGCGCAGCTCACGCTTGTCCAGTTCGTCGAGCACCCCCTCGGCCCATTCGATGCGGGTGCCCTCATCCTTCAGGCTGATGCGCAGGGCCTCGATGACCAGATTGCGCCGTTCCTGCAGATTCTCCTCGAGCAGCTCGGCGGCGTGACGGTAGTTGCCCTGGGCGATGCGCGCCACCAGCCGCGCCTGCTCCTCCGGAACGGACTTTTTCTCCACCAGGGCCGCCGCGACCTCGGCGTTGGTGAGCAGGTTGAAATCGACGCGCTGACAGCGCGAGATGATCGTCGGCAGCAGCCCGGCATCGCGCGAGGAAGTGAGGATGATCTGCATGTCGGCCGGCGGCTCTTCGAGGATCTTGAGCAGGGCGTTGGCCGCCTCGGGGGTCATCTTGTCCGCCTCGGCGATGATGACAACCCGGCGCCCCTCCAGGGGCTTGAGGCTGCTCACCCGCCGCAGCTCGCGAATGCGCTCGATGCCGATCGTCGGCGAGGCCCAAGGCTGCTTGCGCACATAGGGATCGCGGACGAGACTGTCAAGCACCTCGCGCTCCTCCTCGACCGCCGCGCTCTTGGGCATGGGAAAAAGGAAGAAGAAATCGGGATGGCCGAAACGACCGGCGCGGCGGCAGGCGCTGCACCCATCGCAGGGCTTGTCTCCGCTGCCGCTGCAGAGGAGCGCCTTGGCCATCTCTATGGCCATCGCCTCCTTGCCGACGCCTGCAGGACCGGCAAAAAGATAGGCATGGGGGATCCGCCCGGTCTGCAGCGCCCGCGCCAGGATCTCCTTCGGCCGGCTCTGGCCGATGATCTGTGCGAAACTCATGAATCTCTTTCAGGCCGAATGAGAGGGTCGATGCCGCGCCTTATCCCAGCCACTCCTCGGGGTCCAGATTGCGGGTGTTCTTCCAGATCTGGAAATGGAGCACCGGACCGTTGATGGAACCCGATTCGCCCACTGTGCCGATCACCTGGCCCTGGCGCACCGGATCATCCTGGCTGACGCGGATCTCTTCCAAATGGGTGTATACCGTGTAAAAACCTTCACCATGACTGACGATGACGATGTTGCCGCTGCCGCGCTGCCAGGTGATCGTCTGCACCTGCCCGTCGCCCACGCTCACCACCGTTCCTCCCTGGCGGGTCTTGATGTCGATGCCGAGATTCTCGGTGATGGTGTTGAGTTCGGGATGACGCTGCCGGCCGAAGCGGCTGACGATGGTGCCGCGCACCGGCCAGCTCAGGCGGCCCTTCATCCCGGCGAATTTGCTGCTCACTGGCGGCTGGGTGCGCCCCTTGGCGGCAGCCGGCTTGCGCGCACTCGCCGTCAAACGCGCCTGCTCCGCCCTGGCGATCAGGGCGAGGATCTGCTTTTCAGAGGCGCGGCTGTCCCGCAGACGCTGCTCGAGCACCTTCTTGTCCTTGCGCACCGAGGCCAGATAAATCCGCCGCTTCTCCCGGCTGCTGGTCAGCTCGCGCTCCTCCGCCTCGCGCTCCCGCAGGGCGCGCGCCTTGTCCGCCTTTTCCTGACGGAGATAATCCTGCTGCTTCTCCAGCTCCTGCCGGCGCGCGGCCAGGGCCTGGAGGTTGCGGCGGTCGGCGTCGGCGATCATCTTCTGGTAGCGCATCCAGACCTGGGCCTGCTGCACCGACCGGATGCTGAGCATCAGGTCGATCTCCTGCGCCCGCCCGTGCTTGTAAAAGGAGACCAGCCGCTTCTTGACCTGTTCGGCCAGGGCCTCCTTCTCCGCCGTCAAGGCGCGGATGCGCCCGTCCCGCTCATCCACCTGCCGGCCAAGGCGATCCACATCCCCGTTGAGGGAGTGCAGATAGGCATGCGAGACATCGATCTCCCGGTCCAGTTTGGCCAAATAATCAATGGCCGACTTTTCATCCTTCTTCCGCCGGCTCAGTGCTTTCTCCTGGCGCTTGATCTCCTCCCGGAGGTTCTGCAGCTCGGTCTTGTGCTGCACCACCCCCCTGGGAGTCTCGGCCCGGGCAGGTGGGAGTGCCAGAACCGCGAGCAGGCAAACGGCGGATGCTGTGCGCGCTCTTCTCATCCCATCCCTTGTACCAATGAGGAGGATCCCTCCAGCCCGCAGGCGGGAGGGATCTCTATACTTGTTAGAAAA
The DNA here is from genome assembly GCA_029554865.1 of bacterium. GTDB lineage: Bacteria > Zhuqueibacterota > Zhuqueibacteria > Residuimicrobiales > Residuimicrobiaceae > JAKPUX01. Next base: position 14,469 of record JAKPUX010000052.1, on the reverse strand, counting down.
TAATACTCTATGCAGACAAATGCAACAGAAAACCTGCGCGGCCGGGTGCAAGAACCTCACTTGGCCGTCAGCCCCCCTCCGCTCCGATTCCACCCGCCCTGCAAAGGCCTTGACTTGAAGCCGCCCGTATAGTATATTAATCTCTATGGAAAGAACGAATAACAAGCCGGAAAAGGAAGCCGGCCAGCCCTGCCGCCCCGAGGAGATCGAGTACCTCCACGCCCTCAACCGTCTGACGCCTGCAGGCCGCAAACGCCTGTTGACCTGGCTGCATGTGCGCACCTACGCAGCCGACGAGCCGCTCTTCCGCCAGGGAGAACCCGCCCTCTGCCTTTTTTTCCTGCTCTCCGGTTCGCTGGCCCTGGAGGCGGACTCCCGGACCGGCCGGCCCGACCGCCTCAAGATCGTCGCCCCGGGTCAGGCTTGCGGCAGCGCCGCCCTCGCCGGCGACGCCTTTTACGGTGAGAGCTGCCTGGCCCTCGAACCCAGCCGCGTCGCGGTGCTGCCCCAGACCGCTTTCCACCAACTCCTCGCCGGCCAGCCCGCCATCGCCGCCGCCCTCCTGCAGGGGCTGCTCGAGGAGACCCTCGACGACTGGCGCCAGGCGCTGCGCACCTACAGCGGCCTGACCGACCATCTCACCCGCGCCAACATCATCGTCTGAATCCCCCTGCCGCGCTCATGAAGACCGCCATGCCGATCCCGACAGTCCCCGCCCGTGAAGAGAGCGGCCACGTTCTTGCCCTTGCCCTCATCGCCGCCGGTATACTGCTGCCCCTGCTTATTTGCGCCCTGGCCGCGCCGCCCCTCTTCCGCCTCCTCCTGTTCACCCTCTGGCTGAACGGCCTCGCCTCGACCCTGCCCCCGCAGCCGGGCAGACGCCTATGCCTGGGTGCGCTCCTGGTCCTGCTCCTGCTCACCCTCCATCAGCTCTTCGCACCCCTCCTCCCCGGCCTGATCGCATCCGCGCCGCCGGGGAGCGCCGCCCCCGCCCTGCACGGCGATGCCGCCCTCATCAGCCGCCACCTCGCCGCCGGCCGCAGCGAGCTGCTCCGCTTCGCCCGGCAGCTGACTGCCCTGCTCTGGCCTTCGACGGCCACCCTGGCTCTTGCCCTTCTCCTCGCCGGCCTGCTTACCGCCCTGCGCCCACCCCTGCACCGCGAACTGCTGCGTCTCGCCCCCAACCGGGCGCTGACGCGGAGGGCCTGGCTCTTGCGCGAGCTGCCCGACCGTTTCGGCAGATGGATCCGCGACGAAAGCCTGCGCAGCCTCTTAATGGGCGGCCTCTGGGCCCTCGGCACCTGGCTGCTCGGCTACAGCCACCCCGCCGCCGCCGGGCTCTTCATGGCCCTGGCCGCACCCACCCCCTTCTGGGGCCCCCTCTTCGCCGCCGGCCTCAGCCTCTTCTTCGCCCTCGATCCGGGCCACCTCCCGCTCCAGGCCGGCGGAGCCGCCATCGTCTTTGCAGTGACCTGGCTCGCCGCCCACCTCCTCCTCACCCCCCGCCTCGCCCTCTCCCGCCCCCCGCTCTCGCGGGGCTGGACCCTGCTCTGGGCCCTCGCCGGCTACCTCTGCGCCGGCGTCGGCGGCTTTTTCATCGCCGCCCCCCTCATCGCCGCCGCCCGCCACGCCGATGGCGCCCTCCACCTGCCCACCCCTCGATCCTGCGAGCCGACCAGCCCCCAATCCGTACAATTTTCTTGATTATTTCGCTAAAAAATTCTAACTTTGAGTTTAATTATTAATATGGATGGACTCATGGCATCCGATCCGGACGCGGCGCCAGCCACGGTCGCCTTTCAGGGCGACCATGACGCCTACAGCGAACTGGCTGCTTTCAAGTTCTTTGGCGAAAACGCCTCCTGCGTGCCCTGCGCCCTTTTCGAGCAGGTGTTCGATGCCGTGATCTCCGGAACCACCCGCTACGGCATTCTTCCCGTCGAAAACTCATCCACCGGCAGCATCCACGTCAACTACGACCTGCTCCTCCAGCACGAGGTCTCTATCGTCGGCGAGATCTATTACCGCGTTGATCATCAACTCATCGCCCATGCCGGCGCAGATCTGCAGGATCTTCGGGTGATCTACTCCCACCCCCAGGCCCTGGAACAGTGCCGCCAGTTCATCGCCTCGCTGCCAGGGATTCGCGCCGTGCCCGCTCTCGACACCGCCGGCAGCGTGCGCATGATCCTCGAACAGAATCTGCGCGACGCCGCCGCCATCGCCAGCCGGCGCGCCGCAGCCCTCCCCGGCATGCAGATCCTCAGGGAGAACATCCAGGATATCGCGGAGAACTATACCCGTTTTCTCCTCATCAGCCGCGAGTCCCTGGTTCCGGCCGAGGCCGACAAGACCTCGATCGTCTATGCCATGAAGAACATCCCCGGGGCGCTTTACAAGAGCCTGAGTGCCTTCGCCCTGCGCGACATCGATCTCTGCAAGATCGAGTCCCGGCCCTGGCGAGGCCGACCGTTCGAATATATCTTTTACCTCGATTTCCGCGGCACCCCCGCCCAGCAGCGCTGCCGCAATGCCCTGCGCCATCTCGAAGAGATGACCAGCTTTCTCAAGATCCTGGGATCCTATCCGGAGGGAGAAGGCCTCAATCCTCCTCTTTCCCGGTGAAGCCCCCGCCGGCGGCCCAAACAGGCCCGCCGTTGAGCGCAATCTCTACAGTGTTGTCCACCAATAAAAGGAGTTCTCCGATGAGTGCGAAAAAGAAAGTGAAAACCGGCAATCTCGCCATCCTTGTCGGCGGCGGTCCGGCGCCCGGACTGAACGGCGTCATCGCCGCAGTGACCATCGAGGCCCGGCGCCATAACCTCAAAGTCTACGGCATTATGGATGGCTACAAATGGCTGGTCAAGGGGGATGAGGCGGAGTTCAAGGCCAACGTCAAGGAGCTGCGCATCAGCGACGTCTCACGCATCCACTACGACGGGGGATCGATCCTGCGCACCTCGCGCACCAATCCGGCCAAGTCTCCGAACGGGGTCGAGAATTCGGTGAAACTCCTCCAGTCCCTCGGCGTCTCCTACATGGTCACTATCGGCGGCGACGACACCGCCTTCGGCGCCATGGAGATCGCCCGCACGGCCGGCGGCCAAATCAAGTTCGCCCATGTCCCCAAAACCATCGACAATGATCTGCCCCTGCCCAACAATCTTCCCACCTTCGGTTACCAGACCGCCCGCGACCTCGGCGCCACCCTGGTCAAGAACCTGATGGAAGACGCCCGTACCATGGACCGCTGGTACATCACCGTCGCCATGGGGCGCCACGCCGGTCATCTCGCCCTCGGCATCGCCAAATCCGCCGGCGCCACCCTGGCCATCATCGCCGAGGAATTCGGCCATGAGGGCTATATCCCTCTCGACCACATCTGCGATATCGTCGAGACCGCCGTCATCAAGCGCCGCGCCATGGGCAACCGCCACGGAGTGGTCGTCATCGCCGAGGGCGTCGCCGAACGCCTCAGCCCCGAGGAGCTCAAACAGATCCCCGGCGTCATCGTCGAATACGACTCGTTCGGCAATATCCTCCACTCCGAAATCGAACTCGGCAAGATCATCAAACTCAAGGTCGAGAGCCGCTTCGCCGCCCGCGGCGAAAAAATGTCGATGGTCGAGATCAATATCGGCTACGTCCTTCGCTGCGCCGATCCCATCCCCTTCGACCAGGAGTACACCCGCGACCTCGGCTTCCAGGCTGTGCGCTACCTGCTCAATGACAACAATATCTACAAGGGCAACGCCATGATCTCTGTCGACAATGGCAAACTCCATCCCATCCCCTTCGAGGAGATCATCGACAAGGAGACCAAAAAGACGGCGGTCCGCCTGGTGGACGTCACCAGCGACTCCTACCGCGTCGCCCGCAGCTATATGGTCCGCCTCGAAAAGCGCGATCTCGAGGACAAGGAGCTGCTGCCCCGCCTGGCCGCAGCTGCGCGCATGACCCCCAAGCAGTTCATCGAACGCTTCGAGTACCTGGCCAAATAGGCCCGCCCCGCAGGCCGGCCGCAAACGCAAAAAGCCGCTTCGATGGAAGCGGCTTTTTCTTTTTTGTCCCGGATCAGGCTAGAGAATGAGAAACAGGCTGGTGGCCACCAGCCCGCCGCGCACCCGGCCGGGATGGAGGCTGCCCACCCCCTGCCAGGCGAAATCCCAGCGCCCCCCGAGCATCTGCAGACCGAAGCCCAGGGAGCTGCTCCAGCCCAGATCTTCCGCATGCCCGGCGCCCCCGCGCAACCAGAGAAAACGCCAGGGCGAGAACTCGCCCCCCAGAGCCACTTCCGCTCCCCCCCAATCCCCTCCGCCCGTCTCGCCGCCGCTCCATTCGGCGCTGAGCGACCAGCGCTTCTGCAGATAGCTGCCGGAAAAATGGAGGCGCCGCGGCAGCCGCAGCGAAAAGGCGGGGATCGCCAGGGTGGTGTCGCTGTGCATCACCACCTCCTCCAGATCGAGATCCTCCTCCAGGATGCGGTCGATGTTGGTGGCGTGCAGGGTAAAGTCGGCCTGGATGCGCTCGCTCTCCCTGTTCCAGCTCATCCCGCTCGCCAGATTCTCGCTGAAGAGGCCGAAGCGGAGATGGGGGTTGACCACCGCCGTCATGCCCAGGTCGAGGCCCCATCCCCTGCCGCCCTGCGCCGTGCGCAGGGTGGCCTCCCCCTCCGCCCGGGCCAGGGTGGCGCCGGTGAGGGCCCTTGCCTGCATGCGTTCGACCTGACCGTAAAAGGAGCCGATGATGTAGCGGGCGTTGATGCCCAGACTGATGCTGTGGATGCCGCGGAGGGTGAAGGGGGGAGAGTAGCCCCAGGAAAAGGCGAGGTCGCTGAGCAGCATGGCCCGGCCGGCGGCCGGGGTGAAATCGTAGGTTTTGTCGACCTCATTGCCCTCGAGGAGCAGATGGAAAAGCTCCTCGGCGAGGGAGAGGCGGCTGACGGCGCGGGTCTGCCAGGAAAGGGCGGCCGGCCCGACGGCGATGGAGAAAGGCCGCGCGGTCACGCCGGCCCGGGCGAGCAGCCCTTCGCCCGCCACCGCAGCGAGAATCTCCTCCTTGGCGGCCTGGTCGAGATAGGCCCCGTTGTAGCGGCGGTACTCCTCAAGTCCGAAGGCGTTGTCCGCCACCCATCCGCTCACCCCGAGCAGGGAGAGGGTGGTCTGGCGCCCCCGCGTGAAGGCCAGGTTCGCGGGATTGTAGTAGGGCGCCTCCGCGCCCGTCGCCAGGGTGACGTAGGCGCCGTGCATGCCGGCGCTGCGCCCCTGCCCGAAGGCCGCGGCCGTACAGATCAGAACAAGAATCACCCAGCCACCCGCGCCACGCATCATTCCGCTTCCGTCTCCACAATCATCACCACCTGGTCGACCGAGGTGTGCTGATAGATCGTCTTCGCCGGCGGCACCTCGCCCCGGATGGCGCCGAAATCCGGCTTTTTAATATCCTTGCGCCACGCCCGCAGGTAGGCCAGCCAGCGGCAGCCGTCCAGCAGTGCGGCGCGCTCGGTGCTCTTTTGCACTGTCTCGCGGCTTTCGGGACTCTCCGGAATGAGGCCGAAACCCACCGCCCTGAAACTCTTGTTCTCCTCATCCAGCGCCAGAGCCAGGAGCCGCTCACGCAGCTCGATGGAGGCCGGAGCCTCGCGAATCTGTTCCTGCAGGCTGAGCAGATCGCCCGCCAGCCGCGCCAGCTGGGCCTCGCTAACCGGTGCGGCCTCCAGCTCGACCTGCCTGATCTCCTGCTGCCTCTCCGGCTCGCGCTTGCAGCCGCAGAGGGCGATCAGCCCTGCACAGAACAGAACCAGGCCGGGGCGTCGCCACCCCGGCCGGTTCTCTTGGTGTAAACTCATGTGCCCATTTCCCAGGATGCCAGATACTGCTTCTGTTCCTCAGTAAGCTCATCCATCTCAATGTTCATGCTCTTCAGCTTGAGCCGGGCGACCCAGTCCTCGATCTCCTCGGGGACGTCATGGACCTGCACGGCGAGCCCGCCGGCATGCTTGACCACCCACTCGGTGGCCAGGGCCTGCGTAGCGAAGCTCATATCCATCACCGAAGCCGGATGGCCCTCGGCTGCGGCTAGGTTGATCAAACGGCCGTCGGCGAGGAGACGCACGCGGCTGCCCGAGGGCAGGGTGTATTCATCGACAAAGTTGCGCACACCCGGCCGGCTCGCGATCGCCAGTTCCTTGAGGGCCGGGATGTCGATCTCGACATTGAAATGGCCCGAGTTGGCCATGATCGCGCCGTCTTTCATGAGGGCGAAATGCTCGGCGCGCAGCACGTGAAGGTCGCCGGTCAGGGTGCAAAAGAGATCGCCGATTTTGGCCGCCTCGGCCATCGGCATCACCCGGAATCCGTCCATGGCCGCCTCGAGCGCCCGGATCGGATCCACCTCGGTGATGATGACATTGGCCCCCATCCCCTTGCAGCGGGAGGCGAAGCCCTTGCCGCACCAGCCGTAGCCGGCGACCACGACGTTCTTGCCCGCCAGCAGGATATCGGTGGCGCGGATGATGCCGTCCACCGTGGACTGGCCGGTGCCGTAGCGGTTGTCGAAGAGGTTCTTGGTGGTGGCGTCGTTGACCGCAATGACCGGGAATTTCAGGGCCCCGTCCTTGGCCATGGCGCGCAGGCGGATGACGCCGGTGGTGGTCTCCTCCATGCTGCCGATCACCGACCTGGCTACCTCGGGATAATCAAAGTGGATATTGGAGACCAGATCGGCGCCGTCATCCATGGTGATGACCGGGCCATGCTCGATGGCCGCGTGGATATGGTCATAGTAAACCTTGTCATCCTCGCCCTTGATGGCGAAGACGGCGATGCCGTACTCCTTGACCAGGGCTGCGGCGACGTCATCCTGGGTCGAGAGGGGGTTGGAGGCGCATAGCACCAGATCCGCCCCGCCCGCCTTGAGGGTGCGCATCAGATTGGCGGTCTCGGCGGTGACATGCAAACAGGCCGAGAGTTTCTTCCCCGCCAGGGGCTTTTCCTTCTCGAACCGCTCCCTCACCTGGCGCAGCACCGGCATGTCATGCTCGGCCCACTCAATGCGCTTCTTCCCGCCCTCGGCGAGATCAATATCCTTGATATCGTATTTCACAACTCCTCCATTTTCCGGGGTATGAGACATAAAGCCCACCGGTCCCCAGGGGCCGATGGGCTGCCTGTACAGGGTGAATGGAAATGAGGGCTGGACTCAGCCCCGCGCCAACACGGCGGCCTTGTCCGTGCGCTCCCAGGGGAAATCCTGGTCATCGCGGCCGAAATGGCCGTAGGAGGCGGTCGCCTTGTAGATCGGACGGCGCAGATCGAGCATCTCGATGATGCCGCGCGGCGTCAGAATGAAATTCTTGCGGATCAGCTTGACGATCTCCTCCTCAGGCATGGAACCGGTCCCGAAGGCATCGACCATCACCGAGACCGGCTCGGCCACACCGATGGCATAGGCGAGCTGGATCTCGCACTTTCTCGCCAGACCCGCAGCCACCACGTTCTTGGCGATGTAGCGCGCCGCATAGGAGGCGGAACGGTCGACCTTGGTGGGATCCTTGCCCGAAAAGGCCCCGCCGCCGTGACGGGCATAACCGCCGTAGGTGTCGACGATGATCTTGCGGCCGGTCAGACCGGTGTCGCCCTGCGGGCCGCCGATGACAAATCGCCCGGTCGGGTTGACGTGGTAAATCACGCCGTGAGCGGGGATCATCTCTTTGGGCAGGATGGGCTCAATCACCCGGGCGATGACGTCTTCATGAATCTGCTTCTGGCTGACATCGGGGTCATGCTGGCTGGAGATGACCACGGTCTCGACATAAGCCGGCTTGCCGTCGACGTAATTGACCGTCACCTGGCTCTTGCCGTCAGGGCGCAGATAGGGCAGCACCCCCTGCTTGCGCACCTCGGCCAGCCTGCGCGTCAGACGGTGGGCCAGCACGATGGGCAGGGGCATCAGCTCCGGGGTCTCGTCGATGGCGAAACCGAACATCATCCCCTGGTCACCGGCGCCCTCGCGGTCGACGCCCATGGCGATGTCGGTCGACTGCTGATCGATAGTGGTGATGACCGCACAGGTCTTGTAATCGAAACCGAAATCGGCATTGGTGTAGCCGATCTCACGGATGGTCTCGCGTGCGATCGCGGGAATGTCGACATAGGTTTCCGTTGTGATCTCGCCGCCCACCAGGCAAAGCCCGGTGGTGACATAGGTCTCGCAGGCGACACGCCCGCGGGGATCATCCTTGAATACTGCATCCAGCACTGCATCGGATATCTGATCGGCCACCTTGTCCGGATGGCCCTCTGTAACCGACTCCGAAGTGAATAGAACTTCCGGCATGAACTGACTCTCCTTGCTATATCAATGGATATGGGATTATGTACTTGTATACCATGCAAAATACCGTCACAACTGCGGCTTTGCGGATGACAAAACCGCTCAATTCTGCTCCCGCCTGACCAGGGGATGGTTGGGGTCGTGGATGATCAGGTCACGGAACTTGCGCCTGAAGACCGAGCTCAAATAGTTCTCCACCTCATCGGCCGTGCTGTAGCTCAGCACCCGCTCGGCCAGATTCTCGCACTCGTCGAAATGGACCCGGCGGATGATATCCTTGATCACCAGCAGCGAGACCGGGCTGACGCTGAATTCATCGAGCCCCATGCCGATCAGGGCCATGGTGGCCAGGGGATCGCTCGCCATCTCGCCGCACATACCGACCCACACTCCCTGGGCATGGCCGTGGTGGATGGTGTCGCGGATCAGCCTCAGCACCGACGGGCTGAAGGCGCGGTACATCTGGTCGACGTAGCGGTTGCTGCGGTCGACCGCGAGGGTGTACTGAATGAGGTCGTTGGTGCCGATGCTGAGAAAATCGCACTCCCGCGCAATGAGGTCCGCCGAGACCGCGGCGGAGGGAACCTCGATCATCGCCCCGACCGGGATCTCCTCGTCAAAGGGGATGGCTGCGGCGCGCAGCTCTTCCTTGACCGACTCGAGCACCCCACGGCAGAAACGCATCTCCGCGACGCTCGAGATCATCGGGATGAGGATCCGCACCCGGCCGCGCACGCTGGCGCGCAGGATCGCCCGCAGCTGCATGCGAAAGACCTCCTCGCGCTCACTGTAAAGGCGCACCCCGCGATAGCCGAGAAAGGGGTTGGCCTCCTGGTGGACGTGGAAATGGCGCTGGGCCTTGTCGCCCCCGAGGTCAAAGGTGCGGAAGATGATCGGCTGGCGATGGAGAGCGTCGATAATCCGCACATACTCCGCGTACTGCTCCTCCTCGGTCGGCAGTTCGTCGCGCATCAGAAAGAGATATTCGGTGCGGTAGAGCCCGACGCCGATCGCCCCGTCGGCGATAGCCGGCTGAACCTCCTCGAAAAACTCGATGTTGGCGGAGAGCTCGATGTCCTTGCCATCCTTGGTCCGGGCCGGCAGGGTGCGGCTGCGCGCCAGCTTGTGCGAGAGCGCCTCGTAAAGGCTGCGCGTCTTTTCATAGCGCTCCAGGGTCTCGGGAGCAGGATTGAGGATCAGCTGCCCGGAATAGCCGTCGAGGATGACCGGGGTGCCCGGGACCAGATACTGGCAGACCGGGCCGAGGCCGACCACGGAGGGGACCTTGAGCGAGCGCGCCAGGATGGCGGCGTGGGAGGTGCGGCTGCCCAGTTCAGTGGCGAAGCCGAGCACATAATCCCGCCGCAGATGAATGGTCTCGGAGGGCATCAGATCGGCGGCGAAGACCACCGCCGGACCCGGCAGGCCGTCGCCCGGCGACTTGGCCGCCCCCTGCAGCTGGCGGATGACCCGGCGCTTGACATCCTGCAGATCGGTCGCGCGCGCGCGCATGTACTCATCCTTAAAGTGGCTGAAACTCTGCTCGTATTTTTCCACCACCTGCAGAAAAAGCCACTCGGCGTTCAACCGCTCCTCGCGAATGCGGCGGATAGCCGCCCCGCGGATCTCGGGATCGTCGAGGATGAGGATGTGCACCTCAAAAATCTCCGCGCTGCGCTCCCCGAGCCGCTCCTGGGTCTCCTCGCCGATCCGGGTCAACTCGCTCTTGGCGTTTTCGATCGCCTGGGTGAGCCTCTGCACCTCGGCCTCGACCTCCGCGGCGGCCACCTCATGGGGCCGGACATCCTGGATGCCGCTGCCAAAGGGGAAGGCCGGACCGATGGCGATCCCCTGCGAGACCGCCAGCCCCTTGATCCTCATCTCCTGTGATGCTGCACTCTCAGCATGCATAGTCTGCATCCATCGTAAGCGCTACTCTTCGTCGAACTGGCGCTTGTCGATCAGCTCCTCGATCGCTTCCAGCGCCGAGAATTCGTCCTCGCCGTTGATGCGGATGATCACCTCGCTGCCGTGGCCCGCTTCAAGCATCAGGACACCCATGATGCTCTTGGCGTTGACTTCGTTGCCGTTCCTGGAGATATAGATCGCCGACTTGAAGCGGGTGGCCACCTTGACCAGTTGTCCTGCTGGCCGGGCGTGGATGCCCAGCTTGTTCTTGATCCTGAATTTTTTTTCGATCATCTGGTTCTTGCTCTTGATCAGTAATAATCAGCCGCTGCACCCCCGCGCCCTAGAGCGCGGCAGCCGCCAGCGAAATGATAATGCCGAGAAGGACCGCCCCCGCGATGGTCCAGTGTCGGGAAATGCGAAAATGGAGCGCCACCCAGGTCAGCAGCAGCGCTCCGGCAAAGAGCGCCGGCGGGACGAAACTTTCCGCATGGAGCGGATCCATCCGCCCCGCGCCCTGCAGCCACGACCAGCGTACTGCAGCGGCCAGGACGAGTCCGGCGATGACCCCGCCAGCCATCATCATGACATCAAACCAGCGCTGATAACGGCGCACCGAGAGGCCTGAGACGATGTCGAATCCCTGACGATAACCCTCGCGCAGGCCGTAGATGCGCACGGCGAGATGAGGGATGTTGTAAAGGAGCAGAAAAACCGGGATAGCGATCCAGCCCGCGGTCAGGGCCAGGGCGATCCCCGCCCCCGCCGCAGCCGGCTTGATGCCGTCCCAGAAGAGGCGGTCGCCGATGGCCCCGAGCGGCCCGATCAGACGCTCCTTGAAGATCTCGATCGGCCGGCTGTCATCCCATTTTTTGCGCTTGGCCTCCTCCTCGAGTTTGGCCACCGCACCGAGACACCAGCTCGCGTAATAGGGATGGCTGTTGAAAAAATCGAGATGGCGGCGCAGGCACTCCTCGCGCTGCTTCTGCGTCTTGAACAACCTCTTGATGAAGGGGATCGCTGAAAAGCCGAAGCCGAGCCCCAGCATCGATTTGTGATTCCACGACCCCTGGATGAAAAGACAGCGCCAGAACATGTTCCAGAGATCAAAAGTGCGCAGCCGCGATTTCATCATCCGCCTCCCGCGGCCAGCGCCGTCAAGAGCCAGAAGAGGAGCCCGAGCCCCGCCCCGGCGGCCAGAGGCCACCAGCGTTTACGCTCGTAAAAGAGGTAGAGCAGAACCGCGCAGCCGATGCCAAGAAAGACATAGACCAGGCTGCGCAGATGGAGGTCCCAGCCCGCCGGAACCAGGGGGGCGAGACTCATGAAAACAAAAAAGAACAAAACAAGGCCGGCCAGGGTCAGCCCCATACCGGCTGCGAACATCAGCAGCAGACAGAGCAGATGGGCGCGGGTGACCGCCCCCGGGGTGATGCGCGGACGCTCCATCAGCCGGGTGTAAATCGAAGCATTGAGGGTGCGCAGGGCGACGACGATGTGTGCCCCCGCCTTGGAAACCAGCAGCCCCGCCAGGGCGGCGAAGGCCACGGCCAGATCCGGCCGCCCGCTCTCCCGCCCGAGCAGGATCGCCAGCCCGGCGGCGACAGTAGCGCCAAGGTTGCCCTCATTGAAGAGGGCGCCGCCGACCGGCAGCTCGTCGAGGTAGATCAGCTCGAACATCAGGCCGATGATGAATCCCGGGGAAAAGCTGCCCAGCAGCAGCCCGACGATCGAGCAGGAGACCAGGGGACGGGAGATCACGATCTGCATCGCCGCAGTGGTATCGAGGGCGACAAATCCGCCCCACAGGCTCACCACGACAACATCCTGCCACATAAGCCCACTCCCGGCAAATGAACGTGTTCCAGAACGGGGCGCAGAATCCTGCAATAAAAGGAATTATACACATATTTGCCCAGAAATACAACAAAAAACACAGCTCCGCCCCCGCCCGCCGCATCCCGCGCCCGCGGCCCGGCCAGGCTGCTTTTAAAAAACAGCCGAAACGGAAAACCATTCCATTCCACCCCGTTTTTTACTATATTTCACCGTACTCACTGCCGGAGAATATATATGCTCCCCATCTATCTTGACTATAACGCCACCACCCCCATCGACCCCGAGGTCGCCGCCGCCATGCTGCCCTTCATGGTCAACGCCTTCGGCAACCCCTCCAGCACCCACTGGTATGGCCTCCAGGGCCGGCGCGCCGTGGAGGAGGCCCGCGCCCAGGTCGCCGCCCTGCTCGGCTGCCACCCCGACGAGATCCTTTTCACCAGCGGCGGCTCCGAGGCCAACAACCTCGCCCTCAAGGGTTACTGCCTGGCCCATCGCGAGCGGGGGAATCATCTCATCGTCTCCGCGGTCGAGCACCCGGCGGTGATGGAGGTCGCCAGGCATCTGGTGAGCCGGGGTTTTGAACTTACCATCCTGCCGGTCGACGGTTACGGGATGGTCTCCCCCGCCGATGTGGCGGCGGCGCTGCGGCCGGATACCCTGCTGGTCAGCGTCATGCACGCCAACAACGAGGTCGGCACCATCGAACCCATCGCCGATCTGGCGGCCATCGCCCATGCCCATGGCGCCCTGTTTCATTGCGACGCCGCCCAGTCGGCCGGCAAGATCCCGGTCAATGTCGATGAGCTGGGGGTCGACCTGCTTTCCATCGCCGGCCACAAGCTCTACGCCCCCAAGGGGATCGGCTGCCTTTATGTCCGCCGCGGCGTGACCCTCGAAAAACAGATCCATGGCGCCAACCATGAACGCGACCTCCGCGCCGGCACCGAGAACATGCTCGAGATCGCCGGACTCGGGGCGGCCTGCCGCATCGCCGCCCGCGACCTCGAAACCGTCAACGCCCGTATGGCCGCTCTGCGCGCCCGCCTCTGGGAGGGCCTCGGCGCCCGCCTCGACGGCCTGCAGCGCAACGGCCATCCCGTGCAGTGCCTGCCCAATACCCTCTCAGTCAGCTTTCACAAGCTGGAGGCCAACGCCCTCCTCGCCCGGCTGGAGGAGGTCGCCGCCTCGGCCGGGGCCGCCTGCCACAGCGACAGCATCACCATCTCGCCGGTGCTCGAGGCCATGGGCGTGCCCCTGGATTGGGCGATGGGGACCCTCCGCTTCTCGGTCGGGAGAATGACCACCGCAGAAGAGATCGACCGCGCCATCGCAGCCATCTGCCAGGTGGCCGGTGAACTGCGCGGCGGCTCTGCCGAGAGCCTGCCGCTGCCTGCGGCCGTCGAGCTCACCCGCTACACCTTCGGCCTCGGCTGTGCCTGCAAATTAAAGCCGCAGAGCCTCGAAAAAATCCTCGCCGGCCTGCCCCGTCCGGACGATCCCGCCCTCCTCGTCGGCACCGGGACCAGCGACGATGCCGCCGTCTACCGCATCGACGACCACACCGCCATTATCGAGACCGTCGATTTCTTCACCCCCATCGTCGACGATCCCTTCCATTTCGGCGCCATCGCCGCCGCCAACGCCCTCAGCGACATTTACGCCATGGGCGGCGAGCCCCTCTTCGCCCTCAACCTCGTCGCCTTTCCGGCGGCCCGCCTCCCCCTCGATGTGCTCGAGCAGATTCTGCAAGGAGCGGCAGCCAAGTGCCGGGAGGCCGGCATCGACATCGCCGGCGGCCATACCATCGACGACACCGAACCCAAGTTCGGCCTGGCCGTCACCGGCCGCATCCATCCGGACAGAATCTGGCGCAACATCGGCGCCCGCCCGGGCGATGCCCTGCTGCTGACCAAGCCCGTCGGCCTGGGCATTCTCGCGACGGCGATGAAAAGGGGGATGCTGGACAGGAAGGGGATCGATGCGGCTGTTGCGACCATGAGCGAGCTCAACCGCTCAGCCATGACTGCTGCGCGGGAGTTTGAGGTGCACGCCTGCACCGATGTGACCGGATTCGGCCTGCTCGGCCATCTCCTCGAGATGACCCGGGGCAGTCAGGTGGAGGCGGAGATCAATTGGCAGGAGGTTCCGCTGCTGGAGCAGGCCTGGGAGATGGCCGCGGCCGGGGCCGTGCCCGGCGGCTCGCAGGCCAACCGGCAGTATGTGGCGGGGAGCGTCGATTTTGCGGCCGAGGTTCCGGAGATCGCCCGGCAGCTTCTTGCCGACGCCCAGACCTCGGGAGGATTGCTGCTGGCGGTGCCGGCCGGCTCGGCCACGGCCTTGCTGGAGAAACTGCGCACGGCTTGCCGCGGCCCGGTGGCCATCATCGGC
>JAKPUX010000033.1 GCA_029554865.1 bacterium | reverse complement strand
GACCCTTGATGCGCGCGTAGGAGACGGTGGAGATGCTCATGCCGTCGCCAATAAGAAAGATGATGTTCCTGACTTTCTTGCCTTGATGATCGGCAGCTGGCTCTGATCGGCTGGCGGCTGATAAAAGCTCGAATCGGCCGGCAGCGCCCAGCCCATGGTGGTCATAAGGGCGATGAGAAGAGGGATAAACAGCTTGCGGCAGTGAAGCATGGGTTCTACTCCTTGACAGGTTTCATAAACTCTAATATGCAAAAAATAATCCTTTTACGCAACTGATTTGCATCTCCAGGGTGCCCCCGAAATCTGGTCCCCACCTGAGACCTTGTGCCGCGTACCCCCCGAAATCTGGTCCCCACCTGACGCCTTGTGCCGCGTACCCTCCGAAATCTGGTCCCCACCTGACGCCTTGTGCCGCATACCCCCCGAAATCTGGTCCCCACCTGACGCCTTGTGCCGCATACCCCCTGAAATCTGGTCCCCACTTTACACCCTGCAGCACATATCCCTGCTTTTCTGTTGACATTACCCTCACTATTTTATATTTTGGTGAAATAGAAAGGCCTGATATGCACATTAAAAGTCTCATCCTGGGGGCCCTTGTTTTCACCGCCACCGCTCTCCACGCCGGCGCCGCGGAGGACAGTCTGATCCTGGCGCAGGAGCGACTCATCCAGGAGGTCATCGACCGCATCGATGTCGACTCGATGCTCACCCGGGTGCGCATCCTCTCCGGGGAGCAGGAGGCCTGGATCGGGGGCGTCAACTATACCATCCTCTCCCGCCATTACCTGCAGCCGGGCAACGCCCTCGCCGCCGACTATATATTCCAGGAGCTGACCCGCCACGGGCTCTCCCCGTTTATAGACTATTTCGGTGCCCGCGGCGAGAATGTTGTCGCCTTTCAACAGGGCTATCTCCATCCCGAGCAGCAGTTTATCATCTGCGCCCATTATGACTGCCAGCCCGCCGGCAACCGCGCCTACGGGGCGGACGACAATGCCAGCGGCACCGCGGCGGTGCTGGAGGCGGCGCGCCTGCTCGGTCGGCAGCGTATGCCCTATACCGTGATTTATGCCCTCTGGGACGAGGAGGAGATCGGCCTGGTCGGCGCCCGCTCCTATGCCGGCAAGGTCGCCAGGCTCGGCCACCAGATCCTCGGCGTGATCAACATGGACATGATCGCCTGGGACGGCAATGGCGATGGCATCGTC
>JAKPUX010000032.1 GCA_029554865.1 bacterium | reverse complement strand
TTTGATTCGGTGCGCATCAACCTCGGCCTCTTTCAGCACGACGTCAATGTGATCTGGGACCTCGCCCCGCACGATATTTCGATTATGGACCACCTTCTCCAGCTCAAACCCGAGAGTGTGGTCGCCACCGGCGCTGACCACGTTGGCGCGGGCCACGAGGATGTCGCTTACCTGACCGTCTATTTCCCCAACAACATCATCGCCCACATCCACGCCAACTGGCTCTCGCCGGTCAAGATCCGCCAGACCCTGATCGCAGGGACGAAGAAGATGATCGTCTGGGATGACAACCTCCCCAACGACAAGATCAAGATCTATGACTCGGGCATCACCGTCAACCGCACCAAGGCCGAAATCTACGACACCCTGATCCAGTACCGCACCGGCGACATGTGGGCCCCCAAGGTGCCGCTCACTGAAGCGCTGAGCCTGGAGGTGAACCATTTCGCCGAATGCATCCAGAGCGACAAGACTCCGCTCACCGACGGGGTGGCCGGGCTGAACGTGGTGCGCATCCTCGAGGCCTCGGAGAAGTCGATCAAGGCTCGGGGCAAGGAGATCCGGCTGGCGTAGGCGGTCGAAGCCGGGTGGCTGCGAGAGGGGGCGGCGCGGGGCTAGGAGATCCGGCTGGCGTAAAACCTGACACTGTTTTTTGTGAACCTGTATAAAATAACCTACTCCTGGAGCAGAACATGAAATTTCTCAGCATTGCCGATGACGTCAAGCTGGGTGAAGGCGTCAAGATCTTCAATTTCGTCAACCTCTACGGCTGCGAGATCGGCGACCATACCAAGATCGGCACCTTCGTCGAGATCCAGAAAGGGGCCACGGTGGGCAAGCACTGCAAGATCTCGAGCCATACCTTCATCTGCGAGGGGGTGCACATCGAGGACAACTGCTTCATCGGCCACAACGTCACCTTCATCAACGACAAATTCCCGCGCGCGACCAATCCGGACGGCTCCCTGCAGACCGAGGCGGACTGGGCCTGCGTGCCCACCTACGTCCGCGCGGGGGCTTCGGTCGGCTCGAGCTCGACCATCCTCTGCGGGGTGACCATCGGCGAGAACGCCATCATCGGCGCCGGAGCGGTGGTGACCAAGGATGTACCACCCAACACCATCGTCGCCGGCTGCCCGGCGAGGGTGCTGAGGAAGATGGAATAGCCTGCAGATATCAAAAAGGGAGATGGAAATAATTCCATCTCCCTTTTTTATTCTCTACTGGCCGGGCTCGGCGGGGGCCTTTTCGATGATTGCCGGAAAGTTTTCGATCTTGAGCAGGCGGGAGAAAGCCTTGGGGATGTCGGTGTTTTCATGGAATCCGGAGAGCAGCTTCGCCCCGGGACCATAGGCGTAGAGGGGGACGGTGGCGCCGGAGTGGCCGTCGGTGCTCCAGTGGAGTTCGACCTCGCTGCCGTCGACATTGCCGCCGTTGATGGAGAGGCCGCCGGTCTCATGGTCGGCGGTGACCACGACCAGGGTGTGTTTGTCCTTTTGCGCGAATTTGAGGGCTTCCGCGACCGCCATGTCAAAGTCGAGGGTCTGGCGGACCGAGTTCTCCGCGTTGTGGTCGTGGTTCGCCCAGTCGATCTGACTGCCCTCGATCATAACGATAAAGCCCTTTTTGCTCTCCTTGAGCAAATCGATGGCCCGCGCAGTCATCTCGGCGATGGTCGGCTCGGGACGCATGGTCTGCATCCCCTCATCGGCGAAGAGGCCGAGCACCCTCGGCCCCCTGGCGGCCATCAGTTCCTCGCGGGTGCGGATGACCGCATAATTTTTGGTGCGGGCGAGGTCGAGGAGGTTGCGCTCGTCCGCCCGGCGGCTGCCGGTTTCGCTCTTCGGGATGAAGAAGGAGTATCCCCCGCCCAGCATGACATCGATCCCGTTGAGAAGCAGGTGCTCAGCAATGAGGGGCTGCTCCTTGCGGCTCATGGTGTGGGCGCCGAAGCCGGCCGGTGTGGCGTGGGTGACAGATGAGGTGGCGACGAGTCCCGTGGCCATCCCCCTGGCTTTGGCGGCGGCCATGATGCTCAGGGGCATATCCCCGTTCGGGGTGCGGGAGATGCGGCCGTTGTTGGTCTTGATGCCGCAGGCCATGGCGCTGCTGGCGGCTGCGGAATCGGTGACGAGGTGGTCCGCCGAGCTGGTGCGGATAAAGCCGGCGATGGGCATGCGGTCCATATGAAGGGCACCGGCGACGCCCGGCCCCTTGATGCGCGCGTAGGAGACGGTGGAGATGCTCATGCCGTCACCGATGAGAAAAATGATGTTTTTAACCTTGTTGCCCTTGATGATCGGCAGCTGGCTCTGATCGGCTGGCGGCTGATAAAAGCTCGAATCGGCCGGCAGCGCCCAACCTGCAGCGGTCAGGAGAGCGATCAGAAGTGGGATAAACAGCTTGCGGCAGTGAAGCATGGGTTGTACTCCTTGACAGGTTTTATAAAACCTAATATGCAAAAAATAATCCTTTTACGCAAATGATTTGCATCACCAGGGTCTCCCCGAAATCTGGTCCCAACCTGACACCTTGTGCCGCGTACTGCCCCCGAAATCTGGTCCCCACCCGGCACCTTGTGCCGCGTACCCCCTGAAATCTGGTTCCCACCTGATCGCTTGCGTCGCGCACCCCCCTGAAATCTGGTCCCCACTTTACACCCTGCAGCGCATACCCCTGCTTTTCTGTTGACATTACCCTCACTATTTTTTATTTTGGTGAAACAGAAAGGCCTGATATGCGCATTAAAAGTCTCATCCTGGGGGTACTTGTTTTCACCGCCACCGCTCTCCACGCCGGCGCTGCGGAGGACAGTCTGATCCTGGCGCAGGAGCAACTCATCCAGGAGGTCATCGACCGCATCGATGTCGATTCGATGCTCACCCGGGTGCGCATCCTCTCCGGGGAGCAGGAGGCCTGGATCGGGGGCGTCAACTATACCATCCTCTCCCGCCATTACCTTCAGCCGGGCAACGCCCTCGCCGCCGACTATCTATTCCAGGAGCTGACCCGCCACGGGCTCTCCCCGTTTATAGACTATTTCGGTGCTCGCGGCGAGAATGTTGTCGCCTTTCAACAGGGCTATCTCCATCCCGAGCAGCAGTTCATCATCTGCGCCCATTATGACTGCCAGCCCGCCGGCAACCGCGCCTACGGGGCGGACGACAATGCCAGCGGCACAGCGGCCGTGCTCGAGGCGGCGCGCCTGCTCGGCCGGCAGCGTATGCCCTATACCGTGATCTATGCCCTCTGGGACGAGGAGGAGATCGGCCTGGTCGGCGCCCGCTCCTATGCCGGCAAGGTCGCCAGGCTCGGCCACCAGATCCTCGGCGTGATCAACATGGACATGATCGCCTGGGACGGCAATGGCGATGGCATCGTC
>JAKPUX010000029.1 GCA_029554865.1 bacterium | reverse complement strand
AAATGGCAAAGCAAAAGTTCGAGCGGACCAAGCCGCATGTGAACATCGGCACGATTGGTCACGTGGACCATGGCAAGACGACGTTGACGGCAGCGATCACGCAGGTACTGGCGCTGCGCGGCCTGGCCAAGGCGCGTGCCTACGATGAGATCGACAACGCCCCGGAAGAGAAGGCGCGTGGTGTCACCATCAACGTCCATCATGCCGAGTACGAGACGGCCAAGCGTCATTATGCGCACGTGGACTGCCCGGGCCATGCCGACTATATCAAGAACATGGTGACCGGAGCTGCGCAGATGGACGGTGCGATCCTGGTGGTTTCTGCTGCCGATGGTCCGATGCCGCAGACGCGTGAGCATGTGCTTTTGGCTCGTCAGGTGAACGTACCTGCGATGGTGGTTTATCTGAACAAGGCCGACCTGGTGGACGATCCGGAGCTTCTGGAGCTGGTGGAGCTTGAGGTTCGCGAGCTGTTGACCAAGTACAACTATCCGGGCGACGAGATTCCCGTGATCACGGGTTCGGCGATGCTGGCGCTGGAGAATCCGACCGACGAGAAGCACATCAAGTCGATTCTGGATCTGATGGAGGCGGTGGACAATTACATTCCGCAGCCTGCACGCGAGATTGACAAGCCGTTCCTGATGCCGGTCGAGGATGTGTTCTCGATCACGGGGCGCGGGACGGTGGGCACGGGCCGCATCGAGCGCGGGCACGTCAAGGTCGGCGAAGAGGTTGAGATCGTCGGACTGGGCCTGAAGAAAAAGTCGGTGTGCACGGGCGTGGAGATGTTTCGCAAGCTTTTGGACGAGGGTCAGGCGGGCGACAACGTCGGTCTGCTGCTGCGCGGAGTGGAGAAGGACGAGCTGGCGCGCGGTCAGGTGATCGTCAAGCCGGGATCGATTGCGCCGCACACCAAGTTTGAGGGCGAGGTTTACGTGTTGAGCAAGGAAGAGGGCGGCCGCCACACGCCGTTTTTCGACGGCTACCGTCCGCAGTTCTACTTCCGCACCACCGACGTGACCGGTTCGATGAATCTTCCCGAAGGGGTTGAGATGGTCATGCCGGGCGACAACATCAAGATCAACGCCGAGCTGATCACCGAGATCGCGATGGAAGAGGGTCTTCGTTTCGCCATCCGCGAGGGCGGCCGCACCGTCGGCGCCGGCGTGGTGACCAAGATCATCAAATAGTATAGCCTTTTACAGAAACAGGTACATAGAAACCGGAGTCCTTAAATGGCGGGTCAAAAAATTCGCATCAAGCTGAAAGCTTACGATCACAGGCTGATCGACATCTCCACTGAGAAGATCATCAAGACGGCCAAACAGACCGGTGCGATGATCGTCGGACCGATTCCCCTGCCGACGCGCAAGACGACCTATACCGTGCTGCGTTCGCCCCATGTGGATAAAAAGTCGCGCGAGCAGTTCGAAACGCGCATTCACAAGCGTCTGGTCGATATTCACAACTCTTCACCCAAGACCGTGGATGCCCTGATGAAGCTGGAACTGCCCGCGGGTGTTGATGTCGAGATCAAGGTCTGAGCTCCACCCAACTAACTGACCCGAAACCATCACAACAATGCATAATGGTAATTCAATGCGTTCAATAATTGGAAAAAAGCTAGGCATGACCCGCGTCTTTGACGAGGCGGGCAATGTGGTCGCCGCCACGGTCATCGAGGCGGGTCCCAACGTCGTCACCCAGGTCAAGACTGTGGAGAAAGACGGCTACCGCGCGGTCCAGATCGGTTTCGGCACGCGCAAACCCAAGCACGTCACCAAGGCCGTCCAGGGTCAGACCCGCAAGAGCGGCAAGGGGCCCTTCGAGGTCGTGCGCGAGCTGCGCGACTTTGACAACGGCCAGGAGCTCCAGGTGGGCGACGAGATCAAGTGCTCGATTTTCAATCCGGGCGAGCTGGTCAAGGTCACCGGCATCACCAAGGGATTGGGTTTTCAGGGCGTCGTGCGCCGCCACCATTTCGGCGGTGGTCCCAAGACGCATGGTCAGAGTGACCGCATGCGTGCACCGGGCTCCCTGGGCCAGTCCTCCTATCCCTCGCGTGTTTTCAAGGGTTTGAAAATGGCGGGCCGGATGGGCGGGGTGCAGCAGACCGTGCGCAATCTGCGCGTCGTCAAGGTCGACGAGGCCAACAATCTGCTCATCATAAAGGGCGCCGTGCCGGCGACGGAAAAGGGTATTGTTTTAATCAGAAAGTAATCTACCTATGAAACTGCAAGTCTACAAGAAAGATGGTGCGTTGGCCGGGCGCGAGATCGAGCTCTCCGAGAGTGTCTTCGGCGTCGAGCCCAACGAGCATGTCATCTATCTGGCGGTCAAGACCAATCTGACCAATCTGCGTCAGGGGACGGTGGCCACCAAAACCCGCGCCCTGGTCTCGGGCGGCGGCAAAAAGCCATGGAAACAGAAGGGACGCGGCACCGCCCGTTCGGGCTCCAGCCGTTCGCCGATCTGGCGCGGCGGCGGCACGGCCCACGGTCCGCAGCCGGTGGTCTATGAGCAGAAACTGCCGCGCAAGGTCAAGCGCCTGGCGCGCATTTCGGCCCTTTCGGCCAAGCTGCGGGACGAGGCGATCAAGGTGCTGGAGGATTTCTCCGTCGCCGAAGTCAAGACCAGGGAGGTGGCCCAGGTGCTCAAGAGCTTTGGCCTGGCCGAGTCCAAGACCCTGATCCTGCTCCCCGGCTATGATGCCGACATGCTGCGCGCCAGCCGCAACATCGCCAACCTCAAGGTGCAGATTGCGACCGACGCCTCGACCAGGGAGCTGCTGGACTGCAAGGCCCTGTTGATCATGGAAAGTGCCCTTACCAAGCTGGAAGGTTCATTACAATCATGAAAATCGAACGCCTCATTCTGGTCAAGCCGATCCTGACCGAAAAAATGCTCAAGATGCAGGAAACTGCCGGCAAGTACGCTTTTGTCGTCGATCGCGGTGCCAACAAGATCGAGATCAAGAGGGCGGTGGAGAAAAAGTTCGAAGTCACCGTCGACGAGGTCTCGACTGTGGTGGTCAAGGGCAAGGCCAAGCGGATGAATACGCGCCGGGGGATGACCTCGGGCAAGCGCGCCGATTGGAAAAAGGCCATTGTCACCCTGCGCAGCGGCGACAAGATTGATTTCTTTGAAGGTACAAAAACCAAATAGCTGAACACCTGGAGATCGTTACATGTCCATAAAAACATTCAAGCCAATCACACCGGGTCAGCGCTTCAAGAGTGTGAATACGTTTGAAGAGATCACGGAGAAGAGGCCGGAAGAGTCCCTGCTCGTTCCCCTGAAAAAGTCGGGCGGCCGGAACAATCTGGGCCGTGTCACCTCGCGGCATCGCGGCGGCGGACACAAGCGCTATTACCGGATCATTGACTTCAAACGCGACAAGCTGGAGATCCCGGCGGTGGTGGACTCGATCCAGTATGATCCCAACCGTACGGCCAACATCGCCCTGCTCAAGTACGCCGACGGCGAGAAGCGCTATATCCTGGCGCCCCTCGGCCTGCAAGTCGGCGACAACCTGCTCTCCGGCGAGGCCCCCGAAATTCGGGTCGGCAACAGCATGCCCCTGGAAAAGATCCTGATGGGCACCCTGGTGCACAATGTCGAACTGAAGAAGGGCAAGGGCGGGCAGATGGCGCGCACCGCCGGCTCCTACGCCCAGCTCATGGCCAAGGAGAAAGAGTACGCCCAGCTGCGCCTCCCCTCCGGCGAGGTGCGTATGGTGCGGCTCGAGTGCCGGGCCACCATCGGCCAGGTCGGCAACACCGATCATGAGAATATCTCCATCGGCAAGGCGGGACGCAGCCGCTGGATGGGGAAGAGGCCGCATGTACGCGGCGTCGCCCAGAACCCGGTCGACCATCCCATGGGCGGCGGCGAGGGCAAGAGCTCGGGCGGGCGTCATCCGACCACCCCCTGGGGCAAACCCACCAAGGGATATAAAACGCGGAAGAAAAAATCCTCCGATCGTCTCATTGTGAAACGCAGAAAATAACGGAAGTAAACATGGCAAGATCGATTAAAAAGGGGCCCTACATCGATGCCAACCTGTTGGCCAAGATCGATGAGCTCAACCGGATCAATCAGAAGAAGGTGATCAAGACCTGGGCGCGGCGCAGCACCATTCCGCCCGAGTTCATCGGTCACACTCTGGCTGTGCACAATGGCAATAAGTTCGTCCCGGTTTTTATTTCCGAAAACATGGTCGGTCACAAGCTGGGTGAGTTTGCCCTGACCCGCACTTTCCGCGGCCATACCGAAAAGAAGTCGGAAAAATCATCCAGACCGTAAGCGCTAGTTTTGGAGAATCTTTACATGGAAGCAAAGGCGGTAGCAAAGTGGGTCCGCAACTCCCCCTTGAAAGTGCGGCGCGTGGCCAATCTGGTGCGCGGCAAGGTGGTCCAGGAGGCGCTGAATATCCTCCATTTCAGCGACACTGCGGCCTCCGAGCCTCTTGAGAAGGCCATTCGCTCGGCGGTGGCCAATATGCTCAACAAGGAAGAGGCCAGCAAGATGTCGCCCGAAGACCTCTACATCAAGGAGCTGCGCATCGACGAGGGCTTTATGCTCAAGCGGTTCCGCGCGGCCTCGATGGGCCGGGCCACCCGTATTCGCAGACGCACCTGTCATATTTCTGTGATCGTTGCAGACAAGCCAGTCAACTAGATATTTTACAGGAGATTATTTTGGGACAGAAGACAAATCCTAAGGGATTTAGGCTGGGTGTCATCCGGACCTGGGATTCCAACTGGTTCGATGAACGCGATTTCGCCAAGAAGCTGAGCGAAGACATCATGCTGCGCCGCTACGTGCGCAACCGTCTGCAGAAGGCCAGCATCTCCAAAATCGAGATCAGCCGCACGCCCAAGCAGATCACGCTCACCATTCACACCGCCCGCCCCGGCATCGTCATCGGCCGCAAGGGCGCCGAGGTGGACAAGCTGCGCGAGGAACTGCAGCGGGTGACTGGCAAGGATGTGCAACTGAATATCAACGAGATCAAGCGCCCCGAGCTGGACGCCTATCTGGTCGCCGAGTCGATCGCCAACCAGCTGGAAGGCAAGGTCTCTTTCCGGCGTGCGATGAAAAAGGCGATGCAGTCGACCATGCGCATGGGCGCCGAGGGCATCCGTATCTGCTGTTCCGGGCGTCTTGGCGGGGCGGAGATGGCGCGGGTCGAGCAGTACAAGGAGGGGCGTATTCCCCTGCACACCCTGCGCGCGGATATTGATTTCGCCCGTGCCACCTCCCGGACCACCTACGGCGCCATCGGCGTCAAGGTCTGGATCTGTCGCGGCGAAGTGATCGGCGAACAATAATCATCGGATCTGATACCTTTTATATTGGAGTACTGCAGTCATGTTAATGCCCAAGCGCATAAAATTTCGCAAGCACCAGCGCGGCCGCATGAGAGGGCTGGCGGTGCGCGGCTCGCTGCTCGCTTTTGGCGAGTATGGTCTGAAGGCGGTCGAACCGCACTGGATCACCGCCCGCCAGATTGAGGCCGCCCGTATCGCGATGACGCGCTATATCAAGCGCGGCGGCAAGATCTGGATCCGCATCTTCCCGGACAAGCCGTGCACCAAAAAGCCGGCCGAGACCCGCATGGGTAAGGGAAAAGGCGCCCCCGAATACTGGGTGGCGGTAGTCAAGCCCGGCCGCATCATGTTCGAGATCGCCGGCGTGGATGAGAACACGGCGCGCGAGGCCATGCGTCTGGCCGCGCACAAGCTGCCGGTCAAGTCCAAGTTCGTCTCCGCCACGGAATTGGGAGAGTAAACCATGAACAAGACCGAAGAATTGCGCAAACTGTCGCTCAAAGAGCTCGACATGCAGCTGGAAGATGCCCTGCTGGAGATGTCCAACCTGCGTATCCAGCACTCAACCCGCCAGCTCGACAATCCCCTGAGAATCAAACGGGTGCGCCGGGATATCGCGCGGCTGAAGACCATCATCAATGAAAAGAGCCAAGTCAACGCCTAAGGCCCTACTGCCATTGGAGAGTTTTGTGGAAAGAAAACAGAGAAAAGTCAAGATCGGGATTGTCGCCAGCGACAAGATGAACAAGAGCCGCGTGGTGACGGTCCAGCGCTTTGTCAAGCATCCCCTGTACAAAAAGTACGTCAAAAAGACGTCCAAGTTCATGGCGCACGACGAGAGCAACACCAGCCATGTCGGGGATGTGATCAAGATCATGGAGACCCGCCCCTTGAGCGCCCGCAAGCGTTGGCGGTTGGTGGACGTCATCGAGCGTGCCAAGTAACAGTTTGCGAATTCGAAGCGAAAGGTCTGAGTCATGGTTCAGGAATATACCCGGCTTAATGTCGCGGACAACACGGGCGCCAAGAAGGTGATGTGCATCCGGGTTCTCGGCGGCTCAAAAAGGCGGACGGCCTCGATCGGCGATGTCATCATCGTCTCTGTCAAGCAGGCCATCCCCAACAGCAGTATCAAGAAAGGGGATAAGAGCAAGGCCGTGATCGTGCGCACCAAGAAAGAGAAACGCCGTCCGGACGGCTCTTACATCCGGTTCGACGAGAACGCGGCTGTGCTGATCAACGATGCCATGGAGCCCAAGGGCACCCGCATCTTCGGGCCGGTGGCGCGCGAGCTGCGCGAGAAACAGTTCATGAAAATCGTCTCTTTAGCTCCTGAAGTGCTTTAGAATATTGATAAAGGCAATCGACAATGCGTGTTAGAAAAAACGACCAGGTCCTGGTTATTGCCGGGAACTACAACGGGAAAAAGGGCAAGGTCCTGAAGGTTTTCCCGGAGAAATCCCAGGTGATCATTGAGGGCGTCCACTTTATCAAAAAGATGACGCGGCCGAGCCAGAAGAATCCGCAGGGGGGCATCGTCGAGAAAGAGGCCCCGATCCATGTCTCCAATGTCATGGTGATCTGCCCCAAATGCAACACCCCGGCGCGCATGGGTTCCAAGCAGGTCTTCGATGAAGCCAAGAGCCGCAAGGGCCATGTGCGCGTGTGCAGAAATTGTAATGAGATGCTGGTAACCCAGAGTTAGCGTGAACCTTAAATCGGGCATAATAAAATGGCTGAAGAAAAATATAAACCACGGCTGATCGACGTATATGCCAAAGAGGTCCGGCCGCAGCTGCAGAAACGCTTCAACTACAAGAACGTCATGCAGGTGCCGCGCATCGAAAAGATCGTCCTCAATATGGGCGTCGGTGATGCCACCGAGAACGCCAAGAACGTTGATGTCGCCCTGGAAGAGATGACCAAGATCGCCGGCCAGAAGCCGGTCATCCGCCGCGCCAAGAAGGCTATCTCCAATTTCAAGCTGCGCGCGGGCATGGCGATCGGCTGCAGCGTCACCTTGCGCCGCTGGCACATGTACGAGTTTCTTGACCGTCTCATCTCCATCGCCATCCCCCGCGTGCGCGATTTCCGCGGGCTGGCGCTCAAGTTTGACGGCCGTGGCAACTACAACATGTCGATCAAGGAGCAGATCGTCTTCCCCGAGATCGATTACGACAAGGTCGAAAAGACGCGCGGCATGAATATCACCATTGTAACCACGGCAAAAACCGATGAAGAGGCGCTCGAACTGCTCACCGCGTTCGGGATGCCTTTCATTCGTCGTTCGTAATACCTAAAATCAAGAGGAACGGCATTGGCTAGAAAAGCGTTAGTTGTCAAGTCCAAGAGAACCCCGAAATTCGCGGTGCGCGCGTACAACCGGTGTTCCCGCTGCGGGCGGCCCAGGGCCTTTTACCGCAAGTTCGGCATCTGCCGACTCTGTTTTCGTGATCTCGCGCTCGAAGGGCTTATCCCCGGCGTCAAGAAGGCCAGCTGGTGACCCTTCCGGAGCCTTTTTGTAACTAACTTTTTCATCACAGCGTTTAGCTTGTCAGGGAGAAGATACATGTCAAAGACTGATCCCATCGCAGACTACCTAACTTGTATCAGGAATGCGACCAGGGCCAATCATCCCAAAGTAGATATTCCTGCCTCCAGGTTGAAACAGGAGATCACCAAGATCCTGCAGGAAGAAGCCTACATAAAAAACCATGTCATTATCAATGATGGCAAGCAGGGCGTCATCCGCATCTACTTGAAATATGACAATGACAACAGGAGCGTGATCTCCGGCCTGCGCCGTATCAGCAAGCCCGGCTTTCGCCGCTACGTCAACCACAAGGCGGTGCCGCGCGTCTTCAACAATCTGGGTATTGCCATTGTCACCACCTCGGAAGGGGTGATGACCGGGCAGGAAGCGCGCAAACGCGGCGTGGGCGGCGAAGTACTCTGCTATATTTGGTAAATCCTTCAAAACAGGAGTATATCGTGTCACGAGTAGGAAAAGCTCCCATTAGCATACCGGATGGCGTCCAGGTTGACGTCACCAACAACCTGGTGACGGCCACCGGTCCCAAGGGCACCCTGGCGTACCAGGTCGATCCGCGTCTGATTGTCAAGATGGAGAACGGCACCCTGGAGGTGCAGCGTCCGAACGACGACAAGATCGTGCGCAGCCTGCACGGTTTGACCCGCACCCTGGTCAACAACGTCGTGGAGGGGGTCTCGAAGGGCTTTGAGAAGAAGCTCGAGATCATCGGCGTCGGTTTCCGCGCCGAGATGAAGGGCACGCATCTGCTGCTCTCGCTGGGCTATTCGCACCAGATTATCGTCGCTCCGCCCGAGGGGATTACCCTGGCGACCGAGGGGAACAACATTGTCGTGGTGCGCGGCAATAGCAAGGAGCTGGTCGGGCAGATCGCGGCCAAGATCCGCAGCCTGCGCAAGCCGGAACCCTACAAGGGCAAAGGCGTCCGTTATCTGGGCGAGACCGTCCGCAAGAAGGCCGGCAAGACCGCGGCCTAATCCGGTGGGCCGCGCGGCGCACTGACCCGTTTGTGGGCAGGGAGCCGCGATGGACTGGAATGAACCATAACCTGATGAGTTTATACAATGGCTGATAAATCATACACCAAAGTGGAAGCGCGGCATCGCCGGCACAGCCACATTCTCAAGACCCTGCGCGGCAGCGCGGAGCGGCCGCGGCTGGTGATTTTCCGCAGCAACAAGCACATCTATGCCCAGGTGGTCGACGATCTGAGCCGCACCACCCTCTTCGCCGCCAGCACTCTTACCCCCGCGATCCGCGATGTGGTCGCCAAGGCGAAGAGCAAGAAGGAACAGGCGATGCTGGTCGGCAAGCACCTGGCCGAGATCGCCAAGGACAAAGAGGTCACCCGGATCGTCTTCGACCGCGGCGGCTATCTCTATCACGGCCGCGTCAAGGCCCTGGCCGACGGCGCTCGCGAAGGCGGCCTGGAATTCTAGGCTTGGAGCACATGGATTTTAACATGAGGAACAGACGTTGGAAAAGATAAATCCCGGTGAATTTGAACTGACCGAGCGGGTGGTCCAGGTCAACCGCGTGGCCAAAGTGGTCAAGGGCGGCCGCCGTTTCAGTTTTAATGCGATCGTCGTCGTCGGCGACGGCCACGGCCGCGTCGGAATCGGCCTGGGCAAGGCCAATGAAGTGACCGATTCGATCACCAAGGGCGCCGATGCCGCCAAAAAGGCCCTCATCCGCGTGCCCGTGGTCAACGGCACCATCACCCACGAAATCGAAGGCAAATACGGCGCGGGTCGCGTCTTCCTGAAACCCGCCGCCCCCGGCACCGGGGTCATCGCCGGCGGCGCCGTGCGCGCCATCCTCGAATCCGCCGGCTATACCGATATCCTGACCAAGAGCAGAGGATCGGCCAATCCGCACAACGTCGTCAAGGCGACCATAGCGGCCCTCGAAAACCTCATGGATGTCGCAGGCGTCTCGCGCAAACGCGGCCTTCAGGTGATGCAGGTTTTTAAGACCGTGCCCAAGCCGAAAGTTGGCGCTAACGAATAACAGGTGGACAAGAGGTCATGAACAAGAAGAAAAAAGAAGCCAAGCAGATCAAGATCACGCTGGTGCGCTCCACCATCGGATCGATCCAGAAGCACAAGGCGACAGCCATCGCTCTGGGCCTGCGCCATCCCAACAACAGCGTGGTGCACTATGACACGCCGATCATCCGCGGCATGGTCGACAATATCCGGCACTTGGTCAAAGTGGAAGAACTGTAGGTATAACGCAACAGGCTGAGGATATAATGAATTTAGCAAATTTGACATATGCGGAAGGCGCGGTCAAGGACCGCAAGCGGGTCGGCCGCGGCGGGTCGCGCGGCAAGCAGTCCGGACGCGGCTCCAACGGCGCCGGCTCCCGTTCCGGCTCCAAACGGCGCGCCTGGTTCCAGGGCGGGCAGATGCCCATCCAGCGCCAGCTGCCCAAACGCGGCTTTAAAAATCTCAATCGCATCGAGTTTCAGGTGGTCAATGTCGGCGACCTCGACAAACTGCCCGGCGGTGAAGAACTGACTCCCGCCCTCCTCTTCGAATTGGGCGCCATCGGCAAGAAGGATACCCCGGTCAAGGTGCTGGGCGATGGCGAAGTGACCAAGAAGCTCACCGTTTCGGCCAATGCCTTCAGCAAGAGCGCACAGGAAAAGATTGAGGCGGCCGGAGGGAGGATTACAAAGATATGATGGGCAGCCTGGGCAACATCTTCAAGATTCCGGATCTGAAACGGCGCATCCTCTTCACCGCCGCGGTTTTGATCGCCTACCGCATCGGCGGCCATGTTCCCCTTCCCGGCGTCAACGCCGCGGCCCTGGTCAACTATTTCAAGTCGACCGCCTCGGGCCTGATGGGGCTATATGACCTCTTCGCCGGTGGGGCCTTCAGCCGCGCCACCGTCTTCGCCCTGGGCATCATGCCCTACATCTCGGCCTCGATCATCATCCAGCTGCTCGGCGCCGTCGTGCCCTACTTCCAGAAACTGCAGAAAGAGGGCGAACAGGGACGCAAAAAGATCACCCAGCTCACCCGCTACGGGACTGTGGCGATCTCCGCCCTGCAGGCCTTCGGCGTCAGCATCTTTCTGGAGAGCCTCAACGCCTCTTCGGCCGCCGCCACCGAGCTGATCGTCCCCCATCCGGGCTTCGGCTTCCGCTTCATCACCATGATGGGCCTGACCGCCGGCACCGTGTTGATCATGTGGCTCGGCGAACTCATCACTGAACGCGGCATCGGCAACGGCATCTCGCTGATCATCTTCATCGGCATCGTCGCCCGCTTCCCGAACTCGATCTTCGGCGAGTTCCAGCAGGTGGCCGCCGGCAACCGCACCATCCTGGTCGAGATCGTCCTCTGGCTCCTCTTCGTCGGCACCGTCGCCGGCACCGTCCTCCTCACCCAGGGGATGCGCAAGATTCCGGTCCAGTACGCCAAACGCGTGGTCGGCCGCAAGATCTACGGCGGGCAGAGCACCCACATTCCGCTCCGCGTCAACACCGCGGGCGTCATGCCGATCATCTTCGCCCAGTCGATTCTCTTCATCCCGCAGACCATCATCCAGTTTTTCCCGAACAGCGATTTCATGGTCTCGATGAACAGCCTCTTCAGCTACGATTCGAGCTTTTACTGGCTGATCTACGGCATCATGATCGTCTTTTTCACCTATTTTTACACCGCCATCGCCTTCAACCCGGTCGATGTGGCGGACAACATGAAAAAATACGGCGGCTTCATCCCGGGCGTGCGTCCGGGCAAAAAGACCTCCGAATATATCGATCACATCCTGACCAGGATCACCCTGCCGGGCTCGATCTTTCTGGCGATCATCGCGATCTTTCCATCCTTTGTCGCCAAGCTGACCAATGTCGGCTATGATTTCGCCAGCTTTTTCGGCGGCACCTCGCTGCTGATCGTGGTCGGTGTGGCCCTGGATACCCTGCAGCAGGTCGAATCCCACCTGCTCATGCGCCACTACGACGGTTTTCTCAAGAGCGGCAAGATTCGCGGCCGCCGCCGCTTCTAGCGTGAAAGGGAATCTGCAGCGATGAGAGTTATTTTTCTCGGCGCCCCCGGCACAGGCAAGGGCACCCAGGCGGTCTGGCTGAGCGACAAGTTCACCATCCCCCAGATCTCCACCGGAGACATCCTGCGCAAGGCGGTGGCCGATGGCACCGAACTGGGCAAAAAGGCCGACGTGGTCATGAAGAGCGGCGGCCTGGTCTCCGACGATCTCATTATTGCCCTGGTGCGCGAGCGCCTCGACCAGCCGGACTGCCGGCCGGGCTTTATCCTCGACGGTTTTCCGCGCACCATCGCCCAGGGCGAGAGCCTCGACCTCATGCTGGGCCGGGACGGGGCGATCCAGAGCGTGATCTTTTTTGAGGTTTCGGAAGCCGAGATCGTCCGGCGTCTCACCAGCCGCCGCACCTGCAGCGGCTGCGCCCGCAACTATAACATGATTTCCGATCCCCCGCCGGCCTCCGGCCTCTGCGGCTCCTGCGGCGGACGGATCATCCAGCGCCCCGACGACAGCGAGGAGACGGTGCGCAAACGGCTGCAGGTCTATGATGAAAAGACCGCTCCGCTAAAAGAGTTTTACAATAAACAAAAAAAGTTGTATATTCTACGCGCTGAACAGCCGGTGGAGCGCGTCCGTGAAGAGCTGGCTGCTCTGCTCTCGGGACTCTAGGCCGTCATGATCAATATCCGCAGCGAGAAAGAGATCGATCTGATCCGGCAGAGCGGCCGCATCCTGGCCGGCGCCCTGCACCTGGCGGAATCGAGCATCGCTGCTGGAGTGGTCACCGGCGAACTCGACCAGGAGATAGCCGCCTACATTCGCAGCCGGGGCGGCAAGCCCGCTTTCAAAGGCTACAACGGCTACCCGGCCAACACCTGCATCTCCATCGACGAGCAGGTGGTGCACGGCATACCGGGCCACCGGGCCCTTCAGGAGGGGGAGATCGTCAGTGTGGATGTGGGTGTTCTTTTGAATGGGTACTACAGCGATGCGGCGCGCACCTTCAAGGTGGGCGCGGTCAGCGCCGAAAAGGAACGGCTGATGGAGGTGACCCTCGCCTCGCTGGGCAAGGGCATCGCGGCCGCAGTCGACGGCAACCGCCTCTCCGACATCGGTCACGCTGTTCAGAGCCACGTCGAGGCCGCCGGTTTTTCGGTGGTGCGTGAGCTGGTGGGGCACGGCATCGGGCAGGCCATGCACGAAGAGCCGCAGATCCCCAACTACGGGGCTCCGGATCGCGGTCCCCGTCTCAGGGAGGGCATGGTCTTCGCCATCGAGCCCATGGTCAACGCCGGGGACTGGCAGGTGAAAACCCTCGAGGACCAGTGGACGGTCGTCACCGCTGATGGCAAGCCCTCCGCCCATTATGAACACACCGTGGTCATCCGCAAGGGCGCCGCGGAAATACTAACACTGGAGTAGACTGATACTGTATGCCAAAAGAAGCTTCCATCAAAATCGATGGTGTCATCCTGGAAACCTTACCTAACGCCTCCTTCCGGGTGGAGCTGGAGAACGGCCACAAGGTTCTGGCCCACATCTCCGGAAAGATGCGCATGCATTTCATAAAAATATTGCCGGGCGACAAGGTTACGGTCGAGCTTTCGCCCTACGATCTGTCCCGCGGACGGATCACCTATCGTTTCAAATAAGCTGCACCAGAACATCCAATTTTTGAGGCAAGAGATGAAAGTCAGATCCTCGGTAAAGAAAATTTGCGACAGCTGTAAAATCATACGCCGCAAGGGTACGATTCGCGTCATCTGCAAGAAGAATCCCCGGCATAAACAGCGTCAGGGATAGGGCATATTTAAACAAAGGAGATTGCTTTGGCTCGTATTTCAGGCATAGACCTACCGCGCGATAAACGCATTGAAGTGGCCCTCACCTACATCTACGGGATCGGCCTCACCACTTCGCGTGAAATTCTCGAAAAGACCCGGATCAATCCGG
Organism: bacterium; assembly: GCA_029554865.1. Lineage (GTDB taxonomy): Bacteria > Zhuqueibacterota > Zhuqueibacteria > Residuimicrobiales > Residuimicrobiaceae > JAKPUX01. The sequence continues at coordinate 9,572 of JAKPUX010000029.1, read as the reverse complement.
ACACGCGCGTGCGCGACATGCAGCCGGATGAAGTGGCCAAGATCCGCGACCTCATCGCGAACGACTACAAGGTGGAAGGCGCTCTGCGCAGTGAAACGCAGATGAACATCAAGCGCCTGATCGATATCGGTTGTTATCGGGGCATGCGTCATCGCCGCAATCTGCCGGTGAGAGGACAGCGCACCCATACCAATGCGCGCACGCGCCGCGCCCGCCGCGGTGGTGTCGGCATTCGCAAGAAAAAGTAATCTGTTCGGCAAACGGCTTTTATTCTAGAGAGGTGTAGATTGGCCAACCCCAAAAAGAAGACCACCAAGAAACGCGAAAAGGTGGAGGCGAACGGTGTCGCCCATATCCGGGTGACCTTCAACAATACCAACATCACCCTTACTGACATGTACGGGAATGTCATCAGCTGGGCCACGGCCGGGCGTTCCGGCTTCAAGGGCTCGCGCAAGAGCACTCCCTACGCCGCCCAGATGGCCGCTGAATCGGCCGCCAAGGAGGCCATCGACCTCGGCTTGCGCCGCGTCGAGGTGCTGGTCAAGGGCCCCGGTTCAGGACGCGAAGCGGCAGTCCGCTCGCTCCAGGCCGCCGGGCTGGAGATCAGCTCGATCAAGGATACCTCGCCGATCCCGCACAACGGCTGCCGTCCGCCCAAGCGCCGCCGCGTCTGATCGACGTCCCCGCACCGGGGTTTTCAAGTAATTCTATCGGTTCGTCGCACACGATATGCCGGTCCGTCAAACGGACTTTTACGAGGAGGTTCCATTTTATGGCAAGAGACACTGGAGCAGATTGCAAACTTTGCCGCCGCGAAGGCATGAAGCTCTTTTTGAAGGGCACCAAATGCACCAGCGATAAATGCCCTTTTGACAAGAAAGGATATGCTCCGGGACAGCACGGCCGCACCCGCCGCTTCAAGCAGTCCGAATACTCCCTGCAGCTGCGCGAAAAGCAGAAGGTGAAACGGATCTACGGCCTGCTCGAGAGCCAGTTCCACACCTATTTTGAACGCGCCGAGCGCCTCAGGGGAATCACCGGCGAGAATCTGCTCCGCCTGCTCGAGACCCGTCTCGACAACGTGGTCTACCGCCTCGGCCTCGCCCCCTCGCGCACGACCGCGCGGCAGCTGGTGCGCCACCGCCACGTTCTCGTCAACGGCGAACTGGTCGATATCCCCTCCTACCAGCTCAAGGCCGGCGACGAGATCCGCATCCGCGAAAAGAGCCGCCAGCTCGAGATCATCCACAGCGCCATGAAGCGCGTGCGCGACGGCAAGATGGTCGCCTGGCTCTCCCTCGACAAGGCGGGCATGCTCGGCACCATTCTCGAACAGCCGGCGCGGGATGCCATCCCCGTGGATGTCAACGAGAAACTGATCGTCGAGCTCTATTCCAAGTAGTCCGGACCGAGGCGTTCCGGAACAGCTGTTGTCAACCTCATCATTGATCAATGGAGCTTTAAATGGCTTTACCAAGTTTTCAGATGCCCGAAAGCATCGAACTGGATGAGTCAACATATACCAATACCTACGGAAAGTTCATCGTCCAGCCCCTGGAGCGCGGCTTCGGCGCGACCATCGGCAACGCCTTCCGCAGGGTCCTGCTCTCGTCGATCCCCGGCGCCGCCATCACCACCTTCCGCGTCGACGGTGTCCTGCACGAGTTCAGCACCATCCCCGGAGTCAAGGAGGATGTCTCCACCATCGTCCTCAACCTCAAGCAGGTGCGTCTCAAGCTGATCGATAAAAAGCCGGACAAAATCTCGATCCACCTCAAGGGGCCGAAAACCTTCACCGCCCGCGATATCCAGGAGCAGAGCACCGATTTCGAGGTCCTCAATCCCGACTGGCATATCGCCACCCTCAACGCCGATGCCGATTTCACCATCGAACTGCGCATCGGCCGCGGCCGCGGCTACGTCCCGGCCGAGGAGAACCGGCTGCCCGATCTGCCCCTGGGGACCATCCCCATCGATGCGGTCTTTACCCCGATCGTACGCGTCACCTATACGGTCGAAAACACCCGCGTCGGCCAGCGCATCGACTATGAGCGGCTGATCCTCGAGATCTCCACCGACGGCAGCATCACCCCCGACGACGCCCTCAGCTTCGCCGGCAAGATCCTGCGCGACCACATCCAGCTCTTCATCAATTTCGATATCGACACCGAGGAGGAGGAATCGCAGGAGGTGGATGAGGAGTCGATCCGCATCCGCAAGCTCCTCAAGATGAGTGTCGACGAACTCGAACTTTCGGTCCGTTCGCACAACTGCCTGATGGCCGCGAACATCAAGACCATCGGCGACCTGGTCCGCCGCGATGAGCAGGAGATGCTCAAGTTCCGCAACTTCGGCCGCAAATCCCTCTCCGAACTCGCCAAGATCCTCGAGGAAAAGGGGATCACCTTCGGGATGGATGTGGACAAATATCTGAGAAAAGGCGACGACTAAGAGAGCAGCCATCCCCGCATGGCTTTGAATCTGCAAGAGTTTGTTGTACCCTATTGAAGGATTCCATTCATGAGACACGGCAAATCTGGAAGAACTTTGGGCAAGACCCACAGCCATCGCAAGGCGATGATGAACAATATGGCGGCCTCGATCATCAGCCACAAGAGCATCATCACCACCACCCCCAAGGCCAAGGAAGCCCGGGGGGTTGTCGAACGGCTGATCACCTTCGCCAAGAAGAATGATCTCGCCGCCCGGCGCATGGTGATGCGCTCGATCAAGGACAAGGAGCTGGTCCGGGAGCTGTTCGAGGAGATCGGCCCCAAGTATGCCGACCGCAACGGCGGCTATACCCGCGTCGTCAAGCTTGGCAACCGCCAGGGCGACGGCGCCTCCATGTCCATCTTCGAGCTGGTCGGCTACGAGGGCGCCAAGGCCGCCAAGATCGAGAAACAGCGGCAGAAACGCCAGGAAAAGGCGGCCAAGAAGAAGAAAGAGATTGAAGAAGCGGCTCGCCAGGAACAGCAGCAGCCGCCGCAGGAAGAGGAAGGCGGCGAGAAGAAGTAGCCATCCCCTCTTACCAGGTACCTCCCAGGGCAATCGCGATGATTGCCCTTTTTTTTGCGCAGGGGCCCCGGCAAGGCCTTCGTTCCGGCGCGGCCGGATGAACGCACCAGCCCGGCGCAATGCGGCTGCGCGGGAGCGATTATTTTTGCTTTCATTTTACTCCGCTTGTTCGTACATTATCCATATTTTCCGCGGAACCCTGCGCCCCTGCGGCGGTTAAATCCCTGTCCGCGCCTCTTCGCCTCCAAATCCGGCGCGGGCTCCGCACCATAATCGGGAAACCACATGAAAAGACTTTTTTTGCCCGCAGCCCTTCTGCTTCTCGTTCTGGTCCTGGCTTGCACCAACGAAGAGCCCCTGCCGAGCGGCCTCGACGCCCTCCATCGCGCCAACACCGATTCCCTCCGCGTCGTCACCATCCCGGCGCAGGAGGCGGCCTGGTTCCGCCGTGAGGTGAATCCCGGCCTCACCGCCAGCCTGCTGGTCGGACGCCATGACAACATCACCGCCAGGGCCCTGCTCAAATTCACCGGCTTTTCCACGATCGATACCGCCTCGGTCAACGCTGCAACCCTGACCCTCACCCAGAAGGGGCGCTGGGGAGCGGGCGGCGCCTTTACCTGCACGGTCCACAAGGTCACGGCCGCCTGGGCGGAAAAATCGGTGCAGTGGAGTGAAATCAGCGGCGGCTATGAGCTTGCCCCGCTCGCCTCCTTCGAGATCCTGGCCCAGGATTCGGCCACCTATGCGGTCGAACTCCCTCCCGCCGTGGTCAACGACTGGATCGGCGGCTCCGACAAAAACGGGCTGCTCCTCGATTTTACCGGCGCCGACATGGCGGCGGAGCTGGGTTCCGTCGACGTCTCCAGCGGGGGCTATCCGACCCTGAAACTGGCCTTCACGACTAAAAAAGGGGAGGCCGATACGGTCACGGTCAGCCCCGCCGAGGACGCCACCCTCTTCACCTGGGATCAACTTCCGCCGGTGGATGTGGTCGAGAGGGGGGGGGAACGCCTCTGGCTCGACAACGCACGCGGCTCCCGCGCCCTGCTCCGCTTCGACCTCTCCTGGCTCGCTCCGGTGGTCACCATCCACCAGGCCTATATCTCCCTGCCTGTGGACACCACGCTCAGTCTGACCGGCAGTGCGGGCCTCGGCTTCAAGATCAACGCCCTCTCCAAAGATTCCACCTGGCTGAGCCCCGCGGAGATGGCCGTGGACTCGACCTATTCCGCCGCGACCGGGACAGCGGACGGCTCCGAAGAATCTGCCGTGCTGGCCACGACCACCAACATTGCCTACATGAGCAACATGGTCCAGCGCTGGGTGAACGGCACCGCCGTCAACTACGGCCTGCTCATCCAGCCCACCGGCTACGGCGCCGATTTCAGCAGGATCGCCATCATCAATGATTCCGGCGCGGGCGGGCGCGTGCCCACCCTGCGCATCACCTATTCGTATCCCGCCGCCGTGCGGTTCTAGGAGGAGGCGGAGTGAATACCATCAGGAACAAACCGGCCATGTCCATACACCGCATCTGCGCCACCCTTTTAACCCTTGCCCTCTTCCCGGCCCTGACGGCGCCGGCGCGGGCCGATTCCTACTATTCCTCCATCGGCCTCGGACTGCCCAAGTACCTGGTCTCCACCAAGGCGAGCGGCATGGGGGGCGCCGGCATCGGGGTGATGGACCGCATCACCCTCAACAGCCTCAACCCGGCGACCCTCAACGTCCAGGGCATGACCACCCTCGGGGTAAATTGCGAGTACGAGATCTCGGACAACCAGAGCAACGTCGGCAGCGCCGTCACCCGCTACGGCAACGCCATGGGCGTGCAGTTCGTCGTGCCGGTCCAGAAAAAGGTCACCCTTTTTCTCATGCTCCGGCCGCTCACCAATTCGCGGTATACCCTCGCCTACACCAGCACGGACACCACCCTCGAGTACACCCGCACCATCAAGGGGGACGGGGGGATCAACGCGGGGGTCATCGGCCTGCAGTACAATCTCAAGGATAGACTCTTCATCGCCGCACTGGCCAATTTCAACTTCGGCGCCTTCAACGAGCAGTGGGAGTACGCCTTTGTCGATGACGCCTACCGGGACGCCACCGACGAGTTCAACAGCCATCTCTGGGGCTTTGGCTACGACCTCAGCCTCTTCTACAAGCTCAATTCGACTTTCTCCATCGGCGGGCTCTACCGCAGCGCCAGCCGGCTCAACATGGCGACCTCCATCGACCTCTCCAGCACCACAGCGACAGAATCCGACAGCGACCGCATCAAGATCGATTATCCCGCCGCCTTCGGGGCCGGCATCGCCGTCAACCTCAAGAAATGGCTCTTCGCCGCCGATTACTACCAGCAGCAGTGGCAGGAGTATGCCCACGACGGCAAGAGGGTGGAGGGGCTTGAATCCTTTCAGCGCTTCAGCCTCGGCGCCGAGTACACCGACAGCCGCTCCCGGCTGGAGGGCTACCGCCGCCGCATCTCCTGGCGCCTCGGCGGCTATTACAGCCGGCTCCCTTTCACCAATGCGGACGGCGAGAATGTGCACGAGACCTTTCTCTCCTTCGGCTGCGGCCTGCCCTTTTCGGTGACCGCCGGCCAGGTCGACATCGCCTTCGAGGTGGGCCGGCGCGGCGACGTCAGCCGCTTCATGTACGAGGATACCATCTTCCGGCTGAGCGGGAGTTTGACCGGCGGCGAGCGCTGGTTCCAGAGACGCTATTAACCTTTCTCGAACGGGGTCCCCACCATGGCCATTGCCCTCGGATCAGACCATGCCGGTTACGCCCTCAAGCAGGCGCTGCGCCGGTGGCTTGACGCGCAGAGCATCGAATACACCGATTTCGGCTGCTTTGAAGAGTCCCCCTCTGTGGACTATGCCGATTTCAGCTTCCGGGTCGCCTCGGCGGTGAGCAGCGGGGTCTGCAGCCGCGGGGTGGTCATCTGCGGCACCGGCATCGGGGCCATGATCACCGCCAACAAGGTGGGCAATATCCGCGCCGCCCTCTGCTGCAGCGACTATATGGCTGAGATGGCGCGCCGCCATAACGATGCCAACATCATCGCCTTCGGCGGCCGCACCACCACCCCGGAACTGGCCGTCAGCATGCTGCGCATCTTCCTCGACACCCCCTTTGAAGGCGGCCGCCATTTCGGCCGCGTTGAAAAAATCCATCACCTCACCGGACGTTGATCCCATCCGCCACAAGGAGTGACCATGTCGATCATCAGAACCCAGGATCCGGCGGTCTATGCGGCCATCCAGAAAGAAATCCACCGTCAGAACGACAAACTGGAACTGATCGCTTCAGAGAATTTCGTCAGTCCTGCTGTACTGGAGGCGGTGGGATCACCACTGACCAACAAGTACGCCGAGGGCTATCCGGGCAAGCGCTATTACGGCGGCTGTGAATTCGTCGACGAGGCCGAGAATCTCGCCCGCGACCGCGCAAAGCAGCTCTTCGGAGCGGACCACGCCAACGTCCAGCCCCACTCCGGCTCGCAGGCCAACCTCGCCGCCTTTTTCAGCCTGGTCAATTACGGCGACAAGGTGATGGGTATGGATCTCGCCCACGGCGGCCATCTCACCCATGGCAGCCCGGTCAATTTCTCCGGCCGTTTTTTCAGGATGGTCCATTACGGAGTCGGCCGCGACGGCTTTCTCGACATGGACGAGATCGAATCCCTGGCCCGCAAGGAAAAACCGGCGATGATCATCGCCGGGGCGAGCGCCTACTCCCGCGCCATCGACTATGCCGCTTTCCGCCGCATCGCCGATGCGGTCGGGGCCAAACTGGTGGCCGATATCGCCCACCCCGCCGGGGTCATCGCCGCCGGGCTCATCCCCAGTCCCGTTCCCCCCTGCCACCTCACCACCAGCACCACCCACAAGACCCTGCGCGGCCCGCGCGGCGGCCTGATCCTGGTCGGCGTGGACGGCGAGAACGATCTCGGCATCACCACCCCCAAGGGCCAGCTCAAAAAGTGGTCCGAGATCGTCGACAGCCAGATCTTTCCCGGCTTTCAGGGCGGCCCGCTCATGCACACCATCGCCGCCAAGGCGGTAGCCTTCGGCGAGGCCCTCCAGCCCGCCTTCAAAAGTTACCAGGAGCAGGTGGTCCGCAACGCCCGCACCCTGGCCGCCGCCCTCATCGAGCTCGGTCACAAGATCGTCTCCGGCGGCACCGACACTCATCTCCTGCTCATCGACCTCAGCGACCGCGGCCTCACCGGCAAGGAGGTTGAGCGCGTCCTCGACGTGGCCGGCATCACCGTCAACAAGAACATGGTCCCCTTCGACCGGCAGAGCCCCTTCCAGACCAGCGGTATCCGCATCGGCACCGCCGCCCTCACCACCCGCGGCATGAAAGAGGAGGAGATGCGCGAGGTCGCGGCCATGATCGATACGGTCATTCTCCACCTGCACGATGAAAAGAAGCTCGACCGGGTCCGCGCCGGAGTCCGCGAGCTGACCGGCCGCTACCCCCTCTACGAGGCCCTGCGGGTATAAGGCATTCCTGCTGTGCTCCCGCCCGGAAGGGCGGGAGCGCTCCATCGCCGCGCCCCCGCCTCTCCTCGCTGACCCGTTCACCAGCGCTCCCGCAGCGGCTTTTCCCGCATTCCAGAAATTCCTTGAATTCCTGCAAACAGTTGCTTATATTCTTGCCATTGCAAGTCCTGATTTATGACCTCACCGGGATGTCGGCATGAGATGCCCTTTCTGCAGCTACCATGACAGCAAAGTGATCGACTCGCGTACGCGCGACGGCGGCCGCACTATCCGCCGCAGGCGGGAGTGTCTCAAATGCCAGCGCCGTTTCACCACCCGCGAGCAGCTGGATGAGATCCCCCTCTGGGTGATCAAGACCGATAACCGGCGCGAGGAATTCGACCGGCAAAAGCTCGTCCGCAGCCTGCAGGTGGCCTGCATCAAACGCCCGATCTCCATGGCCACCATCGAACAGATCACCTCCAAAATCGAATATGACCTGCGCGATCGCGGCGTCGAAGAGGTCGAATCGACCGAGATCGGCGAAGCGGTGATGATGGCCCTCAAGGAGCTGGACGAGATCGCCTATCTCCGTTTTGCCTCGGTCTACAGAAATTTTCAGGTCAAGGAAGAATTCATCCAGCAGCTCAATCTGCTGAAATAGATCCCGGGCGCCCGCAGCGCTGTTGTTCTGGCCACGGCCAACTCCTCTTTGCACCCTCCCCGGTGCGAATGGAACTCTGCCCGCGAACGCTGCTTGCCGGTACTCTTGCCAACCATGGAGCGGAATTTGGGTCTCTTCAAACGAGGTTCTTTCAAGGGAGGTGTTCATCCGGCGGAGAATAAACGCTGGACCGAAGCCAAAGCGGTAGAAAAACTGCCCATTCCACCAGAAGTCATCATCCCCGTACAACAGCATATCGGCGCCCCCTCACGGCCCGTGGTTGCGGTCGGTGACAAGGTGCGCGCCGGCGATCCCATCAGCGCGGCCTCCGGATTTGTCTCCGTGCCGGCCCATGCCAGCATCAGCGGCACCGTGGCCGCCATCGAGGAGCGGCCGCATCCCCTCGGCATGCCCGTGCTCTCGGTGGTGATCAGGAGCGACGGCGAGGAGGCCTGGAATCCCGACATCGCCTTGCAGGAGGATTACCTCGCCCTCGAGCGCGCCGAGATGATCAGCCGCATCCGCGCCGCCGGGCTGGCCGGCATGGGCGGGGCCGCCTTTCCGACCCACGTCAAGCTCTCGCCGCCGGCCGACAAGCCGGTCGATACCGTCCTGCTCAACGGGGCCGAGTGCGAGCCCTATCTGACCTCCGACCACCGCCTGATGCTGGAAAAGCCCGCCGAAATCCTCCTCGGCCTGCAAATCATCGTTAAACTGCTCGGCGCCAAACAGGCCGCGATCGGCATCGAGAACAACAAACCCGACGCCGTCAAGCTGCTGAGGAAAAAGGCGTCCGAGCTCAATCTCCCCTACGAAATCATCCCGCTCAAGGTCAAATACCCCCAGGGCGCCGAAAAGCAGCTCATCCGGGCGACCACAGGGCGCGTCGTCCCCGCCGGCGGATTGCCCATGGAGGCCGGCTGTGTGGTGCAGAATGTCGGCACCGCCGCTGCGGTCTATGACGCAGTGGCCTGGCGGCGCCCCCTGGTGGAGAGGATCGTCACGGTCACTGGCAAGGGCATCAAGGAGCCCAAAAACCTCCTCGTCCGCATCGGCACCCCCTACAGCTTTGTGCTCGAGCACTGCGGCGGCCTCACGGAAGAGGCGGGCAAGCTCATCATGGGCGGGCCGATGATGGGGCTGGCCCAGTCCTCCCTCGAGGTGCCGGTGATCAAGGGCACCTCCGGCCTGCTCGTCCTCGACGCCAGGGAAGGGAAGAAGCACGAGGAGCGGGTCTGTATCTCCTGCGCCCACTGCGTCGACGCCTGTCCGATGGGACTGGTGCCGAAGCAGATTGTCGCCCTGGTGCGCAACGGCCGCATCGCCGAGGCCGGCGAAAACCATGCCCTCGACTGCATCGAGTGCGGTTCCTGCGCCTATGTCTGCCCGGC
>JAKPUX010000021.1 GCA_029554865.1 bacterium | reverse complement strand
AACGATGGATAATGTAGAGTTGCCTGTGCGCTTTCTTTTGTTTTATCCCAATAATTAAAAATGGTTTTCCTATATTCCGGAGGTATTGTTTATGCTTTTAAAATATATACAGGCAGCGATGGACAGCGCTACCTATGAAATTATCGATGATGAAGAACCGTATTATGGTGAAATCTCTGCTCTGCAGGGAGTCTGGGCAAACGGAAGGACCCTGGAGGAATGTCGCCGGAATCTAACTGAGGTTGTGGAGGCTTGGCTGCTTTTAAGTATTGCCCAGCATCTGCCCATTCCCAAACTCGGAGAAATACAGGTCATGATTCCTGAGGAAAATGTTGTTCATGGCTAAGCTGAGGCCAATTTCCCGCGATGATCTTGTAAAAAAGCTCCGCAAATACGGATTTTCAGGGCCTTATCAGGGCGGTAATCATCAATTTATGATCCATGAATCGACAAGATTGACCCTGCCAAATGTTCATCGTGGAGATATCAGCTCTGATCTGTTGAGCAGAATCTTGCGACAAGCGGGGATCAGCAGGGAAGATTGGGACGAGCGTGATTAACCTGCCTGAGCTTCAATGTGTATGCAAAACAGGGGAATCCTGCAAATCTATCTCCTGAAGCCCACCTCTCTCATTATTTCACCAGTGGATGCCGCCTCGCCGGATCGGCCTTGATCGCCTTGGCGTGCCTGATCCAGTGAGCGATCTCCACCGAGGTGCGCGCCTCCTCGATGCCGAATCCGCGCCCGGCGAGGATCCCCTCATAGACTTTGGTGTGGAGGTCGGTAAAGCCCTCGGAGAATTCCACCTCCTCGCCATCGACCATGATCGAGCGCCAGGTCGATTTGCCCGCGGCCGCCGCGGGCAGGTCATTGCGGTCGATGGAGAGGTACCAGCGCACCCGCGCCCGCTCCAGCTCGATATAGCCGGCGGCGCGGTGGGCCTCGCTGAGGTGCACCTCCATATCCCGGGGCGGGCCGAAGATCCACGCCAGCAGATCGAAGAAATGGATGCCGATGTTGGTGGCGATGCCCCCCGATTTCTGCACATCCCCCTTCCAGGAATAGTCATACCAGCGCCCGCGCGAGGTGATATAGGTCAGCTCGACCTCGTGGATCCTGTCCGCCGGCCCGGCGGCGATGCGTTCGCGCAGGGCGAGCAGGGCGGGGTGGACGCGCAGCTGCAGGACGGTCCAGACGCGGTGGCCGCTCTCGCGCTCCATCTCCCTGAGGGCGTCGAGGTTCCAGGGATTGAGCACCAGGGGCTTTTCGCAGATCACCTCGGCGCCGATGCGCAGGGCGAAGTGGATATGGACATCGTGGAGATAGTTGGGCGAGCAGATGGTCACGTAGTGGATGCGCCCGGCCTCATCCAGGCGGCGCAGCTTTTCGCCGTGGCGGTCGAAGCGCTCGAACTCGGTGAAGGAGTGGACATCGGTGAAATAGCGGTCGAGGACGCCGACCGAGTCGCTGCGGTCGCAGGCGGCGATGAGGGTGTTGCCGGTGTCGCGGATGGCCTGCAGGTGGCGTGGGGCGATGTAACCGGCGGTGCCGATTAGGGCGAAGTTTTTCATGAAGGGATCTCCGGAGTTGCGGTTTTGATCAGGCCGAATGTAAGCATATCGGTAAAATAAAACAAATGTAAAAATAACTTGAATTATAAATTATTTATGCTAAATTACCGGATATGATTCTGCAGGCTTCAGAGGTTTCGCATC
>JAKPUX010000013.1 GCA_029554865.1 bacterium | reverse complement strand
GGACGCCTGCTCGAATCGCTGCACGCCACCTATGCGGTGACGAGCCGGGATTACAACATCAACCAGCTCTTCGATCTGCGCGATATCGAGGTGGAGTATTATGACGAGGATGCGGTCTGGTACGGATTGGAGGGCGCTGTTGCGCAACAGCACGTTGACCAGATGATCAATGACACGACCTATCCCGGCCAGCCGACCGTATCGATCTCATCGGTCAACTGGCTGAGCACGGCTGCGCCCCCGAAGGTGATCATTGAATTCAATATCAAATGACTCGCCTTGATTTTATCTCAGCGTTACCCAGTCCTCCAGCACCCCCGTGCCGCCGATGAAATTCTCACCGGCGCAGGTGAGGGGATGGGCGTCGCGCTCCGCCCGGCTGATGATGACGTCGCTGCGATCGGCCAGCCCGCGCGCTTGATAGCGCTGAAAGAGAGCGTCGGTCATAACATCAAACCAGGAGATCAGCCTGCGTCGATAGGGGGTGATGAGGGCGACCGCGATGTCGGAATAGGTGCGGCCGCTGAAGTGGGTGCCAAGCAGCTCACCAGCGCTGACCTGGCGGCCCTCCGCCAGGGTGGAATCGGCCAGGAGGAGATGGAAGATGCAGAACTGGAAGTCGGGATACTCTTCAGAGCGGATCCAGAGCTGGGTGCCGAGGAACTCCTCGAAGCGCCAGACCACAGTGCCGTTGACCGGGGAGAAAATGCGGGCAGTCTCCCAGCCGTCGGAGCCGTCCAGCCAGAAATAGTGCTTCATGCTCCGGCAATCCTCGTCATCGTCGGAATAGTCGTGGCCAACCGCAGAGCGGAATTTCGATATTTTATACACCCGGTCGAAATCGATATAGTTGACGTCGACAAAGCGGGGGATGCCCCAGCCCTCGATGTCCCAGTGGCAGTTCAGAACCGTCCAGTTTTCAAGACGGCCCGCGCTGGTGAAGAGTCCGCCGCTGCAGGTGAGGGGATCGGTGTCGCGCGCCTCTTTGCTGATGATGAACTCGCTCGCATTGGCAATGCCGCATTCGCCATAGGTGAACCAGAGGGAATCGGTGATGATGTCGAACCAGGAGATCAGCCGCCTGCCCCAGGTGGTGTTGACGCTGACCGCGATAGCGGTGGGGGTTTGACGCTCCACATAGCTGCCGACGCTCTCTCCGGCGCGGACTGAGCCGCCTACGCGCAGGGTTTCGAGGGGGCTGAGATTGAAAAGGTGGAACTCGACATCGGGATATTCCTGCGCCTGGATGACCAGTTCCAGAACCGGCTGGTTCTGAACGATGCGGACGATCTTGCCGTCAACGGGGGAAAAGAGGGGGAGGCTCGCCCACTCCAGGTCGGGGCGGGGCTCGAAATAATGCAGCATACTGCGGCAGTGTTCGAGATCATCCGAGTAATCCCCGCCGGCAGCGGAGCGGAACCGGGAGATCCGCGCCATCCTCCCGACATCGATGAAATTGGCCCGGACGAAGCGGGGGAGGGGATTTTTATCCAGATCATAGCCCGTCGGCGAGGCCGGGCTATCCTCACCCCCGCACCTCATGCCGGCGGCCGCCAGCATGAGCAGGGCCGCCCAGCTAAACAAGTTCAAGCGCCATTTTTTCATGGTCTCCTCCTCTCTTTCCAGGTGCAGACCACGGCCTGTTCAGAAAATATTCAACCTCGCTTTGATGCGCGCATATTCGGCCTGGACCGCCTCGGTGCCGTACTGGCGCTCGAGGGCACGGACCGTGAAATGGCCGGTGGCGATCGACTGGAAATGGTCCATGAAGAGGTAGTTGATCGCCGCGCCGCTGGCGGCGCCGATCACCGGCACAGCCTGGGCCGCCGCCTTTTCGGAGATGATCACCTCGAAACGGGAGGCGATGCGGACGATAAAGCGCACGATGACGGGTGCTCCCTCCTCGACCAATCCCCTTTCAGCGATGAAACCGCTCGTCTCCGAGATCAGCTTGGCGAGGACGGCGCGTACCGCAAAATAGCCGGTTTCAGCCGCGTCATCGGAGGCGCGGCGCTTGCTGCCAAGGGCGAAAACGCTCATGCAGTTGAGCTGGGTATCGAGTTTGTTCACATCCTCGCCCAGGCTCTTGGCGATTTCGGCGATGGAGCGGAGCATGATCGTGGTCGAGGCCGGCAGCTCCACCGCCAGGCCGCCCAGGCCGAAGAAACCGCCGACGGCGCCGCTGAGGGTGACCGCGCCCTTGTGAAATATTTTCCGGGGTTCGCCCCGGTGACGGGGCTCCAGGGTGGCGACGGCGATCTCGAGGGCCTTGCGAATGGCTTTGGTGGTCGCTCCCGAAATCATCCGGTTGGCCATATCGGGAAGCCTTTTGACCGCCCACTCAACAGGCATGCCGATGATGTCGGTGATCCTGGCCGTCCATGAAGGGTATTCAAGAAGCATGACCGCCTCTTCGAGCCTTTCGATATCTTTGGGGTGCATGGCGGATCCTTTCGATGCGGGCTGTTCCTCAGCCCTCAAAGTATAAACATTCATCAGGAAAATATCAAGAGGAAAGGCATCCCTTTACATCCGGACCTTATTAACGAGGCCCTCTTCAAAGAGTGATCGTCCGGTTTCCCTGCGTGGCCGCGGCTTTCGCCTTCAGATGCGTCCGTCCGAAGCGGTCGCGAGGACGGAAGAGCTTTTTCGCCATCACTTAGAGCTTGCATTTAGGACGCCGGATGGCTATTTTTTTAATCGGGTATTGCATCTGAAAAAACAGGCCGGTGCGCCTTCCGAGGCCTCGCGCCCCTGACCTGGAGGAACACTATTTCGATCTCATCAGAAAAATGGAAAACCTTTCCGGGCTCCTCCCTGCTCCTCAGGCTGCCGGAGAACATGCGTCAGACCGTACTGACCGTGGTGATCAGCTTTGCGGCGGGGCTCGCGGCGGTCGCCTTTCTCTTTCTGATCAACCTGATATTCGCGCGCAGCTATCTGGCCTTTGCCGCCCGTTCCAAGGGCTATTTCGCCGCCGCCAGCCTGATCATGATCGTCACCACCTCCCTCCTCGTTGGAGTGCTGATGAAATTTTTCGGCGCCGAGGCGGCGGGTAGCGGCATTCCCCAGGTTAAATCGGCCTTCTGGAAGGAGTTGGGCTGGCTGCGGCTGCGGACGGTCGTGATCAAGTTTATCGGCGGGATTCTCAGCATTGGCGGCGGCCAAAGTCTTGGCCGTGAGGGGCCTTCCGTCTATCTTGGCGCCGGCACAGCCTCCAACCTTGCCGGAGCCCTTGGGGTCTCGAGGAGAGAAAGACGAGGTCCGGCCATTGTCGGTGCCTCAGCGGGACTGGCGGCCGCTTTCAACACCCCCCTGGCTGCCGTCACTTTTGCCATCGAGGAGGTGGCCGGGGACCTCAACAGCCGCTTCCTCGGCCGCGTCGTTCTCGGATCGGTGATCGGCGCCCTGGTCGTCTATGGCATCCTCGGCCGCCAGCCCGCCTTTTCCCTGCCCGACGTGGATAAGGTCAGCTGGCTGCACTACGCCGTCGTGCCGGTGGTCGCCTTTTTCGCCGCCGGAAGCGGGGCGCTCTTTCAGCGCATGACCCTGCAGCTGCGCCGCCGGGTGAGCCGTCAGGGGCGCATGCCCGGCTGGCTCATGCCTCTCTGCGGAGGTCTTATCACCTGGATCATCGGGGTGACGCTCTTTTGGACGACAGGGAAGGTGGGAGTATTCGGGCTTGGCTATCAGGACCTCTCAAGCGCCCTGAACAACGCCTTTGACTGGCGGGTGGCTGGCGTGCTGGTCATGGGCAAGCTGGCGGCGACCGCCGCCAGTTACGGTTTCGGCGGCATCGGCGGGATCTTTGCGCCCTCGCTTTTTCTGGGCGGGATGAGCGGCTACTTTCTCGGCGGGCTGGCCGGGATTTGGCTGCCATTGACCCCGGCCGACCGGATTGTCCTCTCGGCGGTCGGAATGAGCGCCTGCCTGGGTGCGATCGTGCGGGCGCCGCTGACTTCGATGCTGATCGTCTTTGAGATGACGCACCAGTTCGCCCTGGTGCCGGGATTGCTGCTCGGCACTTTCATCAGCCAGATTGTTGCCCGCCTCAACGGCCCCCTCAATTTCTACGACGCCCTGCTGGTGCAGGACGGCCACGAGCTGCACAAGGTGCGGCCGCCCCTCGACTTGCACAGCTGGCAAAATCTGCCGGTCGCGGCCCTAGCCAACCCGCGGCCGGTGCTGTTGACAAGCCTGGAGCCAGAGAGGCTAAAGGTGGCGATCTCGGACCATCCCTACGCCTATTTTCCGGTGGTGATTGAGGGTCGGCTGATTGGCGTCGCGGGCCGCCGCGAGATCCTCACGGCCCTTTCAGCGGGAACAGCCCCAGAGCTTCATCCGGCGGTCACCTGTCATGCGGAGCAGACTATACGGGAGGTCGGGAACCAGTTCATCGCCTCCCCGGCCAACATCGTTGTGGTGGTGGATCCGCAGAGCAATGCCGTGACCGGGATCGTCACCCTGCACGACCTGCTGCGGGCTCAGGCCGCGATCGAGAGCTAAGACCAGCCCGCGGGTGCTCACAGGGAAGCCGGAGAGGGCCGGTCTCCTGTTCCAACTTTCCCCTATTTCTTCTTGATCTGCTTCATCGCATTGTTGATAAACCTGCCGAACTCCTTGTCTTTCTTTCTCTTTTCCGCGTAGGACATCTCGTAGTACTCGGACTCTTTTTTCAGTTTGAGATAGCTGTCGTAGCGTGCCTGACTCAGGCTCCCCGCCGCCACTGCCTGGCGAACGGCGCAGCCGGGCTCCTGCACATGGGTGCAGTCGCTGTAGCGGCAGCCGGCGCCGAGTTCGAAAATATCCTCGAAGCCCTGCTCCATGCCCTCGCTGGCGCCGAGGAGCCCCAGTTCGCGCATGCCCGGG
>JAKPUX010000012.1 GCA_029554865.1 bacterium | reverse complement strand
GACGATGTATTTGTTCTGCACCTGCCAGACTGTGGCGGTCTCGCGCGGCCGCGGCCCGGAGACGCCGCTGTTCTGGATCGGAAAGGGGCCGCCGGCCGGGCTGCCGCCGCCGGTGGCGGTTTCACCGGAGGCCTCACCGGCAGGCTCGCCTGCAGGCTCCCCTGCAGGCTCGCCTGCGCCCGTTCCGCCGGCGCTCGAACCGCCTTGACTGAATCCGCCAAAATCCGCTCCGCCCGTATCGGCCTCACCGGCGGGCGCGGAGCCGGAGGGTATTGTCCAGGGCGCGCCGCCGGGATAGCCGCCCGGAAAGAGCCCGGGCGGGGGAAAGAACGGCTCGCCGCTCTCCCAGTCGAAGGAGCCCTGGTCGTCAGGCCTGACGATATCGCCACGGTTGACGGACGGGCCCGCAGGTGGGCCGCCGGCCCCCCAGCGCGGGGGGTAGAACTGCTGGATCTCCGGGATGATGTGGTCGGTGCGCAGGGCGCGCTTGACCGCGCTGCGCAAAAGGTCGAAGACCAGTCGCGAATCAGCGAACTTGACCTCGTTCTTGGTCGGATGGACGTTGACATCGACGCGCTCGGGGTCGATGTCGATGAAGAGGATGAAGAGGGGATAGTGCCCCTTGGGGATGGTCTCGCCGAAGGCCTGGGTGACCGCGTAGCTGAGGGTGCGGTCGTTGATGAAGCGGCGGTTGAGGAAGAGGTACTGGTCGTTGCGCGACTTGCGCATGGCGTCATAGTTGCCGATATAGCCGCTGATGGTCATCAGGGTGGTCTTGTCCTCGACCCGGACCAGGTTGTTGCGCACGCGCGCCCCGAGCACCTGGGTCAGCCGCTCTTGCAGCGCCGCCGGGGCGAGACGATAGACCTCGGCATCGTCGTTGACGACGTGAAAGCCGATCTCGGGAAAGGCGAGGGTAAAATGGTTCATCATCGCCAGGATCGAGCGGTACTCGGTGCTCTCCGCGCGCAGGAATTTGCGCCGCGCCGGGGTGTTGAAAAAGAGATTCTTGACCGCGATCGAGGTGCCGGGATTGCCGCCGGAGCCCTCCACCTTTTGCACCACGCCGCCCTCGACGAAGATGGCCGTCCCCTCGATCGCCCCTTTCGGCACGGTGCGCAGCTCGAGGCGCGAGACCGCGGCGATGCTGGCCAGCGCCTCGCCGCGGAAGCCGAGGGTGAGGATCTTTTCGATGTCCGCATAGGTGTGGATCTTGGAGGTGGCGTGGCGCTGCAGGGAGAGGATGGCATCCTCCTCGCTCATGCCGCTGCCGTTGTCGTTGACCTGGATGAGCTGGGCGCCTCCCTCCTTGATGATCAGGGTGATCCAGGTCGCCCCGGCGTCGATGGCGTTCTCGACCAGCTCCTTGACCACCGAGGCCGGGCGGTCGATGACCTCCCCGGCGGCGATCTTGTTGATCAGGTTCTCGGGCAGGACGTTGATGATGTGGGATTTTTTCTGCATGCGCTCCCTTGCTCCGTTTAGAATAGAGTGTAGCGAATTTCATCCACTTTTTCAAGGGGAATTTAACGGAGCAGGAGCATCCTGAGCAGGGCGGCCTGGCGCGGGCTGGCCTGCGCGGAGGCTGCGGAGCCCCTGCCGCCGGCTGCCGCTGCATCGGAGACAAGGCTCTCCTCGAGGCGGCAGAAATAGAGCCCGCTCGGCAGGCTGCCGGCCTCGAAGCGGAGCTGGTGCTCGCCGGCCTGGTGGAAACCCTGCAGCAGCGTGCGCAGCGGCCGTCCGAGGGCGTCGAGGAGGGTGAGGCGGACGGTCATCGCCCGGGCCAGGCGGAAGCGGATGGTGGTGGCGGCGTTGAAGGGGTTGGGCCAGTTCTGCAGCAGGGTACAGCTTTCCGGCTGCTGCCCCGGCTCGCGAGCCGCCGCGACGGCTGTGGTTTGCGCAGATCCGGCGCTGTCGGCCGGGACGATCAGCCAGGGGTTTCTGGCCAGCTTGTCCGCGATAAAAGCGATATAGAGGCTGGCGGGGCGGTTCTCGGCGATGAGCTGGCTCATCTCCTCCTCGGGCGGATGAAACGCGGTGCCGACCTCGATGGTGAGGCTGAAGCAGGGGCGGGAGGCGGGAGAGGTGCCGTAGAACCAGTCGTCGGCGTCGCCGTTGGTGCCGTAGAGGAGTCCCATCGCCCAGTTGCCGTACTCATAGCCGCCGGCCGCGGCGAGGTTGCGGCCGAGTTCGAGAAAGACCTGGTGATGGGGGGTGTTTTCATAGACATAGCCCCAGGGCAGGAG
>JAKPUX010000001.1 GCA_029554865.1 bacterium | reverse complement strand
CCGGCAGATCGCCTGATCGGGCGCGTATGATCCATTCGCTTTCGAGAGGGTCCATGGGATTCCCTGATTGTGACGGTCAATGGATTAGACGCAGCGAACGGGAAAAAAGTTTACAGGGAAAGGGAGAAAAGGCAGAAAATTTCCAGAAAAAGTGAACGCCCCGCAGGATCTCCTCGGAGAGGTGACAGCCGGCTGCGTTTGATGCCGTTGCCATGCTCTGCAGCTCTTCAATCTCTTTACTGAGGATCTCTTCCCGGCCAAGTGCAATTACTGACCTTCGTGATGATTTTTGTCTCTGCCCTCGCGAACAATTCTGTTGAAATTCAGGATACTCTTGAGTAGATTACTTGATAAATCAGTAATTCCATAACGATTGCATTCAGCCCCAGAGGAGCGCTCGTGCAGCCCAAATCTGAAGCCGCAGCCGGAAAACGAGAGGGAATTGACCGCCAGCGGGCGGAGTCTTTCAACCGCAATGCAGCCCTCTATGACGCCCACCGGCCGGGCTATCCGGACGATCTCTATCTCGAACTGCAGCGGCTGACAGGGGTGAATGAGAACTCGGTGGTCATCGAGATCGGCGCCGGCAGCGGCATCGCCACCGAACAAATGTACCACCATTGGCATGCGACCATCTATGCCCTCGAACCCGGAGCGGCGCTGTTGGCCCAGGCCCAAAAACGGGTTGGTCACATCCCCGCCATCCATCTGGTCCACAGTTCGTTTGAGGATTATACGACGGCGGTTCCTTGCGATCTGATCGCCGCGGCGACCTCGTTTCATTGGGTGGAACCGGCGGTCAAGTTCGCCAGGATCGGCAAGCTGCTCAATCCAGGCGGTTTTTTGGCGGCCTGGTGGAGCAATTTTTCGCGGAATGATACGCCTGTTTTTGATGCCATCCGCGCAATCTACGCACAATATCACCCGGAACCCGAGCTGAATGATGATCTTCGCGGCCTCCAGGGGCAAAGAGTTGCGGAGAGAAGGAGCGAATTTGAGCAAGCGCCAGGCCTGAGTTTCCATGCCCACAGGGAGTTTCATTGTACGCGATCTTTCACCGCGGACGCTTATATCGGGCTATTGCGCACCTTCTCAACCAATGCCTGCCATCCCGAGGAGCATATGGCGTTATTCTACGAGCGTATCGCAGCACTCATCCATGCCCAGGGCAACCGTCTCGATGTGCCCTTCATGGTCAATCTCGAGCTCGCCCGGAAGGATGTATCGCCTCGGCGCAGCGGCGAATAACTATCCGGCACGAAGAGAGAATAGCGTAGCCGCTACCCCTGCCCAAAGTGGTCGCGAAAGGAAAAATTGCTGGTAAGGGCCGCTTGCAGCCAGGCGCTGATGCAGGGGGGGGGGTACATTAAAAAGGAGTTAATCAGGATGAAGCTTTTAGTGTTCGGTGCTACCGGCAAAACAGGGCGTGCCTTGCTGGAACAGGGTCTGGCCCAGGGCCATGCGGTGACGGCGTTCGTGCGCAACCCGGCGGCGCTGGAGGCGCAGGCCGGACTCACGATAATTTCGGGTGATGTGACCGATGCGGCGGCTGTCAGCCGTGCTGTGGCCGGCCAGGAGGCAGTTCTCTCGGCGCTGGGACCGCGCGGTGGCAACTATGGTGTGCTGCCGGGAGGCGTGCAGATCATCATCGCGGCGATGAAGCAGGCAGGGGTGAAGCGGCTGATTCATGTTTCCTCCTACGGCGTTGGCGACAGTCTGGCGCAAATGGGGTGGGTGTCGCGCAAGATCGTTGTGCCCTTTTTTTTGCGCAAGGCGCTGGACGAGAAGGAAATCGAGGAGGGGATCATTCGCGCGAGCGACCTCGACTGGATCATCGTCCGGCCGGGTGGACTGGAGGACGGGGCAAGGACCGGCGTCTACCGCTGCATCACCGACCCGCTGACGAAGGTCGGCCAGCCGCGCATTGCACGCGCGGATGTGGCGGATTTTATCCTGAAGAACCTGGTGGATGAACACTTTCTGCACCAGGCAGTCGGTTTGAACTATTAGCGCGTGCTGTGGGGCAGGCCATCATTTTCACAAAAGGAGAATCACCATGCCACGTGTATCTCTCAACCAGAAGGCGCCTGATTTCAGCCTGGCCGACTATCGCGGCGCCACGGTCCGCCTGGCCGACTTGCGCGGAGTGAAGAACGTCCTGCTCGTCTTCAACAGGACCTTCACCTGACCGTTCTGCCGCGCGCACATGGCGCAGTTGCGCCAGGACTACACAAAATTCGTCGATCGCGATGTCGAGATCATCGTGGTCGGCCCGGAAAATGCCAAGACATTCGCCGACTACTTTAGCAGGGAGGCACTGCCCTTCATCGGTCTGCCCGATCCGACCTATAGCGTCCTGAAACTTTACGGGCAAGAGGTGAATCTGTTCAAGCTGGGACGGATGCCGGCCCAGGTGTTGATCGACAAGGCTGGAGTGGCACGCTACGTGCACTATGGCCACAGCATGCGCGACATCCCTGCGAATGAAGAACTATTGGCTCTGGGTGATGAAATCAACGCCGGGCAGGTCTGAGGCCTTGCTGTTAACTCTATGGCGGATTCCGGTGGTTGAGCGAACCTTGCCAAGCCAATCGGTCTGATTCTCTCACCGCCGTGATCCACCAAATGCTTTTTTGCTTGCTATCATCACGCCAAGGGTCTTTCTCCATATCAGCCCGGCCGTTGGTTTTAATACCAACTTAAAGATGGGGGCCTTATGCAACGAACCGCAAAGCTCATCATCCTTGCCTTCGTGATCGGCGCCTCTGTCTTCGCCCAGCCGCCTCGTCCATCCCAACTAATGCGAGCTCTGCCAGCGCTGCCGGCGCCGGGCCAGGTAAGCCTGGCTGTGTATGATATTCTGGGCCGAAAAGTGGCGACGCTGGTCGACGGGCACCAAGGAGAGGGGGAGCAGCAGGTGAACTTTTCCTCAGCAGATCGTCCTCTCGCCACCGGTATTTATTACGCGGTGCTGACGTCTTCTTCGGCTAAAAGGATCATCAAGATGGTGTTGATGCAAAAGGCTGCCGGCGGTTTTATCCTGGG
>JAKPUX010000392.1 GCA_029554865.1 bacterium | reverse complement strand
CCGGCAGATGGGGCCTGGGCCTCCGAGCCGGCCGGCCGGGCGGCCGACTGCGCGGCTTTCGCTTCGTCGCAGCTCTCGCCGGCCGCGTCCGCAAGCAGAGCCTCGAGTTCATCTCCCTCGACTGTCTCCTGCTCTTTCAGGGTCTGAGCCAGCTTGTGCAGGCTGTCGATATTGTCGCACAGTATCTGCCTCGCGGTGTCATGGGCAGCTGTAACTATCTTGTGGACCTCTTCGTCGATCTTGGCGGCCACTTCCTCACTGTAGTTGCGGTCGCGGGAGATGTCGCGCCCCAGGAAGACCTGTTCTTCTTGGCTGCGGCCGAATGTCATCGGGCCGAGGTCGCTCATACCATACTCGGTGACCATCTTGCGAGCGGTCTTGCTCACGCGTTCCAGGTCGTTGCCGGCGCCGGTGCTGATCTCGCCCAGCACCAGCTCTTCGGCGACCCGACCGCCCAGTCCCACGATGATCTCGTTCATTATCTCGGACTGGGTGGCGTACCGGTATCTCCTGTCGTCCTCCGGTATCATCAGTGTGTAGCCTCCGGCCCGCCCTCGGCCCACTATCGACACCTTGACAACCGGATCGGCGCCGGGTAGGAGGTGGGCCAGCACCGCATGGCCCGACTCATGATAAGCCACCAGATCCTTCTCGCGCTCGCTCATGATCCGGCCCTTCTTGGCGGGGCCCGCCACTATGCGCTCTATCGCCTCCGACATCTCAGCCATTGACACTCTCTTCTTGTTGCCCCTGGCCGCCAGCAGCGCCGCTTCGTTCAGCAGGTTCGCAAGATCGGCGCCGGTAAAACCGGGAGTGCGCTTTGAAAGCGCCTTGAGGTCAATATCGGGCTCAAGAGGCTTGTTCTTCGCATGGATCTTGAGTATCTCTTCCCTGCCGCGCTGGTCGGGCGCATCAACCACGATGTGGCGGTCGAATCTGCCTGCACGGAGCAGCGCAGGGTCAAGAACATCAGGCCTGTTGGTTGCGGCCAGGATGATGATCCCGGAATTCGGATCGAATCCGTCCATCTCAGAGAGCAGCTGGTTCAGCGTCTGCTCACGCTCATCGTGCCCGCCGCCCAGCCCCGCGCCACGTTGGCGACCCACAGCGTCGATTTCGTCTATGAACACGATACACGGGGCGTTCCGTTTCGCCTCTTGGAACATGTCGCGCACACGGCTCGCGCCCACG
>JAKPUX010000380.1 GCA_029554865.1 bacterium | reverse complement strand
GCTCAGGGACGGCGGGCTACGTGGCCGCCGATCTGGATCTCGACGGCCAGGTCACAACAGCCGACTATATCCTCTGGTTTGAAAATGAGCGCGCGGGAGCCGTCTCCGCCCTGCCCTGATTCTATCCCCGCATTAAGCCTTCCTGGGACCAGATCAGCTTCCTCCACCCTGCTTCACATCCGGCACGCTCAGGGCCAGAGCAGCCAGAGAAAGAAAGAGGTCAGAATCGGCACGGTGAGATTGTCCGTCCCGGCCGGCGAGAGGGCCTCGGCGAAGGTCGCCACGGCGGCCCCGAGCAGGGTCATGAGCAGGCGGTCGGCCATGCCAATGGCGGGACTGAAGGGCGCCAGCGCCGAGTCCGGCAGAAAGGTTAGGGTCAGCCAGATCGCCGCAAGGCTGAAAGCGGCCATGGCGGCGCTGCCGATGTAACTGCGGTAGTGGCCGAAGAACTGGTACTGCTTGCGGCCGTAACGCCTGCCGATCAATCCGGCGAAGGCATCCCCCCAGGTCATCGCCATGATGCCGGCGATCCCGACCGGGATGGGATCGATGGGTCCGGCCGGGCGCCACAGCCAAAGGAAAAGCAGGGTGATGGCGAGGGCGAAATAGACCGTCCCGGGAGAAGATTTCTCGGTATCCATCTGGGAGAAGGTCTGGCGTTTGTAAAAGATATAATTGAGCAAGATGAAGGTGGCGAAGGGGATGATGCCCCAGCGCAGCTCGTCGAAGAACCAGAGGATACCCCAGACCCACATCCCGGCGCCGATGTGGATGATCTTGCGGCTGAGGTCCTGCGGCCAGCGCAGGCGCTTGCCCGCGGCCTCGACGATGGTCATGAGGGAAAAGGCGTACACATAGCTGACAATCAAACCGATGATTTCGAGTCTGGACATGGGTTCTACTCCCGCTGTCAGGGATTAGCGCAGCAGATCCGGGGGGCCGGCCTTTTGCATATGTAACTCCCATTCGGGGCCGTTTTATTGCAGTGCGGTGAAAAATTATCCCCCTGCGCATCCTCACCGTGCGCCAAATTTCCGCTTGAATTTATGCCCGCCAATATGCATATTCCAGTAGAGGGGGAGCGCATCAACGGGCCCGCAGCGGGCCTGGAGGTTGGCATGAAATACCACATCATCAAGACTATCCTCGCGCTGGTGCTATTAGCCGGCGCCCTGCCCCTGTCCGCGCAGATGATCGCCGAGATCATCGGACCGGTCGAGACCGAATTCGGCACCTATATCCCGCAGCCCTCGCAGATCCTGCCGGCGGCGGAGAGCTACAGCGTCGCCCCCGACCTCAGCAACGTGGTCAACGCCGGCGATTTCAGCTTTGACGCCGCCGAGCGCGGCCTCCTCGCGCGCAACCACTTTTTCGTCACCCCCAAACGCAGCGGCCCCAACAGCGGCTACAAGGAGATGTACGACCTCTACAATGAGGCGCGCGAAGAGAATATCCCCATCTTTGTCACCACGGACGCGCTCCTCCACTCCTTCCACCTCATCTTC
>JAKPUX010000364.1 GCA_029554865.1 bacterium | reverse complement strand
GAGGTTCCGGAGATCGCCCGGCAGCTTCTTGCCGACGCCCAGACCTCGGGAGGATTGCTGCTGGCGGTGCCGGCCGGCTCGGCCACGGCCTTGCTGGAGAAACTGCGCACGGCTTGCCGCGGCCCGGTGGCCATCATCGGCGCTATCACCGGTGCAGGCGAGGGCCGCATTCGGGTGAAATAGGTCAGACCACCTCGATCCGGCCGGCATGGTCGGCGATCACCTCTCCGATCACCGCCATCCGGACCCCTTCATCGCGTCCGGCGCGCACCAGCTCGAAGGCCTTCTCCTCCGGGACGGCGATCAAAAGCCCTCCCGAGGTCTGGGGATCGCTGAGCAGCAGCCGTTGCTCGGGGGTGATGCGCTCGAGGAAATCGACGCAGGGCTGCACGTGGAGCAGATTGGCGCGGGTGCCGCCAGGGACAAATCCTGCGGCGGTGGTGGCGATGGCGGCCGCGAAAAACGGCACGGCGTCGAAGCGCAGCACCAGACCAACGCCACTCGCCTCGGCCATCTCGAGGGCATGGCCGAGCAGCCCGAATCCGGTGATATCGGTGACCGCGTGCACGCCAACGCGCTGGCAGACCTCCGCGGCCGCGCGGTTGAGGGCCGCCATCGCGCCGCAGACCTCCGCCTCCATCTCCGGCGTCCCCTTGCCCGCCTTGAGGGCGGTGGTGATCGTGCCGGTGCCGATCGGCTTGGTCAGGACGAGCAGGTCGCCCGGCTGCGCCGCGGCGTTGGTCAGAATGCGCTCGGGATGGATCAGCCCGGTCACCGCCAGGCCGTACTTGAGCTCCTGATCGCTGACGGTGTGGCCGCCGAGAATGGGCACCCCCGCCTCAGCCGCCTTCTCCTGTCCCCCCTGCAGGATGGCGGCGAGCACCTCCATCGGGAAAATATCCTTGGGAAAGCCGACAATGTTGAGGGCGCTGAAGGGGGTCCCCCCCATGGCGTAGACATCGCTGAGCGAGTTGGCCGCCGAGATCTGGCCGTAGGTGAAGGGGTCGTCCACGATCGGGGTGAAGAAATCGACGGTCTGCACCAGGGCCAGCTCATCGGAGAGGCGGATGACACCGGCGTCGTCGGCCGTGTTATAGCCGACGAGAACGCGGGGATCGTTGGGTTTTGGCAGCTTTTCCAAAGCTGCGGCCAATTCACTTGGCGCGAGTTTGGACGCTCAGCCGGCGCATTTGACCGTTTCGGTCAGCCGCCGATGGGGGTATTCGTTCACTTTCTTCTGCTCCGCTGACTATTTCGCCATCTGTATCGTGCCCTGCTGCGCCTGCAAGCCCTGCGCCGATATACAGGAGAGATGGGTGCCTTCACTGCCCTTGAGCTGGGCGCAGCCGGTCTCCCCCGCCTTGTTGACCGCGATGAATTTGACATTGAAATCGGCCTTGCCGCCGTTGACCTCGATGATGCGCCGGCAGGCCGCCTCGCAGGCCGCCTGGGGGGAGAGGCCCTGGGCCATCTTGCTGACCGTATAAAAGCTGCCGCAGGTGCGGATCACCTCCTCGCCGCGGCCGGTGGCCCCGGCGGCGCCGATCTCGTTGTCCAGATAGAGTCCGGCCCCGATGATCGGCGAATCCCCGACCCGGCCGGGGATCTTGAAGGCCAGGCCGCTGGTGGTGGTGATGCCAAAGAGGTCGCCGCGGTCGTCGACGCCGAGCACGTTGATGGTCCCGGTCGGACGGTAGATCCTCTTCTCCCCCGGCTCCAGCCAGTCATCCTCCTTCGAGAGGCCGGCCTTCCACTTGAGCCATCCCTGCCGGGAAGCTTCGGTCAACAGTTCCTCTTCTTTAAAGCCGAACCTGAGGGCGAATTGTTTCGCCCCCGCGCCGACGAGGAGGATGTGATCGGTGCGTTCCATCACCAGGCGTGCCACCGAGCTGGGGGTTTTGATATTCTGCAGTCCCGCCACGGCGCCGCACTGGTGAAAGGGACCGGCCATGACGCAGGCATCGAGTTCGACCACCCCTTCCTCGTTGGGCCAGCCGCCATAGCCGACCGACTGGTCTTCCGGATCGAGCTCGACCACATTGGCCCCCCTCTCGACCGCGTCGAGCATGCTGCGCTTTTCCAGCCAGGTCTGCCAGGCCGGCTCGAGGACCTTGCGGCCCCAGGCCTCGCCGCGGCTGCAGAGGATGACCGGGCGGTGGACTGCGTCTGCGGATTTTACATCCGTCTGCGGCATACCGGCCGTCGTCTGGGCGGCCAGCACTGGCGCGGCGGCGGCGCCGAGCGCGCCGATGCGGACAAAATCCCGGCGGGAATAGTCTTTGGCCATCACAAGCTCCATGCTGTGTACATAGCTGCCGTGGCTCTTTGATTTAAAAATTAACATACGAATTAAAACGGGCAAAATCAAC
>JAKPUX010000354.1 GCA_029554865.1 bacterium | reverse complement strand
ACCGGGGCCTGCTCATCGCTGACGCGGTCGCGCGAGAGCCGCAGCGGCCAGGGACCGAGCTGGCCGGTCACCAGACGAAAGGGGGTATTGTACTGGACGATCAGGGTGCCGCCCGCCTCGACGAACCGGAGCAGCCGGGGCCGAGCGGCGGCCAGGGCGGGGCGGGTGTTGTAAGCGCGCACCCCGGCGATGATCACCTCCAGGCCGGCGAAATTGCCCTTTTCCAGGTCGTCGTCGGTGAGCATGCGCAGGGGGTAACCCGCGGCCGTTAGACAATCGCCGATCTCGTCCCCTGCCCCCATGATATAGCCGATGCGGGGTTTGGCCGCCGGCAGGGGCAGGCGCAGCAGCCTGACCTGCGCCGGGGGAAAGAGGGTCTGGATCGGGATGTGGGGATAACTGATGGTGATCAGATCCTGGCTCCAGCTCCGGCCGTTTGCAGCTGCAAGGGCAGTGACGCTGCCATCCAGTGCGCCCTTTCCGGGGCGGAGCTGGAATTCCAGCTCGAGGTTTTCATCCCTCGCGGTCAGGCGGAAGGGGATGCTTTGAGGTGTGCAGCTCCAGCCCGCGGGCAGTGCAAGACTCACCTGGCCGCTCACGGCGCCGGTCAGACTGCGCAGCTGGAGGCGGAGCGGCCGGGAGGCGTCATCGGTGAAGAGGAGCAGATTCTCCCTGCTGTGGACGGCCACCGGCGGCCCGATGACAAAGGGGCGGTAGAGATCGCCCTCGACCGGATCGGTCCAGCGGTAGAGCAGGGGAATGGTCATGGGAATGACCTGACCGCGCCAACGCAGATGGAAAGTGACGGTGCCGGACGGAGGGGACTCGGGTTCGCCGATGAGGTTTTCTTCCGTGATGGCATAGAGGCCGCGGCCGGCCGGCTGCTGCAGCCAGAAGGGCTGGGTGACGGGCAGGGTGGCGGGCAGGATGAGGGTGGTATTTTTCTCGAAGGGCTGGTTGTCCGCCAGGGCGGTCTGCAGCAGGGTGTCGCCGTGGCCCCAGGAGAAGGTGATCTTTTCCAGGGTCCAGGAGGCGGAGCTGCGATTGACCACCTGGAGCGCGAGGCGGAGCGTATCGCCGGCGGCAGCGACCGGCCGGTCGGCTGCCGCTTCCAGCCAGAGTCCGCTGCAGGCGCGGATGGCTGCAATGAGTTCGTCCCGCTTCTGGCTCACATAGGGGCCATCCGGAAGCTTTTGCAGCTGTCCCCAGGCGCGCAGCAGGAACGGCAGGGCCGCAGCCGGCGCGGCCGGAGAAAAACTCTGCCGGGCTTCTGTGAACAGGGTGGTGAGGGAATCCCCCGCAGGCGAGACCCGGCGCCAGCTCAGATCGATGCCGTCGAAGAGGTCGTTTGAGCCGTATTCTCCGCCGAGGTGGCGGAAATACTCGATGCGGCTGCCGCGGCGCTCGGCCGAGCCGAAGCCCTGGCTCTTGTGCATGCTCCGGCTGCGGGCGGCGATCTCGGTGTAGGATTGGCCGAGGAGGGGGTTGTAAAGCCC
>JAKPUX010000353.1 GCA_029554865.1 bacterium | reverse complement strand
CAAGATGTTCCTGAACGCCCACTATATCGAAATGGTGGAGGTATTCCGCCGCGCCATGGACAAATCTCCCCTGCGCACCCTGATGGTCATCGATCCGGCTCACGCCCAGGTTTATAAAAACATCCTCGAAAAATAGGCTCTTGCTGCATTCGGCCCCCCTCCTGCTGAGCAGGCGGGGGCCGCTGCTCAAGCCCGGCTCGCTGACAAAGCGCCGGGCTTTTTCATTTCCGGCTAGACCTCAACCCACTCCCCGCGTTCGGGGATGGTGACCTCGTTCAGGCCCAGTCCGCCCAGGGCGTGCGCCAGGGCCTGGGACTGATCATACTCCCCGTGCAGAATGAAAAGCTGCTCCAGACGTTCCCGGTGAAAATGGCTGATCCAGGTGACCAGCTCGTCCTGATCGGCGTGGGCGCTGAAAGCGTTCAGCTTGACCACCTCGGCGGCCAGGGTGAACTCTTCGCCAAAGATCTTGACCGTCGGCTCCTTCTCGACCAGCCGTCTGCCGAGGGTGTTCTCGGCCATGAATCCGACCACCAGGATGGTATTGCGCTCGTCCTCGATGTTGTTGCGCAGGTGATGCAGGATCCGGCCGGCCTCACACATACCCGAGGCCGAGATGATGATACAGGGGGATTTGATCTCGTTGATCTTTTTGGACTCTTCAGCCGTGCGGATGTAGCGGAGACGATTCCAGCCAAAGACGTCGTCGGTGCTCTCGAGAAAGTCCGCCGTCTCTTCGTCATAGCATTCGGGATGGGCGCGAAAGACCTCGGTGGCATTAAGGGAGAGTGGAGAATCGACGAAGATCGGCAGCTCCGGGATTTCACCCGCCAGGGTGAGCTGATGCAGGGCGTAGACGATCTCCTGTGTGCGGCCCACAGAAAAGGCCGGGACGATGATCTTGCCGCCGCGGTTGACGGTAGTGTTGACCACCTGCGCCAGCTTCTGGTTCAGAGTGGCAAAATCATCATGGAAACGGCCGCCATAGGTGCTCTCGGTGAAGAGGATGTCCGCTTCACGGAGGATGGCTGGGTCACGCAGGATGGGCTGGCCCGGCCGCCCCAG
>JAKPUX010000333.1 GCA_029554865.1 bacterium | reverse complement strand
CCGCCAAAGGGTATAAAATTTGCGTGCAATCAGGCGACCCCTCACTCCGTGCGGGGCAGAAACCGGTCTATCTGTACAATTCAGCCCGGCGCGTCCGGGCAGCCTATATCGGGAGGATGTGCATTGACAGCAATCAAGAATCGGCCGCTCAGCGCCTGGCTGGTGGGGATAGGCATCATCATCGCAGCATGGGCCCCGGGGCTCCATGCCCAGTGGAAAATCATGCCCATCGGCGATTCGATCACCGACGGTGTCGGCAGCACCGGTGCGGGCTACCGCAGCCAGCTCTACGACAAGCTGCAGGGGGTGAATTTCAGCCTGGTCGGCCCCAACGGGGCAGCGCCCTATAACGGCCATTTCACCCGCGGCGCCAAAATCGAAGAGTTCTATACGGGCGGTTACGGCACCGGCGTCAGGGACATCGCCTCCTCCATGAACACCTACCAGCCCGACATCATCCTCATCCATCTCGGCACCAACAATATGAACAATGATGATGCCGCCCCCTACTCCGAGAACGCCGGCATCTCGATGCTGCCGACCTCTTCCGGCAAGCTCGCCCAGCTGCTCGCCTACGCCTCCCAGTGGGCCAACGGCACGCGGGGGGATTTCCTCAAGCGCATCATTGTTTGCAAGATCGTCCCCCGGCTGGTGAATGGTTCCCCCGACCCCAAGATCGCCGATTTCAACGCTGAAATCGACCGCATGTTCTTCGAGAACGCCCCCGGCATCGTCGTCAGTAAGGTCACCCTTGCCGACATGAACAGCGTCGTGCCGCTCTCCGACCTCGGCGACGGCACCCATCCCAACGACACCGGCTATGCCAAAATGGCGACCGAATTCAACCGCATCCTCCGCGGCGTCATCGCGGGCGATCGCAGCGCACCGGCAAGCATCACCTGGCTCGGGGCGGACGCCATCAGCGGCAGCACCGCCGGCCTTAAATGGTATTCCACCGGCGACGACGGCACCAACGGACAGGCCAACCTCTACGAAATGCGCTATTCCACCTTCGGCCTCGATGCCGCCAATTTCACCCAGGGCATTCTGGTCTCCCTGCCGCGGCCTCAGAGCGCGGGCAATATCGAAACCGCCAGCGTCTCGGGCCTGGTCCCCGGCATCAGCTACTTTTTCGGCATCCGCGCCTATGACGAGATGAACAACCGCGGCCCGGTCTCCATCGGCCCCTCCGTGGACATGGCCGACACCGCCAGCACCGAATACTGCGACGACTTTGAGGATCCCCTCGCCGCCGACTGGGACCTCAATCCCGCCTACCGGATCGACGTCACCCGCTACGAGCTGGTCAACAGCGCCACCTCATCGGGCTGGCAGTACCTGGCCGCCTACAAGGCCGCGCGCTATGCCCCCGCGGTGCGCGGCGTCCGCGCCGCCATGCAGTGGTCCGAGCTGGCCGACGACCGCGGCATCAACGCCAGCGGCCTCGCCATGATGCTCAACGGCCCAAGTCAGCAGGCCAGCGGCTACCTGGTTCGCGTCCGCGATCGCGTGGTCTATCTCAACGAGATCGTCAATGGCGGCGTCCCCACCGGCAACCTCGCCACCGCGGGCTTTCCCCCCACCGCGCCGGATCCCAAGCCGGGCGACATCCTCGAGGTCCGCTACAATCCTGCCACCACCGGTCACAGCTTCAACGTCTATCTCAACAATGACTTCCTAAACACCGTGACCGACGCCGCCAAGCGTCAGGGTAATTTCGGCCAGCTCTATTCGGGCATCATGCTCTACGGGGGTCTGAACAACGCCGTCGACAATTTCTGCCTCGAGGTTCCGCCCCTCTCCCCGGATTCCATGTACGCCGCCGCGGGCGAAAACAAGCACGGCACCGTTACCCAGCGTCTGGCCGAACCCCTCGCCGTGCGCGTCGTCGACGCCAACGGGGTGCCGGTCAGTGACGTCCAGGTTCAGTTCAGCGTCATCTCCGGACAGGCCGCGCTCAGCACCGACTCGCTGGATGTCAATTTCAACGGCAATATTTGGATCGAGGCCGAATCCGGCGATGTCGGGGCCCCCTATGTCAGCGGCGGCAACGCCGAGGCCTCGGGCAACGAGTACATTTACGCCCCCTATCTGCCGGTGAACAACCGCGTCGGTCTGACTACCTATCAGATCTACATCCCCAAGACTGGCAGCTACCGCCTCTGGCTGCGCGGCTATGCTCCGGACGGCTTGCAGAACTCCTGCTTTTACACCTTCGGCACCAGTGACACCGTCACCTTCTCCTTCTCCACCTTCGTCAGCTGGACATGGGAGAGTCCGAAGGGCTCCTACAACCTGCCCAAGGGCTTCGTCCAGCTCACGATCAAAAACCGCGAGGCGGGACTGCAGCTGGACAAGCTGCTGCTGACCACCAATGCCGGCTATGTCCCGTCGGGCACCGGTTCAAAGACCCAGCGTTTTTCCAACATCACTGATGTATCGGGCTCGGCCTATACCTTCATTTCCTTCGGCTCCACCGCCGGCCAGGTGGTGGTGCGCGCCTCCGCCCCGGCCGTTCCCAACGGCACCAATCTCGATTTCAATCTCTACGCCGATGCCCTCATGCCCCTGGCCCTGCAGTACGCCTCCGAGACCATCCTGACCGGCACAGCGGGGCAGCCCCTCGAAAAAGAGTTCGCGGTGCTGCTCAAGGATACCTACAACAACTTTTGTGTAGGCGTGCCGGTGGAGTTTGAAGTCACGGAGGGCGACGGCCACTTCTCGCGCCAGAGCACCATCCGGGTCTCCTCGAACAGCGAGGGGGTCGCCAGCGCCCGCTTCACCCTGGGCTATGGTACAACCAATATCATCACCACCTCCCTGCCCGACCTCCCCGATCTGGCGCCCCTCACCTTCCAGGCCATCGCCGGCGAGGGCATTCCGGTCTCCATCAGCACCATTTCTGGCGACGCCCAGATCGACACCGTCAGGCAGACCCTGGCCGCCCCCCTGGTGGTGCAGGTTCTCGACGAAAAGAGCCGGCCGGTGCTCAGCTATCCGGTCACATTCAAAATCGTGCGCGGCAACGGCCTGCTCGACAACAGCTCCGTTACTGTCACTGACTCGACCGACAGCGACGGCAAGGCCAGCGTCATCTGGACCCTGGGCGATTCGGCCGGCACGGACAACAACCTCGTCCGCATCGATGCCCCCCTCACCGGGGCCCCCATTCTCTTCACCGCCACCGCCCTGCCGGAGGCCCCGACGATCATGACGATCGTCTCGGGAGAAAACCAGACCGGCTTTGCTGGCGAGGAACTCAAAGCTCCCCTGGTGGTCAAGATCAGCGACCTCTACGGCAACGGCCGCGCGGACCAGCGCGTCATCTTTTCCGTCGTGGCCGGCAGCGGCACCTTTGCGGGCGCAGCGACGGACACGGTGATGACCGATGAAGCCGGCCAGGCCGCCGCCGTTTTCAAGGCCTCCACCCGGACGGGCCCTCATCAGATCCGGGCGCAGGCCGCTTCCGGATCGGGGATCCAGGACAGAATTTTCTATGCGAACATCCAGCCCCCGCGGGCGACGAACCTCGTGCCGGTCTCCGGGAACGGCCAGGAGGAGATCATCCTCAGAACCCTGCCCAAGCCCTTCCAGGTCAAGGTGACCAATCCCTTCGGGGATCCGGTGCCGAACACCACGGTACGCTTCCGCGTCGTGGGCGGCGGCGGCACCTTCGGCGGCCGCGACTCGGTTGATGTTCTCTCCGACCCGACTGGTCTGGCTGAAGCCACCCTCACCCTCGGCACC
This sequence comes from bacterium, assembly GCA_029554865.1. Taxonomy (GTDB): domain Bacteria; phylum Zhuqueibacterota; class Zhuqueibacteria; order Residuimicrobiales; family Residuimicrobiaceae; genus JAKPUX01. The sequence goes on along the minus strand of JAKPUX010000333.1, from coordinate 2,193 downwards.
CTCGCCGGGGAGGGGCTGCAGCGCGTCCGCATCAGCGCTCCGGGCCTGCCGATCACGCCCATCGAATTCACCGCCACCGCCTTCGCCGGGGCGGCGGCCTCGATCCAGCCGGTCTCCGATGTCCTCTTCCGGGAGGCGGCCGAATCCAGCGTGACTCTCACGGTGGTAGTCAAGGATGCCTACGGCAACACCAAATCAGGCCATACGGTGGCTTTTGCCCTCGCCCAGGGCAACGGCGCCCTGAGCGCAGCCTCGGTCAGGACCAACGGCGGCGGCCTCGCCTCCGTGCAGTACCGGATGGGGACGAGTTCGGCGGTGCCCAACATCATCTCCGCCACCTCCACCTACGCCGGCAGCGCCGAACAGCTCACCGGCTCACCCATCACCTTCACCGGCACTGTCCTCGCCGGCGAGCCGCACCAGCTCATCCAGCTCACCGCCGCCACCGGCCTCGGAGCCAAGATCAACAGCACCCTGCCGGAACCCTTCCGGGTGCAGGTGAGCGACATTCACGGCAATCCCAGCCCGCAGAGCCTGATCGTCACCTTCAAGGTCATCTCCGGTGAGGGCACCTTCGGCGACAACCGCACCGAGCTGGAGCGGGTGACGGATGCGAACGGCCAGGCTTTCGCCCTGCTGCGCGTCGGCGCTCTCGCCGGAGTCAACAACAACGTCGTGGAGGTCACCGTCAACGAACGGCCGCAGATCCTGCCGGTCCGCTTCACCGCCTCGACCTTCCCCGGGGATCCCGATTCGCTCGCCTACGCGGGCGAACAGAGCTGGAGCGGGAGGGTCCAGGATGAATACACCGCCAAGGTCGTGATCAGGGACATCATGGGCAATGTGATCGAGGGCCAGCCTATCCTCTTCATGGTGACGCGGGGCGGGGGTTCGATCCGCAGCGCCGCCTCCTCGACAGCGCGCGACACCATGACCATCGTGACCAACAATGTCGGGGTCGCGGCCGCCTTCTGGCGGGTGGGCAGCAGGCCGGACACCAACATTGTCATGGCCAGCTCGGCCTATCAGCACAGCCCGCTGCGGGGCTCGCCCCTGCAGTTCACCGCCGCCGCGGCGGCGGAGGATCCGGTCACCCTGCTGAGGGTCTCGGCCGAAAGAGACACCGGCGTGGTCCATCAGCCCCTCTCCCGCCCGATCAGGGTGCGGGTGGTCGACGGACTCGGCAATCCGGTGCCCAACCATCCTGTGCTCTTCACCGTCAAATATCCCGAGATCCCTGCCCTGAAGGGCAAGCTCTTCACCGCCGGACTGGCGGATACCGCCACCAGCAAAAGCGTATCCACCGACGCCGGGGGCTATGCTGCGGTCCATTTCCTGCTCAACGCACAGGTCGAACTCAACGTTGTCAAGGTCGAATCCCGCTTCAACAATAACCATCTCGTCAAATCACCGATGGATTTCTACATCACCGGTAATCCCAGCCCGGCCAAGAGCCTGCAACTGCTCAGCGGGACCTCGATGACGGGAGCGGCGGGAAGCCCGGTGACCATCCGGGTGCGGACCCTCAACGGACTCGGCCAACCGGCCGGCAACCATCCCGTCCAGTTCTCGGTCACCGACAACTACAGCAGCGTCGGGTCGCCCGGGATCAAGTGGATCAGCGTGTTGACCAACCCGGTCACCGGCGAGGCCTCCGTCACCTGGCTGCTCGGCGGAAAAACCGGCAGCCGCATCAATTCCCTTGAGGTCAACGCCGGCGGCTTGATCGGCTCCCCGGTCACCGTCACTGCCGATGTTACCGCAGGCGCGCCCTACCCGCCCGCCTGCCGGCTGACGGCGACCGATTCCGTGGCCGCCGACAACATCGCCACCAGCCGGCTGACTGTCACCCTGAAGGACAGCTTCAACAACGCCGTCTCCGGCCGGTCGATCCTCTTCTCCTCCCTGGAGCAGGGACTGATCTTCATCCAGCCCGACCAGGCCACCAACGCCCTCGGCCAGGCGGCCGGCACGGTGCGGTCGAACCGCTCCGGCCAGAAGAGAATCAGCGCCAGGCTCGGCGACAGCGGTGCGGAGATCGCCACCGCCCAGGTGGTCTTTGTGGCCGGGCCTCCCCGCCAGATGGCCGCCCACTCCAGCAGCGCGATCACGGTCAACGCCGGAACCCTGGCGCGCGACTCCCTGGCAGTGCTGGTCACTGACGCCCTGAACAATCCGGTAGCCGACATCCCG
>JAKPUX010000404.1 GCA_029554865.1 bacterium | reverse complement strand
TCGTACTCTTTGCGGCCATAGCGGGCCATGCCGAGGCGGAAGGTGGCCTGCTCGGCGAGCGGACTGGAGGGGTACTCCTTCAGCAGCCGGTTGTAGGCGGCGATCGCCTCATCCCAGCGATTCTCTCCCTCACGGATGTCGGCGATGGCGAAGAGGGCATAGTCCGCGACCTTGCTCTGGGGGTGGTCCGCGACGATCTCGCCGAAATAGCGGACCGCCTCTTCCTTACTGCCGCCGCGCAGGAGGGCCTCGCCGTACCAGTAGCGGGCATCCGGATAGAGGGCGCTGGATGGATAGTCGTCCATGAAGCGGCGCAGGCTGTTTTTGGCCTCGGTGAGCTTGTTGCCGTAGACCTGCGACTGGCCGATGCGGAAGGCAGCCTGGTCCCTGAGGGTCAGGGCGGCATGGCGCTCGAGCAGGGCGCGGTAGGCGGTTATGGCCTGCTCGAATTGGCGCTGTTGGAAAAAACTTTCGCCGAGGAGGAACCAGGCCTCCTGGACCTGTGGAGCATGGGGGTATTTCTGGATGAAATCGTTGAACTGGTCGGCGGCGAGTTCGTAAAGCTGGTCCTCATAGAGCTGGCGGGCGAGGGTGAAGGCCTGTTCAGCCTGCGTCTCCTGGAGCTGGGCGGTAGCCTGGGCTGCAAGGAGGAGCAGGACCAGAAGCACGATGAGGGGTGCCCGGTAAAGTTTTGCCATATCTTCGATTTCTCAAAATGGACGGAGTATTAATGATCTAACCCTTGCCGGGCGCACAAGTTCCGGATGCCCGGGCCGCCGCCGCAGTGGATTATTTTACGATAAATATAATAATTTTAGCAATTTTATGCAAAAAAAGCAAGGGTATTGTAGTTATTTTGTGACAGGCGACGCATCGCAGCCGGCAGATGCTATTTCTTCGGAGGCAAGCCCCAAATTGTGCTTGAAATTGACACCAGACTTGTTAACTTGTAGCACTCATACCTGAAGGAGTTATGCCATGCCTCATGTGATGCTGCGTATCCTGCGGCCGGCCATGCCCGGTCTTTTTATGGCCACCATACTTGCCGTGACTGTGACGGCAGGAGCGGGGGTGATCACCGTCAATCAGGCCGGCTATCAGCCGGGCGATATCAAAATCGCCTGCGTCAGCCAGGCTGCCGACAGTTTTTATATTGTGGATCAGAGCGACCAGCGCATCGTGCTTGAAGGCCTGCTCCAGGTACGGCGGCTGCAGGATCCCTCCACGGGGATGGATGTCTATACGGCCGATTTCAGCGCCCTGACGGAGCCCGGCCGTTATGCCGTGCGCGTCCCCGGCGTGGGCAGCTCCTATCCCTTTCGCATCATGGAGGGAGTTTACCGCGATCTTTTTGCCAAATCCCTGCGGGCCTTTTATTTCCAGCGCTGCGGCATGGAGCTCAAGGTGGGCCTCGCTCTCCAGTACAATCACCCCGCCTGTCATCTTCAGGATGGTTATTATCATACCAGCACCGGCTTGAGCGGACAGTCGAAAGGGACCGGCGGCTGGCATGATGCCGGGGACTATGGCAAGTATGTCGTCAACGGCGGCATCACCGCTGGAACCCTGCTGCTGGCCTATGAGACCTTTCCCGCCCGCTTCAGCGCTGATACCCTGAAAATTCCCGAGAGTGGCAACGGTGTGCCCGACCTGCTCGATGAGGTGCGCTATGAACTGGAGTGGTTTTTTCTCATGCAGGAGGCCGATGGCGGGGTCCATCACAAACTGACCCGCACCGATTTCGAAGCCATCATCATGCCGCACAAGGACACCAACAAGCGTTATCTGATGCCGGTCTCGAGCGCGGCGACCGCCAATTTCACCGCCGTTCTGGCCCGGGCCGGGCGCATCTACCGCCCCTTCGATCCGGCTTTTGCCGATTCCTGCACCGCCAGGGCGCAGCGCGCCTGGGGATGGCTGGAGGCCCATCCCGACATCCAGCCGGCAGGCGGATTCAAGAATCCACAGGGCGTCTCCACCGGGGAATACGGAGACGGCAGCGACCGCGATGAGCGCCTCTGGGCCGCGGCCGAACTCTGGCGCACTACCCGCAGCCAGGGCTGTCATGACTGGTATCTCAGCCATTACGCCTCGCTCAATCTCTTCACCTCTGATCTGGGCTGGGGTTCACTGGCGCCCCTCGCCCATCTGACCTATCTGTTCGATCCCGATCCGCGCGCGGATCAGACCGTGCGCACCCGGCTGCGGCAAGCCCTGCACGCCTATGCCGGCGCGCTGCTGCAGCAGCAGGCGCAGAACGGCTTTGGCTACCTGCTCAAACCCGGCGAGTACAACTGGGGCTCCACCTCCCGCGCCCTCAATCGCGCCCTGCTGCTGATCATGGCCAGCGAATCGGGCACTGGCAGCGCCTGGCGCCAGGCAGCCCTGGATCAGATCCATTACATGCTCGGGGCCAACCCGCACAACATCTCTTTCGTCACGGGCGTCGGCACGATGAGCATGAAAAATCCCCATCATCGCCCCTCCTGGGCGGACAACGTGCCCGCGCCGGTGCCCGGACTGCTGTCGGGCGGGGCCAATCAGTATCTGGATGATACTATCCTCAAGGCGGCCTTCACCTCCTCGACGCCGCCAGCGCTGTGCTGGATCGATGACGCCAACAGCTATGCCTCCAACGAAATCGCCATCAACTGGAACGCTCCCCTGGTCTTCCTGGCCGGCTATTTCAATCCTGAAGGCTCAGGCAGCGGGGTCGGGGACGCCCCGCAAGCGGTTCCCGGCCGCTTCCGGCTGGGGCAGAACTATCCCAACCCCTTCAATGACGCCACCGTCATCCCCTTCCATCTCGAAACCGCGGGCGAGGCGACCCTGCAGATCTACAACATCCGCGGCGAGCTGGTCGACGAGCAGCTCCTCGGCCGCCTCGAATCCGGAGAGCAGCGTCACCATTGGCAGGCGCGAGGGCCCAGCGGCCTTTATTACTACCGCCTGCAGGTGGCATCGGATGAGAACCTCCTTACCCTCACCGGGAAAATGGTGGTGGTGAGATGAATCCATGCCTCCGCGCCGCCGCGCTGCTCCTGATCTGGTTTACCGCTGCAGCAGCACAAAACTTTTCAGGGGGTTTCAATTTTGTCCTGCCGGCGCGGGACAGCACCCGTCAGCAGTTCCTGCCTGCCTTTCCGGCACAGCCCATCGCCGCCGGCGCTTTTGTCGGCATCAACGCGGA
>JAKPUX010000288.1 GCA_029554865.1 bacterium | reverse complement strand
TGCGGACAAGGCCGGCGCGATAAAAAGGAGCGTCAAATATCACATCGACCTCATCGCCCTGCGGCGGGAGGTCGAGCGGCTCTTTTCCGAACTGGGCGGCAGGACCTACGAGCTGCTCTCCCGTGATCCCGAAGCCGCGATCGGCCGGGATCCCGAAATCCTGGAATGGATGAAACAGCTGCAGGAGTATGATGCCCGCCTGCACGCCAGGAAGAACGAGCACGGGGAGGAGGCGCCCGGGGAGTGATTTGCAGGAGGCGCCATGGCCGGACCGGCAGATTCGGCGCACGAGGCAACCTATCATCATCTCTGGCGGGGTCCCGCACTGACGGGGCGCGAGCTCTTCACCCTGGAGGGGCACAGGATTGAAATAGTCGAGAGCGGCAGCGCCAATCCCGATGCCGGTCCCGACTTTTTGGCCGCCCTGCTCCGCATTGACGGCGAACTCGTCCGCGGCGATGTCGAGATTCATACCCGCGCGCGCGACTGGTATCTTCACCGCCACCACAAAGATCCCCGCTACAACCGTGTCATCCTCCATGCCGTCGTCCACCCCTCTCCGGCCGGATTCACCGCCCGCCGCCAGGACGGGACCGCCATCCCCACCCTCCTCCTCGACGCCGCTGTCCTCCCCGCAGAGCCTGTGCCCGCCATGGCCGTGTCTGCGCCCCCCTCCCGCTGTCCCCTCGCCGACCTCCCCGCCGGCTGCCTCCTCGCCCTCCTAGATCAGGCGGGCATGGAGCGCCTGGAAATGCATGCGGCCCGCTTCCTGGAGATGCGGGAGAAGGCGGGGTGGGAGGAGATCCTCCATGCCGGACTGTTCGATGCCCTCGGCTACGGCAAAAACCAGCTCCCCTTCCGACGGCTGGCTGCTCTTCTGCCGGCCGCCGTGCTTCATGCCTGGACGGCCGGGATGGATGAAGAAGAGGCCGTTATTGGCGCCGAGGCACTGCTCTTTGGCGCCGCCGGACTGCTGCCGCCGCCCGCGCTTCCCGATGGTGAAGAGCCCGCGCCCGGTGAGGATCCGGAGACTCCCGGCGGCCACCTGGCCAGGCTGCGGGAATACTGGCGCCGGGGCGGGGGGGAGCTCCACCTCGATCCGATGCCGGCCGAAGCCTGGCAGTTTTTCCGGCTGCGCCCCTGTAATTTTCCCACCCGCCGGGTGGCCGCGGCGGCGAGGCTGCTCACCCGTTTCCGCCGGCGGGGGCTTTTGCATGAGCTGATCGCCGTCGTTCGTGCTGCGCGCTTTGATCCGGGCGGAGCCATCCTCGCCCTCAATGAGCTGGCCGTGGTCGAGGTCGAGGGCTACTGGGCCAGCCATCACGATCTGGAGGCCCGGCGGCCGGCGCCCCGTGCCAGACGGCGGGTGCGGCTGGTGGGGCGAGGACGCAGCCGCGAGATCGCCGTCAATGTCTTTCTGCCGGGGCTGCTGGCGTTTGCGCGCGAGAGCGAGGACGGCCGGCTCTCGGCGGCCGTGCGGGCGCTCTATATCGCCAGTCCGGGCCTGCCGGAGAACGACCTCACCCGCCGGATGCGTAAAAAGCTCTTCGGCGGGAGCGGCGGCGGGGCTGCACCGGGGCTTCAGGGGGCGGGGGCCGTCCGGCAGCAGGGATTGATCCAGCTGGCGCAGATGCGCTGCCGCCGCAATGAGTGTGAGCACTGCCTGGCTCTCTCCCCACCGGAGGAAAAGCGGCAGCTCCGGCCGTGATCCGCCCCGGCTTCGGCGTCAAGGTATCCTTTTTATTGACTTTTGGACAATTAATAAGTAAATTAACAGGTTTTCAAGTAAACGTTTTCCGACAGTCGGGCCGGAAGCCGGCCGGAAGGCAAGGTGATGAGCGAGGCAGGATATCCCGCAGCGCAGGAACCGGAGCGGAGCCAGGAGGCGGAAGCCGGCACACTCTACCTGGTCAGCACGCCGATCGGCCATTTGCGCGACATCAGCCTGCGCGCCCTCGACATCCTCAGCCAGGTCGACCTCATCGCTGCCGAGGATACACGCACCAGCAGGGTTCTCCTGCAGCATTACCGGATTCAAACGCCCCTCACCAGCTATCACGACCATAACGAGGAGCGGGTGGCCCCCGCATTGGTGGGCCGGCTGCGGGAGGGGAAGAGCCTGGCCCTGATCACCGATGCCGGCACACCGGGCATCTCGGATCCCGGCTTTTACCTCGTGCGCGCCGTGCTGCAGGCCGGCCTCAGGGTCGTCGCCATCCCCGGCGCCACCGCTTTCATTCCGGCCCTGGTCGCTTCGGGCCTGCCCGCTGACCGCTTCGTCTTTGAGGGCTTTCTCCCCCACAAGAAGGGCAGGCAGACGCGGCTCAAACTGCTCCAGGATGAGGCGCGCACCATCATCTTTTACGAGTCCCCGCAGCGGCTCGAACGCCTCCTCCGCGAACTCCAGGTCCACCTCGGCGACCGCCCGGCGGCCATCGCCCGGGAGATCAGCAAAAAGTTCGAGGAGATCCGGCGCGGCACCCTCTCCGAACTGATCGCCGGCGCGGAGCAGATGGTCAAAAAAGGTGAATTTGTTCTGATCGTGGCCGGCCGTCCACGCAATGCCAAGGAAGCGAGTGAGTAAAGACCATGAAAATCGAACTGATCCCTCCTGCTGTCAAGAACGGTTTCAAGCGCATGCTTCAGCCCCTCATCGGCGGGCTGGTACGTTTCCGTCTCAATCCCAACTGGTTCACCACCCTCTCCTTTTTTGTCGTCATTCTCTCGGCCGTCGCCTTCGCCCGCGGCTCCCTGCGCTGGGGCGCCTTTTTGCTTCTGCTCGGCGGTCTGCTGGATATGGTTGACGGGGCGGTGGCCCGGGCCTCCAATCGCGTCACCCGTTTCGGGGCGCTCTACGATTCGGTGCTGGACCGCTATGCCGAGATCGCGGTTTTTTTCGGGATCGCCTATTATTTTGTCCACAAGATCGGCGAGGGGAGTGAACACGCCAATATCATCAGCATGGTAGTATTTCTCGCCATGGCCGGCTCCCTGATGGTCAGCTATGTCCGTGCGCGCGCCGAGGGGCTCGACTTTGACTGCCGGGTCGGATTTCTGCAGCGTCCGGAACGTCTCATCCTCATCAGCCTGGGGGCTCTGCTCAATGACAGCTGGCTGATGGTAGCCCTGATGGTGATTGCCTTTTTTGCCAACCTTACGGCAGTTCAAAGGCTTGTTCATATCTGGAGATCGGAAAAGAGCACCAGGAGAAACACTCTGCCCCCCGATATTCCTCATGAATAGGCAAACCTTAAAAGATGAAGGAGTGACAAGGTCATGGAAAAAGGAGTAGCGATAGAGAAAGCGGAGGGGAAACTGGGCGTCATGCTGGTCGGTTTGGGCGCCGTGGCGACTACGGTGGTGGCCGGTGTCGAGCTCGTGCGCAAGGGGCTGGCCAAACCGATCGGGTCGCTCACCCAGATGAGCACCATCCGCCTCGGCAAACGCACTGACAACCGCTTTCCCAAGATCAAGGATTTTGTCCCCCTCGCCGATCTGGATGATATCGTTTTTGCGGCCTGGGATATTTTTGCGGACAGCGCCTATGATGCAGCGCTTGCGGCCGGCGTACTCACCACCGAGGATATTGAAAAGATCCGTCCCGAGCTGCAAGCCATCAAGCCGATGAAGGCGGTTTTCAATGATTATTATGTCAAACGCCTGCACGGCACCCACGTCAAGAGCGGCAAGAACAAGATGGATCTGGCCGAGCAGCTCAAGCAGGATATCGCCGCTTTTAAAAAGGAGCACCATCTCTCCCGCGTGGTCGTGGTCTGGTGCGCCAGCACCGAGATCTATCAGGAGCACGATCCGGTCTACGAATCGGTCGAGGCCCTGGAGAAGGCGATGCGTGAGGATCACATCGCCATCCCCCCGAGCATGATCTACGCCTATGCGGCCATCACTTCCGGAATACCCTTCGCCAACGGCGCACCCAACATCACCATCGACATCCCCGCCATGATCGAACTGGCCAAGCGCCACAACGTGCCCGTCTGCGGCAAGGATTTCAAGTCCGGCCAGACCTTCATGAAGACCCTGATCGCTCCCGGCCTCAAGGCCAAGCAGATCGGCGTCTCCGGCTGGTTCTCCACCAACATCCTCGGCAACCGCGACGGCGAGGTGCTCGACGATCCCGAATCCTTCAAGAGCAAGGAGGTCTCCAAGCTTTCGGTGCTGGACACCATTTTCCAGCCCGAGCACAATCCGGATCTCTA
>JAKPUX010000249.1 GCA_029554865.1 bacterium | reverse complement strand
CAATGGCTGGGGGGATGATTTCAACCGCACCGACGAACTGGTCCGCTACGACGACGACTACCGGCTGCTCTACGCCTGGGATGACACCCCCAACTATACCCTGCCGACCGACGTCGGCAACTACTGGGACGACCGCAGCGAACTCCGGACTACGGGGTATGCCGGCTACGCCCTGCTCCAGGCCACGCCGGCCAAGGGCAGCCGCTTCCAGCCCGCGGTCGTGCTCTGGGCCCAGCTCCTCAACAACGAACGCTACTTCTCCCTGACCAGCAGCGCCGCTGCCGATCTCTACAAGATCCTCAGCGGGCAGGACAAAAGCCTGCAGGCGGATGAGGAGGCGCACCTCACGCCGATGATGCTGATGAGCCTCGGCCCCTACGATCTGGCCAAGGATGAATCGGTCCGCATCGTCCTCGTCGAGGCGGTGGCGGGCATCTCCCTGCGCGACGCCCTCAAGGGGCTGGATGCCCAGCCCATGCTGGAGGATGGGGAGGAGATGCTGCAGGAGACCATCTTCGCGGCGCAAAAGCTTTTAGCCGCCGGCTATGCCATGAAGAAGCTGCCGCCGCCTTCGCCGGCGCTGCAGATCATCCCGGTGCCTGAGAACCAGTCGATCACCCTCAACTGGGACCCCGTCGACCAGAGCTGGGTCGATCCCCTCACCGGCAGCGGCGATTTTCTCGAATACCGCGTCTACCGCAGCAGCCTCGCCTTCATCGGGCCTTATGACCTGCTCAAGGCGATCCGGCCCGGCCGGGCGACTGATGTGACGCGCTACTTCGACACCATGAAGAACAAATGGATCTTTGAGGACAACACCATCAGCCTCGGCGCTGGTTATTTCTATGCGGTCACCGCCGTCGATGCTGAGGGCAACGAGAGCGCCCTGACCAATCGCAACTTTATGCCGGTCTATGCCATCCGCAGCCCGGCCGCCGACGCCCTCAGCGTCACCGTCTTTCCCAACCCTTTTCGCATCACCTCCGGCTTTCCGGTCAGCGGGGCGGAAAACTCGATCGTCTGGACCAACCTGCCGGCCGAGTGCACCATCCGCATCTACACCAGCAACGGCGAACTGATCAAAACCATGGAGCACAACAGTCCCTTCTCCGGTGAGGAGACCTGGGACCAACTCACCGATGCGCGTCAGCGGCCTGCCCCCGGGATCTATTTCTGGACGGTCGAATCCCCCGTGGGCCATGCCAAGGGAACTTTACTTATCATAAAGTAGAAGACGACTATGAAAGCAAAAATCCTGCTTTTTCTGCTGCTGGCGCCGTGCCTGCTCATGGCCCAATACGACTACGGCTTCGATTTCGCCAAGACCGGCTCAGGCGGCCTGCAGTTTCTGAAAATTGGTGTCGGCGCCCGCGAGAGCGCCATGGGCGAAGCGGTCGCCGGCGACGTCAAGGATGTCAACGCGGTCTACTGGAACCCGGCGGGACTCGCCTATGCGACCCGCTACCAGGCCTCCTTCTCCCACAATACATGGCTGGTGAACAGCCGCCAGATGGCCGCTGCGGTGGCGATTCCCTTAAAGACCTTCACCGTCGCCCTCAGCGCCCTCTCCTTCGCCATCGACGACTTTGAGGAGACCACCGTCACCAGCCCGGAGGGGACCGGGCGCATG
>JAKPUX010000233.1 GCA_029554865.1 bacterium | reverse complement strand
CACCATCACCTATGAGCCTAATGTGGAAGTCACCCCCGGGTCTGATCCCCGTGCATGCTTCAGCGATCGTCTCAAAAAAATGAAGGGGCTCGAAATCGCCAGAGGAGTTTCCCTGGTCGGCCCGCATCGCGATGAATTCAGATTGTGCGTGGGCGCGCGGACCCTGCGCCAGTTTGGTTCGCGCGGCGAGCACAAGAGTGCGCTCATCAGCATCAAGGCGGCCGAACTTTTTCTGCTTAAGAGTTATCTGCATACCACGCCGCTGCTCCTTCTGGATGACCTCTATGCGGAACTCGATCAGGAACGGGGTGAAAAGGTGATTGAGCTCTTTTCCGACGGCGGCCAGTGCATCATCTCCGGCACCTCGGCTGATTTTTCGTCCCTGCAGCATCGCCTGCACCGGCAGAAGGATGAATACCTCTTTTTTGTGCGCGGCGGGCGGATAGAGAGGGGCGAGAATGGCTCGTGATGACAGCCAGCATATTTCGCGGGGATTGGCGCAGCTGGTACATCAGCTAGGTCTGGAGCAGCGTCTGAAACAGCAGCGGGTGATCGATCAATGGCCGCAGCTGGTTGGAGAAAAGATCGGCCGCATCTCCCGGCCAGAGCGTCTCCAGGATGGGGTGCTCTACGTTCGGGTCGCCTCGATGACCTGGCGCACTGAACTGCTCTTTCAGAAACAGACCATCCTCGCAAACATCAGCAGTGCCATGGGCGAAGGCCTGGTCAAGGATATCCGGTTTATTTAATAGTGGGTGTTTTCAAAACGATGAACAACGTTAAAAATCAGACTGCCTACGACGCCAGTCAGATTCAGGTTCTCAAGGGCCTGGAGGCGGTGCGGATGCGCCCCGCGATGTATATCGGCGATGTCTCGGTGCGGGGTCTGCACCACCTGGTCAACGAAGTGGTGGATAACAGCATCGATGAAGCCCTTGGCGGCTTTTGTGATGAGATCGAGGTGACCATCAACGAGGACGAAAGCGTCTCGGTCACCGATAACGGCCGCGGCATCCCTGTCGATATCCACCCGGAGCAAAACCGCTCCGCACTCGAGGTCGTCATGACCGTTCTGCATGCGGGCGGCAAATTCGACAAAAAGGCCTACAAGGTTTCCGGCGGTCTCCATGGCGTCGGCGTCTCCGTGGTCAATGCCCTCTCGGAGTGGATGGTGGTTGAGGTCGCCCGGGATGGAGGCCTCTATCGCCAGCGCTATCAGCGCGGGATTCCGGATGCCCCGGTCAAAAAGGTCGGCAGCCGCAAGAGCACCGGCACCAAGACCACCTTCATGCCTGACGGCGAAATTTTTAAAAAACGCAAATTCAGCTTTGAAATTCTTTCAGAGCGGCTGCGCGAGTTGGCCTTTCTCAATCCCAATCTCAAAATTTCCATCCTCGATGTCAAGACGGGGAAAAGCAACAAATTCAAATATAAGGGCGGTCTGAGCGCCTTCATCGAATATCTTGACCAGGGCCACAACACCCTGACCAAGCGGCCGGTTTTTCTCAGCGGAGAACGTGAAAATATCCCCGTCGACATCGCCTTCTCCTACAACGATTCCTACAACGAAAATATCTACTCCTACGTTAACAACATTCACACCATCGAGGGCGGCACCCATCTGGTCGGCTTCAAGGCGGCCCTGACCCGCACCCTGAACAATTTCGCGACCAAAAACAAGCTGCTCAAGAACGGCGACAGCACCCTGAGCGGGGACGATGTACGCGAGGGATTGACCGCGGTCATCAGCGTCAAGGTGAATGAACCCCAGTTCGAGGGGCAGACCAAAACCCGGCTGGGCAACAGCGAGGTCAAGGGGATCGTCGAGGGCCTGGTCAACGAGCAGTTGGGCAAGTTTCTCGAACAGAACGGATCCGTAGGCAAGCGCATCATTGAAAAGTGCCAGGTGGCCGCCCGTTCACGCGAGGCGGCGCGCAAGGCGCGTGAGCTGACCCGGCGCAAATCGGCTCTCGAGAATGACAGCCTCCCAGGTAAACTGGCCGACTGCTCCTGGTCGGGGTCGGGGCGCACGGAGCTTTTCATCGTTGAAGGCAACTCGGCAGGCGGCAGCGCCAAACAGGGAAGAGACCGCCGCTTTCAGGCCATTCTGCCCCTGCGCGGCAAGATTCTCAATGTCGAAAAGGCCCGCCTCGACAAGATGCTCTCCAACGAAGAGATCCGCACCATCGTCTCCACCCTGGGCACCGGCATCGGACGGGATGATTTTCAGGTGGAGCGCATTCGCTACGGCAAGATCATCATCATGACCGATGCGGACGTCGACGGCGCCCATATCCGCACCCTCCTGCTCACTTTTTTCTTCCGCCACATGCGTCCGGTGATTGAACACGGCCATCTCTATATTGCCCAGCCGCCGCTCTACCGGGTCGCCCGCGGCAATGAGGAACTCTATGTCTACGACGATGAAGAGCTGCGCAAGGTGCAGGAGAAGTATAAGGATCAGACCAAAAACTACTCCATCCAGCGCTACAAAGGTCTGGGCGAGATGAATCCGGCCCAGCTCTGGAAGACGACCATGGATCCGCAGTTCCGCACCCTGCTGCAGGTGACCATCGAGGAGGCTTTCGAGGCTGACCATATCTTCTCGATGCTGATGGGTGATGATGTCGAACTGCGCAGGAAATTCATTGAAGAGAACGCCCAATATGTGCGCAATCTGGATGTTTAATCAGGAACAAAAGTCGAAGAGATGACGGATAACAGCGAAAAGCTCGTACCGGTATTTATCGAAGAGGAGATGAAGCACTCCTACATCGATTATTCGATGTCGGTGATTGTTGCCCGCGCCCTGCCGGATGTCCGCGACGGCCTCAAGCCGGTCCACCGCCGCGTCCTTTATGGCATGCTCGAACTGGGTCTGAGGCCCGGGTCGGCCTATAAGAAGAGCGCGCGCATCGTCGGCGAGGTGCTTGGCAAGTATCATCCCCACGGCGACACCGCGGTTTATGATGCCATGGTGCGCATGGTGCAGGATTTTTCCCTGCGTTATCCCCTTGTGGACGGCCAGGGCAACTTTGGGTCCATTGACGGAGACGCCGCCGCGGCCATGCGCTATACCGAGGCGCGGTTGGCGCCGATCGCCGAAGAGGTGATCCGGGACATCGACAAGGACACCGTCGATTTCATCCCCAACTTTGATGACTCCCTGAAGGAGCCTCTGGTCATGCCCGCCCTGCTGCCAACCCTGCTGGTCAACGGCGCCGCAGGCATTGCCGTCGGTATGGCGACCAACATCCCCCCCCACAATCTCCGTGAGGTGGTCGATGCCCTGGTGGCGGTCATCGAAAAGCCGGATCTCAAGCCTGAGGATCTGCGCAGGTACATCAAGGGACCCGATTTTCCGACCGGGGCCATCATCGTCGGGGATGAAGAGATCGCAGCCTATTTCAAGCACGGCCGCGGCAAGCTCACCGTGCGCGCACGGGTGCACGTCGAGGAGGTCAGCGGCGGGCGCAAACGCATCGTGGTGACGGAGATTCCCTATCAGGTCAACAAAACCTCTCTGATCGAACGCGTCGCCGAGATGGTGCGCGATAAAAAGATCGAGGGGATCTATGACATTCGCGACGAATCGGACCGCGACGGCATGCGCATCGTTTTCGAGCTGCGCAAGGAGGCCGATGCCGAGGGTGTGCTCAAGGATCTCTTTCGCTATACCCAGATGCAGACCACCTTCGGCGCCATCATGATCGCTCTCGTCGACGGTCAGCCGGTGGTGCTGAACATCAAGCAGATCCTCACCGAGTTTCTCAAATTCCGCCATGATGTTGTTCTGCGCCGCTGCAAATACGAGCTCGAGAAGGCCGAGGCTCGTGCGCACATCCTTGAAGGCCTCAAGATCGCCCTCGATAACATCGACGCCGTGATCGAGCTGATCAAAAAGTCGAGGGATGTGGACACCGCCCGCAAGGGACTGATGAAGAATTTCAAACTTTCCGAGATTCAGGCCCAGGCGATTCTGGACATGCGCCTGCAGCGGCTGACCGGTCTTGAACGTAAAAAGATCGAGGACGAGTATAAAGAGCTTATCAAGCTCATCCAGCGGCTCAAATCCCTCATCGGCAGCAAGTCCCTGCGCATGCAGCTGATCAAGCAGGAACTGCTCGATCTCAAGGAGAGGCACGGCGATAACCGGCGCACCCAGATCATAACCCGCAGCGGAGACGGCGAACAATCCCTGCAGGAGATGGTCTCGGACGAGGAGTTCATCCTGGCCCTGACTGCCCGGGGGCGCATCGGCCGATTCAGCCCCCAGGATTATGGCAGCGAGACGGTCTCCGCTCTGCTCGGTGAAAAGGATTTTCTCCGCTTTGCCTTCCGTTCGGTCAGCAGCCAACTGCTGGTCTTTGTCTGCCGTTCGGGGCGGGCCTATCTCTCGCGGACCAGCTTCATCCCCTTTGCTTCGGACGAGGTCAAGGGAGGCGAGATCTCCCGGCTTCTCCATTTCAAGAGCGAAGAGGAGGTCATCGCCTGCTTCGAGATGCCCAAGGAGAGCAGCGAACGCTTTCTCTTTGTGGCCACCCGCCAGGGGCTGGTCAAGAAGGTCAATTTCTCCGAACTGCAGCGCATCAAAGAGGGCGGGCAGATGGTGATCGGTCTGCGCGAGGATGATGCCCTCGCCGGCGCGGAGATGACCGACGGCGCGACGGAACTGCTCCTGGCCACGCGCCAGGGCAAGAGCATCCGCTTCTCCGAGGAGGATGTGCGCGACATGGGAGCGGCGGCCGGGGGCATCAAGGGTATCGAGCTGGAGGCGGATGATCGCGTGGTGAGCCTGGTGGCGCTGGTGCGGGACAAGGCGGCGGTGCTGAGCATCACCCATGCGGGATTTGGCAAGCGCAGCGAAGCCTCGGAGTATGGCACGATCAAACGCGGCGGCAAGGGCATCGTTAATTATAAATGCTCGGAGAAATCAGGCTGGATCACGGCGGTGGCGGAAGCCGGAGCGATGGATCAATTCATCGTGGTGACCAAAAAGGGCAAGCTGAAGCGGATCAAGGCCAAGGAGATCAAATTGAGCGGCCGCGCGACCCAGGGAGCGGCTGTGGTCAATGTCGTCAAGGGCGATGAGATCGTCTCCATATTTCCGTCGCCCGATCCCCAAGGCAAGAAGCGCTCCTGACCGGGAGCGGAAGAGAGCAAATCCCTTCACTGCGGGAGGGAAGATCATGTGGTACAGGAGAGTGCGCGCGGTTGGAGCGGCGATTGCGGCTCTGGCCGCTGCGGCTGTTTTACTGGCGGCGGGATTGCCCCCCGATGCTGAAGAAGCGGCCCGCAAGGGCGTCGTGACCTTTGTTGAGGGATCGGCCAAGAAGCAGAGGGGAACAGAGGCGGAGTGGCACCGTGTGCTGGTGGATTCGACGGTGATTTCAGGCGAAAGGGTCAGGACCTTCACCGAGTCCCGTGCGGAACTGGAGATCGCCCGTCTCGATCGCGTGCGCATGGCGCCCCGCACCACCATTGACATCCTTAAGCTCTACGAAGAGTCTGTGGAGCACCAGCGCGAATCAGCCATTCAGCTCCAATCCGGCGAGTTGTGGGCCCATGTCGGCAAAAAGAGCGGCGGGCAGCGTTTTTCGATCTCTACGCCGGTCGCAGCAGCCGCCATCACCGGTACCACCCTGCGCCTCAGCGTCGACGCCGACTCCTGCGCTGAACTCCGGGTCTATTCGGGGGAGGTGGTGCTGAGCCGGGTCACAGCAGGGGACAGCCTGCGCAAGGGGCTTTCCTCAGCCCCGCAGCAGGTGCAGGGACCGACCGAGGTTGCGCCGCCGCGCGAGGTTTCGCTGGAGGAGTGGCGCCTGATCGTCCGGAGCATGCAGCGGGTGCGTGTCGACGCCAGGGGCGAGGTCGTCCAGAGCGGCTCTTTCAGCCGAGAGGATCCCGAAGAGCAGAGCGACTGGGTGAACTGGAACCGGGAGCGCGATCAAAAGTTGTAGCCGGCGGAGAAGTAAAAGCGGTCGTGGCCGTTGCTGGCGCGGCCGTAGGCGGCTGAAAAGGGTCCAAGGGGTGTTTTGAGGCTCAGGGCGGCTCCCCGGCCGGAGATAAAATCGTTGCCTTTCACCTCGACGGAGTTTTCCCAGACGGCGCCGAAATCGAAGCGCGCTGAAAGATAAAAGGTCAAATAGCTCTTCCAGGGCAGGCAGTAGCGGTATTCGAGGCTGCCCAACACCATATTCCTTCCGCTCCACTCCTCCTCGCGCAATCCATAGAAAGAGTCCTCCCCGCCGATCCTGTAATGTTCCGAGAATGGCGTCGTCAGATCCGAGGTGCCCCAGAGAAGCCGGGGCGAGAAGGTATTGCGGTTTCTGAAGGTCCAGTATGTGGTGAGCTGGTTTTGTACCTTGAAAAAGGAGATGTCCGCACCGAGAAATTTTCCGGAGGAGACCTCATAGGTGAAGGTGTGATATTTTCCGCGCGTTGGAAAGGGGATCTGGTCGCGGGTATCGACGACACTGTTGAGTCCGATGGTGTTCAAGTTCAGCTCGCCGGCATCGATGATGCTGCCGGAGAGGCGGTGGATGTTCATCTTCTCCAGCCGTATAAAGCCGGAGAGCATGCCGAGGCGGGCGATCTGCATGCCCAGACTGATATGCGCCCCATTGCCGCGGCGTTCATATTCACCCACACCGGTGAGGTTTTTATAATAGAAACGCTTGGCATACTCCTGCCGGGCCGTGGCCTGAAAACTCAGATCAGAGTTCGCCAGGCGGTCGGCGTTGTACTGGAGAAAAAGCTTGTGGTCGCGGTCTCCGTATTGGCCGTGCAGGATGATGTCGTTGCCGCTGCCAAAGGTGTTTTCATGGGCCACCTCCAGAAAGGCCCGGCCGTTCCGTTCCAGATCGTAGCGGCTGCCCAGGCGGAGGATGGTGTATTTCTTTTCATGCAGGCGGACGATCAGCTCCCATCCCTCCGGGCCGGCCTGGGGGAGAAGGGTGACGGAGTTGAAAAGACCGGTGCCGTAAAGATTGTTGACCGCCTGCTGGGCCTGTCGGCGTTGAAAGAGGTCTCCGCTCCTGAGGGAAAAATCGCGGTTGAGGACCGAATTTCTGGTCATCTCCTGGCCCTCGAAACGAACGCGGGCGATCCGGCCCTCGTCGATGGTGATCCGGGCGATGCCCCTCTCCCGGTCGAAGTGCACCGCACGCAGCGAGGCGAGGGAATAGCCCTCTTCACGGTAGAGCCGGATGATCTGCTGCAGGGCCTCCCGCGCCTGATGCCGGTTGAGAGGGTGCCCCACCAGGGGAGCAAAGGGGTTGAGTAGAACACTGTCCACGAGCACGGAGTTTCCTTGCAGATCGATCTCTTTCAGCTCCGGATAGGGCATGCAATCGTAGACCAGGGTGGTGTCGCCGCCGGCCGCATCGAGATGTGCTTCAACCTGCTCGAAATAGCCGGTTTCGTAGAGGGTGGCCAGATTGGCCTGGATGTCGGCCGGGGTATAGGGCCGGCCCGAGCGGGCGTCGATGAGATCGGTGAATCCAAGGTGTGAGGAGCCCGAAAAAGAGACCCGCTCTACCCTGAACAAGGGGCTGTTCAGGGCGGACCGCTCTTCAGCTCTCCTTTTTTCAAGCAGGGTTTTCAGCTGCGGGATGATCTCGGCGGTCTGTGCTCGCGCGGTCTCATAGAGCTGCCTGACCACCTCGTGCTGGGTTGTGCTGGCCGGAAAAGACTTAAAGCTGAGGATCAGATCGGCCTTCTCGAGCTGTTCGAGATTGTGGCCCTGCTGCATGATGGTGGTTACCTGGTCCATCAGCTCCCAGGGAAGTTCCATCTCTGCGCGTGCGCGCAAATTGGCGGTGCAGTCGACGGCGATGACGATATCCGCTCCCATTGCCCGGGTTTCCTCGACGGGGAGGTTGTCGAGCAGGCCGCCATCGACGAGCAGGGAGTTGTTGTACTCCACGGGCAGAAGCAGCAGCGGCACCGCGATCGAGGCGCGCATCGCCTCGATCAGGTTGCCCTGCTGCAGCACGATTTTGCTGCCGGTGAGTAGATCGGTGGTCTGGATCTTGAGGGGCATCCGCAGGCAGCTGAAATCCGATTCGTGCAGGGGGGCGTTGAGATAGAGATCGGTCAGGATATTGGTCAGTTTCTGGCCCGGGGTGATCGCCTCCGGCAGGTAGAAACGCCAATTCGCCATCCGGAGTTGGAGAAAGGCCCGGCTCTGTTTCTGTTTTTCCGCGAGAAACTGATTGGCCCGGCTCGGAGAGTCATTGAGCAGATCCCCGAGGTCGAGTTTTTCGATGATTTTCCAGAGTTCCTCGGGTGAATAGCCTGAGGCATAGAGCCCGCCGATGATGGATCCGATGCTGGTTCCGCTGATATAATCGATGGGGATGTTGTGTTCGCTCAGGGTCTGGAGAACCCCGACGTGGGCGATTCCGCGCAGGCCGCCGCCGCTGAGGGCCAGACCCACGGTGGGGCCGGCCACCCTCTCCTCGGGGACCAGAGAAAAGGGGGCCTGGACGGCTTCGCGAGGCAGCGGGATGGTGAGCAGGCGCTGTGGCCAGGCGGCTGTCGCGGCGGCGAAGAAGAGGACGAGAAGGAGCCAACGGCTCCTGAGTGCGGCCGCGGCAGTGGATCGCCGGATCGCTGGGTGCGTTAATCGGATTTCCATGCGCATCTAGGTGGATGGGAGTTTGCTATTGGAGCCGTCGGTTTAAGGAGAGGCGGCCATTAATAAACAAGGTGCAAGGCTTTTCCCCTCACTTTACAGGGAAGAGGCGCTGCACCTTCATCGTCAAAATATCTCCAATGGATAATATATCAAAGCGGGGAGGCAAAAGCAACAGCAAAATGGGAGCACAAGGAATGCAACAACGGCTGCGCCTGGCGTGGTGCCGGACGAAGGGGGAGGCGTCCTGGAATACCCGGGAGACAGTCCGGTTCGTTTGTACGGGAGGAGTCTATTGATGAGGATGACGACGCGGACACTGAGTGCAATGGCCCTGATGACAGCGCTCACCGCTTTCGGATCGCTGCTGCGGATACCCTTTTATCCGGTGCCGATTTCGCTGCAGAGCCTCTTCCCCCTGCTGGCCGGTGCGCTCTTCTCGCCCCGGGCAGCAGCCGGGACCCAGGCGGCCTATCTGATGTTGAGACTTCTGGGGCTGCCGCTTTTCAGCCAGGGCGGCGGCATGGCCTACCTCTTCCAGCCCACCTTTGGCTATCTTCTCGCCATGCCCCTGACGGCGGCCCTGGTCGCCCGGGGTGTGCAATCGTTGGCCCGGCCCCCGGCAATGCGCTCCTTGGCGCTGGTGATGGCCCTGGGCGCGCTTTTTTTACTTGTCTTTGGGACTTTATGGTTGTATTTTTCCTTTGCATGGATCACCGGCAGGCCGATCCCCTTTCTCAAGGCAATAGGGGCCGGACTGCTTCTGTTCATCCCGGGAGAGTGCGTCAAGGTTGCGGCGGCCCTCCTGGTGGCAAGAAAATTTCAATCCTTTTTGAGATCATAGAGGAGAAGAGAGCATGGCAAAGCGGATTATCGGCCTGGATGGCGGCGGCACCAAAACCCTGGGTGTTATGATTGACGAAAACGGCCGGCTGTTGGCGCGCGCCACCGGCGACTCCTCCAATATTCAGGCCATAGGTGCGGAGCGTTTGGGTGAGAGCCTGGCCGGACTGATCGCCGAACTGGTCGCCATCGCCGGCTGCAGGCAGGAGGAGGTCGATCATCTCTACGCCGGCCTGGCGGGCGCCGGACGTCCGGCGGATCGCGAGGCGATTTCGGCCCAGGTCACCAGCCGCGGCCTGGCGAGGGCTCATACCATCGATACCGACGCCTCGGCTGCCCTCGCGGGGGCCTTTGGCGGCGGACCGGGCATCATCGTCATCTCCGGAACGGGATCCATCTGCTTCGGCAAGGATGAAAAGGGCACGCTCTACCGCTGCGGCGGATGGGGCTTCAAGCTGGGCGACGAGGGGAGCGGCTATTACATCGGTCAGCAGGCGCTGATGGCGGCATTGAAGGATCTGGATGGGCGCGGGCCGGAAACCGTGCTGCGGGGCCATTATGAAAAACGCTACCATCTGGCCAGCATTGACCTGATCATCTCGCAGATCTACTCCGACAAGATTGACCGTACCGAGATCGCCAGCAATGCGCCGACGGTTTTTGCGGCCGCGCAGGAGGGGGATGCTGCAGCGCGTCAGATCATTGAAAGCGCCGGCAGGGAGATCGGCCGACTGGTCGCCGGGGCCGCCAAACGCATGGGCCGTGAAGGGGGGGAGGTCGCCGTCGCACTCATCGGCAGCATCTTCAATCAGCGCGATGTGCTTATGCCCTTCATGCGCGAGGAGGCCCTGAAGGTGGTGCGGAGTGCGGAGTTTATCGAGCCCCGCTTCGAGCCCGCCATCGGCTCCTGCATCATGGGGCTACAAAAGGAGGGGGTGGCGGTCAGCCCCCAGCTACTTGCCAATCTGGAAAAAGCCCTCGTTTGAGGGCTTTTTTTTTAAGAGTTAAGTTGCTTTATCTCCTCGATGATGGTCACTCCGGAGCTGGTGCCAATGCGATTGGCCCCGGCGGCGATCATCGCCAGTGCGGTTGGCAGATCACGAATCCCGCCCGAGGCCTTGACGCCCAGGGCCTCCCCGACGCAGCGGCGCATGAGGGCAATGTCTTCCACCGTGGCTCCGCCCTTGCCGAATCCCGTCGAAGTCTTGACAAAATGGGCTCCGGCCGATCGGGCGAGCTCGCAGGCGGCGATCTTTTCCTCCTCCGTGAGCAGGCAGGTCTCGAGAATCACCTTGACCGCATGGGGTGCGGACGCCTCCACCACCCGGGCGATATCCTCCAGCACCAACGAAGCAAATCCCGATTTCAGCCAGCCGACGTGGAGTACCATGTCAATCTCGGTGGCGCCGTTGCCGACCGCCCTGCGGGCCTCCGCCGCCTTGTCTTCCGGCGTGATGTTGCCAAGCGGAAAACCGACGACCGAGCAAAGGCCGATACCCGAACCCTGGAGGCGTTCGGCGCAAAAGCGCACCCAGGCAGGATTCACGCAGACAGTGGCGAAGCGATAGCGGGCCGCTTCGTCGCAGAGTTCTTCGAACCGGGCGGCCACAGCCTCGGGTTTGAGGAGGGTGTGGTCGATAAGGCCGGCCATGACAGCGGGGGAAAGGCTGCCGGGATCGGGTGGAATCGCGGGGCTTTTAACCATACTTACCTCTCTAGTGTGCCGGGCCCAGTTTTCCTGCATGGGCGAGCAGGAGGGGGAGCAGCTCGGCACTGCGGAGCGTGCCAAGGGCACCGGCGGTACAGGCGATTTCATCGTAGGTTTGGACCATGTCATAACGTGCCGTAAGGGCATGGATTAAAAGGGGCACGGGGTGCCAGGAGATCGCGCCCAGGGCACTCGGGCAGGAGTGGTCGCCGCAGACGGCGACGACGGCCGGTGCGGATTCCAGAAGCTGCGGGATCAAACGATCCAGATCCTCGATGGCCTTGATTTTCTCATAATAACCGCCGGCCAGCCCTTCTTTTTCGGGGGCGGCATAGTGGAGGATGACCATGTCGTGTTTCAAGATTTCGGCGCAGGCCCGGTCGATCAACCCTGCCGGCTCGTCGGGCGAAGCGATGGCGTTGATGCCGGCTTGTGTGAAGAGAGCGAGATACTCCGGAGAGGCGGAGAGGGCGCAGCTTGCAAGCCCGAGCCCGCTCGTCCAGGTCGGGGCCTGCTCCTCTTCCCAGCCGAGCATGCGTCTCAGGGCAGCATCGGCGGCAGGGGTCACGCCCGGAGCGACCGGCAAAAGCAAACCGCAGGCCGATTTGCGCGCCAGGGCGTTGAGGTGGGGACGATGCGCCTGCTGCAGTTCGGTGAGCAGATTGGGGCCGGATTGGATGCCGCCAACGCCGCCGAGCAGGATCAGCAGGATTTTTTCGTCATTTTTATGGACAAGGGGAAGGATATCTTTGTAGGTCATGAGGTCGATCCCGGCTAGCTGATGATGGTTTTGGTCGCACCAAGATAAACTATTTTGGGAATTATATCAATTATTTTGTTGAGGGTGGCGCCCGGCGCGAGAAGAAGGGCTTTTATTTTATCCCGCTTTTTACTATTTTATATTTTACTGTGCATCACGGCAATGGACATGATTTTGAAAGGTTGATCATATGGATCTGCAACTGAAAAAGCTCGCCCATTTTTCCGGCCGGCCCGGCCCCCTGCTGCTCATCATTATGGATGGCGTCGGCCTGGGCCGGGAAGACGAAACCAATGCGGTCTTTATGGCCAGGACGCCGGTTCTGGACGAACTGTTGCGCAGCCGTTTTTTCACCCGTCTCAAGGCTCACGGCACCGCCGTTGGCCTGCCCACCGATGAGGATATGGGCAACAGCGAGGTGGGCCACAACGCAATCGGTGCCGGGCGCGTCTTCGCCCAGGGAGCCAAGCTCGTGGACGGCTCGATAGCCAGCGGGAAGATCTTCACCACCGGGATCTGGCAGGAGTTGGTCGGTCGCGGCAAGAGCGGGAAAACCCTGCATTTCATCGGCCTGCTCTCGGACGGGAATGTTCACTCCAATATCAGACAGCTCTTTGCCCTGCTTGAAAACTGCGTGGAAGAGGGTGTGCGGCGGGTGCGCCTGCATATACTCCTCGATGGCCGCGATGTCGGGGCCAGGACTGCGCTCACCTATATCCAACAGACCGAAGAGCTGCTCACCCGTCTCAACCAGGAGCAGGGATGCGATTTTCGCATCGCTTCGGGAGGCGGGCGCATGGTGACGACGATGGACCGCTATAACGCCGACTGGACAGTGGTCAAGCGCGGCTGGGATGCCCACGTCCTCGGCCGGGCCCGGGGCTTCTCCTCGGCCGCCGAGGCAGTGGAGAGCATGTACGCTGAGGATGCCGAGGCGACAGATCAGTACCTCCCCGCCTTTGTCATCGTCGATGCCGCAGGAAAACCGGTTGGGACCATCCAGGACGGCGATGGCGTGGTGAATTTCAATTTTCGTGGTGATCGCGCCATCGAGATCTCGCGCGCTTTTGATGAGCGGGATTTTAATGCTTTTAACCGCGAGCGCAGCCCCGATGTGCTCTATGCCGGAATGATGGAGTATGACGGCGACCTGCACATCCCGCACAAATACCTGGTTTCGCCGCCTGAAATCGATCGCGTCCTTTCTGAATATCTTTGCGCGGCCGGGGTCACCTCCTTTGCTCTTTCGGAGACCCAGAAGTACGGGCATGTGACCTATTTCTGGAACGGCAATCGCTCCGGTTATATCGATGAAAAGCTGGAAAAATTTGTCGAGATCCCCTCGGACAGGATTCAGTTCGACAAGGCCCCGAAGATGAAGGCCGTTGAGATCGCTGAGCAGGCCGGGGCACTTCTGCGCAGCGGGCGGTTCCGCTTCGGCCGGGTCAACTTTGCCAACGGCGACATGGTCGGTCACACCGGAATCATGGAGGCGGCGATCGAGGCGGTGGAGACCGTTGACGAGTGCGTCGGAGTGCTGCTGCAGCTGGTTCGTGAGCTCAGGGGTATTGCCGTCGTCACCGCCGACCACGGCAATGCCGACGAGATGTTCACAGTGAAGAAGGGCGTCAAGTCGGTCAAGACCGCCCACACCCTCAATCCGGTCCCCTTTGTCATCGTCGATCCGGAATATGCCGGGGAGTACGAGTTGGCCGGGCTGGCCAATCAGGGTTTGAGCAACATCGCCGCCACGCTGTTCAATCTTTTGGGATATGAGGCCCCGGCCGACTATGACCAGTCGCTAATCAGAATAAAGGCGTGAGCCGCAGCCCTGGAGCTGCCCCGGCCCATCAAGCAGAAAGCCTCTCCGGTCCATAGACCGGAGAGGCTTTCTTGTTCAGGGCAAGGGGGAAGGTTCTAGCGCTTGAGAGCGGACGTGAAGGTGCGGGCGAGGTTTTCGGGATCGAGGCCCTGGCTGCGGTAGAGTTCGTCGGGAATGCCCGAGCTGCCGTAGCGGGCGATGCCCAGTTTGATCAAGCGGGTGGCCAGGCCGGCATCAGCCAGGGCATTGGCGACGGCGCTGCCGAGGCCGGTGCGGACATGATGGTCTTCGTAAGTCACGATCAGTCCGGTTTTCGCTGCTCGGGCGAGGGCCTCCATGTCGGGATCCGATGGGCAGGCCATCGAGAGCACCATGACCTCGATGCCCTCCGCCTTGAGCAGTTCCCAGGCCTTGACTGCGCGGCCGACCATCCCGCCCATGGCGATGATGGCGCCCATGCCGCCGCTGCGGATCAGATCGGCCTTGCCGTAGACAAAAGAGTAACTGCCGCCGTAAAAGGGCTCTCCCGTCTCGTCGAGCACCATGCCCATCTTGGAGCGTCCCATGGCGAGGAGAAAATTGCCCGGGGTGGCGGAGATGTAGCGGGTGGCCCGGTCGGTCTGATTGGGATCGGCCGGCACGATGACCTTAAAACCGAAGAGATTCTGAAAAGCTCCGACGTAATCGATGCATTGATGGGTCTTGCCATCCTCGCCGACATCGAGGCCGACGTGGGTGCAGACCACCTTGTAGTTAGTGCCGTTGATATCGTTGAGGCGATGCTGGTTGAAGGTTTCAGCGACCCCGAAGACCCCGAAATCGGCCCAGTAGGTGAGCACCCCTTCGGCCGAACAGGCCCCGGCGAGGGCGGCGGTGTTATGCTCCTGGATGCCGCCCTGAAAGAAAATATCCGGGTAATTTTTGGCGATGGCGGTGGTCTTGACCGAGGGGGCGAGGTCGCAGTCGAAAACCGCGATCGGCAGGCGGCCATGGTTGGCGGCGACGATGTCTTCGAGGGCGTTTCCCCAGCCGCTGCGGTTGTCATTTTTTTCAGCGGCGCCATAGGTGCGCGGGGTGCCTGGATCGGCAACAGCCGAGAGGTGCTCTCTCCGGAGGAGCGGGACAGCTGGATTGTGCGTTTTTCGGCGTTCCACGAGAGCGTCGAGATCATCCGTCAGGCCGAGCAGGGCCAGGGCTTTACGGCACTCCTCAATCGGCAGGGCTTGTCCGTGCCACTTGTGGTCGTTTTCCATGGAGGGCACTCCCTTGCCCATTACGGTGTGGGCGAGAATCATCACCGGGGCAGGCAGGCTGTGGGCCTGACGGATCGCCTGGTAGATCGCCTGGTAATCGTGGCCGTCAATTTCCAAGACCTTCCAGCCGTCGGCTTCCCAGCCCGCGCGGATCTGCTGTGGCATCACCTTGGCGATCGGACCGCTGATCTGGAGTTGGTTATAGTCGACAAAAACCGTGGCGTTGGTCATGCCGTACTTGACGGCGAAGCGGCGGGCTTCTGCGATCTGGCCCTTCTGCTGTTCTCCGTCGCCCATAAAACCGTAGAGCTGGATGTTATGGCCCTGCAGTCTGGCTCCGAGGCCGAGGCCAAGCAGGGCGCTGAGGCCCTGACCGAGATTGCCGGTGCCCCACTCGACCCCGGGTACCTCGCGTTCGACATGGCCCTCAAAGGGCGAGTTGGTCTGACGGAAATGGGTTACCGCGTCTTCGATCGCGAAAAAGCCGAGGCGTCCGAGTGCGGCGAAGACGCCCGGAGAGGTGTGGCCGTGACTGGTGACGATGCGGTCGCGTCCCGGGGCGAAGGGATTGCAGGGATCGACGTTGGCCATGGCGAAGACGGTGAGGTAAAAATCGATGGAGGACATGCTGCCGCCGGGATGACCGCTGGCCGCGAGGGTGGTCATTTTAAGAATATCGCCGCGGCACTGGCGGGCGAGTGTCCCGAGTTCCTTGATGGTAGATTCGGCAAGTTTTTCCTGGGCAAAGTTTCTGGCGATCATGTGCTTTTCTCCTGATCTGAATACAGCTTGAAAATATTAAAATAATGTATTTTATGCAAGGTAAAACATGCGGAGACGGCAGCAGACCGGGGGATTTTCAATTGCGAATCAGAGCTCTTTTTGTTAACTTGTTCGAAAGCACCGGCAAAAAGCGACCGAGTTTGCAAGGGAGTTCAGTAATGTCTGATGAGAAAGAGACCGCAGCCGGGGAGCTGGACAGGACGCCATTGCGTGATTATCTGCTGCAGGCGGAAAAGATGCATGCCATGAGCATGCTTGCGCCCGGATTCATCCATGATGCCGGCACGCCCCTGATGGCGATCTCTTCGATAGCCCAGTTTCTCAGTGCGAAGAGCACAGATCCCCTGGTGGAGCAGAACCTGAAACAGATCGGGCAGGCGGTGGACCGGCTGACGCAGATTCTGCGTACAATCGTCGATTTTTCCCGGCCGCTGTGCACCCTCCGGGAGAAGGTCTACCTCAACAGCCTGATCATGGAGGCGGTGCGCATCGTCAAGTACGACCGCCGCCTCAAGTATCGCGAGGTGGGCACCGAGCTGGAGGCAGCCATCCCACAGGTCTCGGCCAGCCCGGACCAGCTGCTGCAGGTTATCATCGCTCTCTGTCTTAATGCCGCCGATGCCCTCGAGGCCGTGCCGGCCGGCTCACTGCAGCTCAGGTCCTGGCATGAAGGAGACCAGGTCCATCTGTCGGTGACGGACAGCGGAACGGGGATCCCCCTCCCGGATCAGCCCCATCTTTTCACCCCCTGGTTCACCACCAGGGGGAGCAAGGGCAGCGGTCTGGGGCTGTTTATCAGCCGGGCCATTATAACGGCCCATGGCGGTACAATCAGCCTTGCGAGCGAGCCGGGGAGGGGAACATGCGTGGAGATCATCCTGCCGGCTCTCAGTGAAGAGGAAGGAGTCTGAGGTCATGGCACAGCGTGTGCTCATCGTGGAAGATGACGACATCACCCGTGAGATTCTGGTCTCCATGCTGGTCAGCCGCGGCTTCGCCTGTGACCAGGCCAGCAACGGACAACAGGCCCTGGAGATGCTCGGCGCCGGGGAGTATGACGTCGTGGTCACCGATATTTCCATGCCCTTGATGACCGGGATCGAACTGATGGAAAAAAGCGCCGAACTGAACCTGCGCGCTTCCTTCATCATCATCACGGCCTATGCCTCTCTCGAGACCGCCCTGGAGGCTCTGCGCAAGGGGGCCTATGACTATCTGCTCAAGCCCCTCAATTTTGAGGATGTGGCGATCAAGGTCAAAAAGCTGCTCGAGCACAAGGAGCTGGTGCAGGAAAACCAGGCCCTGCGTCAGGAGATCAATGCCCAGTACGATTTCAGCAATATCATCGGCAAGAGTCCGGCGATCAGAAAGCTCTTCGCCACCATTCGCAAGGTTTCCGACAGCGACAGCCATGTCCTGATTACCGGCAACAGTGGCACGGGCAAGGAGCTGGTGGCCAAGGCGATTCATTACAACAGCCCCAGGCGCAAGGGTCGTTTCGTGGCCATCAACTGCGGCGCCATCACCGAAACCCTGATGGAGAGCGAACTTTTCGGTCACAAGCGTGGCAGCTTCACGGGGGCGGTAGTGGACAAGGACGGCCTGTTCAAGGTTGCGCACAACGGGACTCTTTTCCTCGACGAAATCGGCGATATGTCGCTCACCGGGCAAGCCAAGCTGCTGCGCGCCCTGGAAAACCGGGAGATCCTCCCGGTCGGGGCGACCGCCGTCCTTCCTGTCAACGTCCGCACCATCGCCGCCACCAACCACAATCTCTGGCAGGAGGTCCAGGCCGGCCGGTTCCGCGAAGACCTCTACTTCCGCCTGAATGTCATCGAAATTCATATCCCCTCCCTGCGGGAGAGGCCCAGCGACATCCCTTTGCTGGTGGACCATTTCATCCAGAAATACAACCGGCAGATGAACCGTCATGTCAGGGGGGCGGATCCCGGGGTATTGGAGATGATTGTCAAACGGGAATGGAAGGGAGAGGTGCGCGAGCTGGAGAATTTCATTGAAAGACTGATGATATTCACCACGGGGGAGGTGATCGCCATGGAGGACTTGCCGGGGGACATGCAGCCGGTCGAGGCTTCAGCCAGGCGCCCCCGGGAAGCGGACAGCCTCAGGAGCGCCATGGAACAGTATGAGCGCGAGTTCATCCGCGAACAGCTGATCCGCAACCACTATCACCGCGGCAGGACCGCCGCCGCCCTCAAGATTGGCGAAGCCACCCTCTACCGCAAGATGAACGAATATGGATTGAGCGATCTTGAATGAACGCTCCTGATCCGCACCCCCTGCTGATGCCGATCCCCTGAAATCCTTCTGCGTTCCGGCCTAGCCTGCTCATCGGCCGCGGGATTAACTTTACACGAACTACTGATCGCCAAGAATCAGGCACTCACGTTCAAAAAGGGCCTGGTTCAGATTATCGATCGAATCGGAGATATGGAGAAAATGGTCTTCGATCGTGATCTTGTCGATGGGACCGGCCTGAAAGGCCGCGAGTTCAAGCTGGATGTCGGCAAGTTCGTCAAGCATGGACTTTTCGAGGGTGTAAAGGCCAGCCACTCTCTTTTCAGCAATGTGGTCCCGGGTGAAAAAGTCCTGACCGGCGTAGGTGGGGGCGCTCAGGCTTTCGCTGATGGTGATGAGCTTGCGCCGGGTGCTTTTGGTGACCTCCAGGAGGAGACGCTGATCCTCCTCGATCGCGGCCGACGGGATCTCCTCGAGATCCTTCAGGCGGGCATCGATTCCGGCGATGAGGAAGCGGCGCAGGTTGAGATCGGATGGTTCCCTGGTGGCGGATTTTTCATATCCGCAAAATCCGCCGATCTTGTCCGTGAGGGACTGCAGGGGGCTAGCAGTTGAAGATGGAAAGGCCATGCTCAAGACTCCTTGTGCAGCTTGCGGGATACAGCCGCTGGCTTCCTCTTCACCTGGCGGCGCGGACAGAGCGGGAAGGCGCGGTGGCGAGGAATGGAAAAGTGTTCGATATGGATTGTACCGACGGGTCTACTGGAATTTTGAGGAATTCAGGCTTACCCAAGATCTTTCGTTCTGCCTGACACAAGTGAGAAGATAATATATAGAATCGGCCGCAAGCCGGAACTGCAAGATTATACGAGCCACGGCGATAACAACGGGGTGTGTTAAAATATAAAATGCTGTACATTAAAAGTCAACAGCTATTTCCGCCAGGGAGTACCCCGAAAGCTGGTTCCCATCTGACATCTGGCGCTGTCTCCCCTCCCCCGAAATCTCGTTTCCACCTGCTTCTGACGCTGCGCACCCAATCCCTCCGTGCTCTTTCCGCCCTGAACGCATCAGCCCTTGATGACGCCCAGGGGTTTTAATTTAGCCACCTTGCAGGCCAGGCCGGCGCCGGCGACGGCGTCGACTACCTGAGTGACGTTCTTGTAGGCTTCGGGAATCTCTTCGGCGATGGTTTCACTGCTTTCGGCGCGGACCAGGATGCCGCGCTCCGCCAGCTCGCGCACCACCGAACGCCCCCGTGCCGATTTGACCGCCTGGGTTCGGCTCATCACCCGGCCAGCGCCGTGGCAGGCTGATCCAAAGCTGTCACTCATCGCCCTGGTTGTACCGGTCAGCAGATAGGAGCAGCGCCCCATATCCCCGGGGATGAGCACAGGCTGGCCGATCTCCCGATAGGCTGCAGGGATTTCGGGATGATGGGGACCGAAGGCCCGGGTCGCCCCCTTGCGGTGGACGCAAAGGGGGCGCTCGACACCGGCGACGGTGTGCCTTTCGACCTTGGCGATGTTATGCGCGACCTCGTAAACGACCTGCAGGTCCAGGTCGCGCGGAGAGATGCTCCAGGCCTGCATCAGGGCTTCACGCGCCCAATGGGTGATCATCTGGCGGTTGGCAAAGGCGAAATTGACTGCGGCGGACATCGCCGCCAGGTAGCGCTGGCCTTCAGGTGAGGAGATAGGCGCACAGCAAAGCTGCCGGTCCGGCAGCTCGATGCCGTATTTCTGCGCGGCATGCAGCATCTCCTTGATGGCATCATCGCAGACCTGATGGCCGAGGCCGCGCGAGCCGGTATGGATGAAGAGGGTGATTTGGTCAAGCCTTAGTCCCATGGCCGCCGCGGCCCGGGGATCATAGATCTCATCGACCACCCCCAGTTCGATAAAATGGTTGCCCGAACCCAGGGTCCCGAGCTGGCTGCGCCCCCTTTCGCGTGCTCGTGCGCTGATCTGGTCCGGGTCGGCTCCGGCCATCCTCCCGTTTTCCTCGATCTTGTCCAGATCCTCCTCGCCGCCGTAGCCATTTCGCACAGCCCAGAGTGCGCCATTTTCCAGGACCCGTTTTTCCTCCTTCTCGTTCAGCTTCAGCTTGCCGGTGGATCCCACTCCGCTCGGGATGGCACGGAAGAGGGCTTCCACAGCCGGCCGCAGCCGCGATTCGATCTCGCTGCGCTGGAGGCCGGTTCGCAGCAGGCGGACGCCGCAGTTAATGTCGTAGCCCACCCCGCCGGGGGAGATG
Organism: bacterium; assembly: GCA_029554865.1. Lineage (GTDB taxonomy): Bacteria > Zhuqueibacterota > Zhuqueibacteria > Residuimicrobiales > Residuimicrobiaceae > JAKPUX01. The sequence goes on along the minus strand of JAKPUX010000233.1, from coordinate 76,890 downwards.
ATCCCCTTATCCATATCAAAGGCGGCGACGCCGCCGATGGGAAAGCCGTAGCCCCAATGGACGTCGGGCATGGCATAGGAATAGCCCACGATGCCCGGCAGCCAGGCGACCTGGGCGGCCTGTTCGGCGGCGCGGTCCTTGAGGATATCGGGGAGCATGTTTGCGGTGGCATAGATGCGGGCGGGGACCCGCATCTTGCCGGTTTGGGGGATTTCGAAGAGATAATCGGTGATGCGATCAATGGGGGTTGACATGGTTACGCTCCTGTTGTGACGGAGCGGCCGGGTATGTCTGCGCTCAGATATCGAAGTAGATGCGGCCACGCCACTTATCCGCCGCCTCCTGATGAACCTCGATCCGGTGGTAGGTTACGGCCTTGATCTCACTGCGCACAGCGTGACGGAGGGGGTCGCTTCTCTCGCCTGTCACTTCGGCCTGCAGAAAGCGCTCCTGGATCTCCCTGATCTGAACCCTGGCGGTGAGAAAGTGCTGCACCTGGCAAAGGTAGTTCAACTCGGAGAGCCAGTTGACCAGCAGTTCTTCAAGGTTTTCTCCGCAAACCTGCAGGGCATGGCTCTGGACGGGCTGAATAAGGCATCGGGGGCAGATGATATGCATCAGACCATCCGCCGCAGCGGTAAAGAGCCCGGACAGGGTCGCGGCCTCCAGTTCGAGTCCGACGTCGGCGGTGTGGTCGATGATTTTGTAGGTCATCCCGGAGAGATCTTTGATATTCTGCATGGTCTTTCCTTCCTTGAGAGAGGGCGGCCCGGCCAGTGCCGCTGGCGCCGTTTCTCTACAGGTAAGAGGGCTCCCTCTTGCCATCGTTTGTCTGCCAATAGGGCAGCCAGATCAAGGCGGTGAGACGGACGTTGATATCACCCTTTTTCGGACGCATGGCCACCACCTCGAGGGGCTGCTGCATGGGATCGGTCTGTTCCTCGATGCGGGCGATCTCCTGATTGAGCTCTTGTTCCAGATCCGCCAGGCGCTGGTTGATGACCTCAAGGCTCTCCTCGGCGTTCTGGATATCGCTGCGTTCCTGGGTTGTACGCATGCCCTTGCGGATGACCGTACCCGCCTTGTTCAGGGTGGTGGCGGAGAGCTTTTTGCGGCCGAAGAAGGCGCCGAGGATGGTCGCCCCCACCGATACCGCGGTCGACATGGTCTGGGAGTGATAATCGTTCTTCTCTTTGGCCACCTTTTGTTCTGCGCGCATTTTGCGGTCCTGCAGTGTCGCCGACTTGGTGGCATAGCGCTTGCGCAGCTGGTCGATAGCGTCATCGCGTTTTTCCCGGGCAAGCTGACTGATGCGGATGCGAAAATCGCGCTCTGACTCGCCCGGTTGGGAGGTTAACTTGAGCGAGGTGCTGGTGTAGAGTTCCAGCTTGGAGGTGCGATAGATGGCATCGGCGAAGCTTTTAGCCCAGGCGGGGTAGCTCTCGGGCCGGGAGGCCGGAGCGGCGAGTTTGGCAAAAGCGCCGTTTTCTTCGGGATTCCTTTCGAGATCGTCCTCGGAGAAGGGGGCTTCGACGGCCTGTTCCCAATCGACCGGCATCGGGCCCTCCTCGAGCCAGGCGATGCGTCCGAAGCGTTGGGATTCGCCCGGCACAAAGGCGACGTCGGCAAGTCCGAGCACCCCCGGTCTGTAGAGCAGGGTGGCCTCCGGCCTGAGGGCGCCCCGCAGGGGGGCGAAATACTCCGGGATCTGAGGCGGCAGCGCCGGCCTTCCTTCGGCATCGGTCCCGAAGCCAGCAGCCTTCTGGTTGACGGCCGCCCGGGCCTGGGCTGTGCTGGCGGGCGCCGGCAGTTTTTTGATCTGGGCGAGGGTCAGGGGTCCGCGCAGATAGGAGAGGGCCCAGCGCGTCTGAAAAATGACCGGATCGCTCTCGTGGATGTTTTTCATCAGAAAGACCCGCTTGCCCAGGGCGGAGAGGGCGCGGGTGATGCGGGGATCGAGGTCGCCGGCGCCGGAGCGCAGCCCCTCCACCACCTTTTCGATATCCTGCTGGGTCTGCAGACGGCCGATGAACCAGGTGCCGGTATTGGAAAGAGCCTTGTAATCGAGGTCGACCGGGTTCTGCGTGGCCAGGAGGACCCCGACGCCGAAGGCGCGGGCCTGTTTAAGCATGATCATCAGCGGCTTTTTGGACGGGGGCGCCGCCACTGGCGGCAGGTAGCCGGCCACTTCGTCCATGTAGAGGAGGGCGCGCAGGCTGGTGGTGCCGGGCTGGCTGCGCATCCACGACACCATCTGGTTAAAGAGCAGGGTGACGAAGAACATCCGCTCGGAATCGCTGAGGTGGGCGATGTAAAAGATCGAGTGGCGCGGCTTGCCGCTCTCGGTATAGAGCAGGCGGCTGATGTCCAAGGGCTCGCCGCTCAACCAGGTGGAAAAGCCCGGTGCGGCGAGGAGGTTGTTGAGGCTGATGGCGAGTTCAAAACGCTCCTTGGCGGGATAAAAGGCATCCACGGCAAAGGCGCCGACCCTCTCGAATGGGGGATTTTGAATGGCGGTGATCAGGCCGGCCAGGTCTAGCTCCTTGCCCTGCTGCCAGGAGTGATCGATAATGTTGGAGAGTAGAATGTGCTCCCGGCTTTTGACCGGATCCGCAGCGATGCCGATAAGGCCGAGCAAACTGGTCACGGTGGAGGAGATGAGATCGCCGACCGCTTCGCGGTCGAGCATGGTCTCCTCCGAAGGGCAGGCGAAACTGCTCAGGATAGAGATCGGGACGCCGGCGGTGCTGCCGGGAGTGAAGATGGTGAAATTGGCGGCGTCACGGAGGCGCTGAATGCGTGCGCCATCTTCGCCCCACTGTTCCAACCCCTTTTTCCAGAGTTCCGCCTGGCCGGTGGCATATTCCTCGGGGGTTTTATTCTCACGGCGGGCATCGTCCTCGTTGATCCAGGGAGCGAATTCGGCCGCCGAGAGTCCGGGAAAGGTGAGGAGGAGATTGGTCATGTCCCCCTTGGGATCAACGATCAGGGCCGGGATATTGTCGATGGCGGCCTCTTCCAGCAGGGAGATGCAGAGACCGGTCTTGCCGCTGCCGGTCATGCCGATGCAGACGCCGTGCGTGACCAGGTCCTTGGAGTCGTACAGGGTGTGGCTGTCGAGAAGCTGCTTCTTCTCCGTGTCATATTCCTTGCCGAGATAAAACATCCCAAGCTTTTCAAAATCGGCCATAATAACCTCTCGTTTTCTTCTATCACTGCAAACTGGCGAATTCCTGTTTGAGGGCGTCCACGCGCCGGCGCGCCTCTTCTTCGCTGCGGGCCTCGGCGATGACGCGGATGATCGGTTCGGTGTTGGAGGCCCGGATGTGGACCCAGGCGTGATCGTAGAGAAATTTGAGACCATCGGTCAAGTCGACCTTGTCGCCGGCGTGTTTCTGGATCAGGCGGGCCACCATGGCCTTGGCGTCGGCGTCGAAGGGGAGGGCGATCTTGTCCTTGACCATGACATACTGCGGCAAGTCGGACTGAAGTTCGGCGAGTGATTTCTCCTTCTCCGCCAGCGATTGCAAGACCAGGGCGATGCCGACGATGGCGTCGCGGCCGAGGTGGAGGGCCGGATAGATCACCCCGCCGTTGCCTTCGCCGGCGATGACTGCGCCGGTTGTCCGGGCCTTGGTGGCGACATGGATCTCGCCGACAGGGGTGCGGTGGACCCGGCTGCCGTAACGGGCGGCGATATCGTCGATCACCAGGGAGGTGGAGGCGTTGACAGCCACCTCGCCCGGGGTGTGGGAAAGGACAAAGTCGGTAGCCAGCCCGAGGGTGTACTCCTCGCCGAGGGGAATCCCCCTGTTGGAGACCAGGGCGAGGCGATCCACATCCGGATCGACGGCGATGCCGAGGTCGGCGCCGTGAGCGGTCACTGCGGCGCAGAGTTCACCGAGGTTGGCGGCGAGGGGTTCAGGGCTGCGCGGAAAGCGCCCGTGGGGTTCGAGGTTGAGGAAGAAGGCCTCACACCCGAGGCGGTCGAACAGCTGCGGCAGTATCGTTCCGCCCGCGCCATTGCAGGGATCTGCGACAACCCTGAAACGGCGTTTACGGATCAAATCGACATCGACCAGCTCCAGCCCGGCGACCGCATCGAGATGCTCCTTGGCTGCGGCAGGATGGGGGATGACCCTGCCCACCTTGTCCCACGCTACAAAGCGGAAATCCTGCTGCCTGACCCGCTCGAGGATCTCTGCCCCCGCTTCCGGACTCAGGAAGAGGCCGTCACGGGCCAGCAGTTTGAGGGCGTTCCATTCGCGGGGATTGTGGCTGGCGGTGATGATGATGCCGCCGGCGTTTTCAGCCCTCTCTGTGGCCATGGCGGTGGTCGGCGTGGTTGCCATGCCGATGTCGACCACATCACAGCCAGTGGAGAGCAGCCCCGCCCAGACCGCATATTTCACCAGCTCCCCGGTCACCCGCGAATCGCGACCGACAACGATGCGGCCGGGACCGAATTGGCTGCCATAAGCCTGGGCGAAGTGCAGAGCGACCTCCGGCGTCAGGCCGTCGCCGATGATGCCGCGGACCCCGGAGACCGATATCATCAAATTTTTAAGCTCGGGCATGGGCCTCCCCCTCGATCAAGCCGTCGGTTCGATGCCGTTAATTTTTTGCCGGCGCCGCAGGGCCACCAGGCGCATGTGATCTTTGGCGTTTTCATTGACGTCGATGGTGACCTGGTCGATCATATGGTCGGTCCCTCCGGCGTGGCGGACCACCTTGTAAATCGGATCCCAGACACGGCCGATGCGGTAGCGCTCGGCGCACTTGTTCACCAGCTCGTAATCCTCCCCGTAATTCCGGGAATAAGGGGAGTCGTTCATCCCGAACCAGCCCAGCTCTTGCAGAACCTTGATTTTGATCGAACGCGGGGCGCCGGCGCCGCCGATGCGCAGCAGATTGTTGCGTCCATTTTCCTCGGTCCACTCGTCATGAGTGACGATGAAGGGCTTGCCCTCTGCATTGAGGACCGGCTCCACCCGGCCATCCGCCTTCTTTTCATAGACCTGATAGGAGCCGATCACCATGCCGATGCGGTCATCCTCCGCATAGACCTTGAGGATCTTTTCGACCGCCTCCGGAAAGAGCAGATCGTCTGAATCGAGCTGCATGTAATACTTGGCCCGGGAGGTTTGCAGGGCATCGTTGAAGCAGAGCCCGAGGATGTTCATATCGTGGATGATCAGGCGCACCGGGGGCTTGTGAGAGTCATACTTGTCACCGCCGGCCATGTAGCGCCGAACCTCCGGGACGGTCGGATCGTCATCGCCGCCATTGCAGACGACGACAATCTCGATATTCTGTACGGTCTGGGCCTGCACCGATTCGATCGCCGGGCCGATGAACTCGGGACGGTTGAAGACCGGGATCACCACTGAGGCGATACCGGCCTTGAAGGACTCCTCCTCCTCGGGGGTGTAGGTGACATGGTGATAGTTCTGGCCCGGGGCCAGATAGGCCTTGATGCGTTTAAGATGCTCGGTGACGATCACCTCATTCTCGATCTGCACCTCCTTGCCCGCTTTGAGATAGGCGAAGACATCCAGCCCCTGAGCTGCGGCATAGGCCAGATAGGGGACGCCGTTGAAGCGGTTGGAGATGTGCATGATCCGGCCGGTCTCCATCGCCTTGAAGCGGAGATCGTTGAGGGGATTGAATCTGTAGTGTTCGTCGCAAAAGCCAACCCTCTCCAGAAAGGCGCGGCTGAAGAGCAGACAATAACCGGTATCCCAGGCCTCGGTGAGACGACCGTTGTGCCATTCCAGCAGTTTGCGTTCCTTGCGCACCCCCTTGTCGATCAGGTCATAGTCTGTATAAAGCATGCTGGTCTCCGGATGGCGGTCCATCGCCATCGCGTAGAACCTGGTGGCGGAGCGCTTGAATTCCAGGGCATTGGCCGCGTTGTTGCAGATCAGCACATACTCCCCCCTGGCCTGACGCAGGGCGCTGTTCAGGGCCTTGGCCTTGTGATCGAGGTCGGTTGGGATGAAGATATAGCCGGCCTTTTCCGCGCGTTTGCGCACCTGGTCGTTGTCGCCGAAAAGGAGCACCTCAAAATTGTGATCATACTGGTTCTGCAGGGAGGCGAGCATTTTTTCAAAGGACTCGGTTTCATAGGGCAGCTGCGGATAAGCGTAAAAGAGAATGGAAAGTTTGGTGGTCATAGGGTACTCCTTTAATGGAGGCGATGGCCGTTGGGCGGTTTGACATTTCCAAGTCTAATATAACGAGTCGTTGCCATTCATTCAACCTTTTTTTGCTCGCCGCGGCTGTGCACCCGCGATGCGGGAAGACTGGGGGCGGCGGGCGCCGGATTCCGTCACCGCGGCCGCGCCGTTTCAAGTAGATATTGACATTGAGATGGCAAATGTGTAAGTTACAGAAAATTTCTTCTGTAACTCGCCATGAAAACGGCCGGAGGGCCACCCATGCAAAGAGTCCTGGCCATCATCCTTGGCGGTGGACGAGGGACCCGTCTCTACCCTCTGACCAAGATGCGCGCCAAGCCAGCCGTGCCCCTCGCCGGCCAGTACCGCCTCATCGACATCCCCGTCAGCAACTGCATCAACTCCGGGATCAGTTGCATCTTTGTGCTGACACAGTTTAATTCCGCCTCGCTCAACCGTCATATCACCCAGACCTACCACTTTTCGCCGTTGAGCGAGGGCTTTGTCGAAATCCTCGCCGCCCAGCAGACCCCCGAGCATTCTCTATGGTTTCAGGGAACCGCAGATGCGGTGCGCCAGTATGTCTCCACCTTCCGCGAACACAAGGTCGACGAATACCTCATCCTCTCCGGCGACCATCTTTACAGCATGGACTACCGACCGTTTCTGGAATGGCATCACCGGAGCGGCGCCGACATCACCATCTCGGTAGTTCCAATCTCCATGGCGCAGGCCGGCGATTTTGGGATCCTGCGCGTCGATGACGACGGCAAGGTGGTCGAATTCCGTGAAAAGCCCAAGGGAGAGGAGGGATTGAAGGGCATGGCCATGTCAGGCCGGGCCTCTGGCCCCTGGCGGGAGATCCCGGCGGAAAGGCCCTATCTGGCTTCGATGGGGGTCTATCTTTTCCGCAAGGAGGTCTTGATCAGCCTGCTGCGCGACAAGAGCAATTTCGCCGATTTCAGCAAGGAGATCATCCCCTCGTCGGTCAACGAACTGAAGATCAGTGCCTATCCCTTCAACGGTTACTGGGAGGATATCGGCACCATTGAATCATTTTACCGGGCCAATATGCAGCTGCTGACGCAGCCTCGCCCCAGTTTTGATTTTTTCAACGCCGAGTTTCCGATCTATACCAGGCCGCGTTTTCTGCCGCCGAGCTCGGTGGCGCAGAGCACCATCGTCCAGTCGCTGATCTGCGAAGGCAGCCATATCGCGGAATCCAGTATTCGCCACTCCATCATCGGCATCCGCAGCCGGATCGCCTCCGGCTGCAGCATTGAGGATTGCCTGGTCATGGGGGCGGATTTCTACCAGACGGAGGAGGAGCGCCGGGAGGAGAGCGCCCGCGGGATCCCGCCGATCGGCATCGGGGCCAACTGCCAGCTCAGGCGCGCGATCATCGACAAGAATGCCAGGATCGGCGCTAACGTGCGCATTCTCAATCGCGCCGGCGTTAGTGATGCAGAGCGGGAAGCCGAGGGCATCTGGATCAGCAAGGGCATCACCATTGTGATGAAGAATGCTGTAATTCACGATGGGACCGAGATATAGCTTTCAAATCGCCGGCTTGCGGCATTGACAGCCATTTTTCTTGCCAACGGGGTTTCTCATCTTCTGGTCAGCGTCGAACAGGGGTTAAACGAGAGGAGCCGCATCCTGCCATGGCTGAAGCTCAACCGCCTGCGGACCTGCTGAATTTTCGCCGGTTTCTGCAGAAAAATCTGGGGGGCCTCTTCGCCCCCGGGCGGCCCATTTTCATCGCGCGCGCGCCCGGACGGCTTGATCTGTTGGGGGGTGCGACCGCCCTGGCGGGCATGCCCGTCTTGCATTATCCCCTCGCACAGGCGGTCATCGTCGCGGTCCAGCCCAGGCTGGACCGCCGCATTCTCATCCGCAATCTCAATCTCAGCAGGGAACGGGTCCTGACGGTTGAATACCGTCTGGATGATCTGCTCGAAGCGTCCGGACAGCCGGACTGGAGGATGCTCCGCAGCCTCTCGGCCGCCCAGGAGAAGAGCTGGACCGGCAACGTGCTGGCGGCGCTGGCCCTGCTCTATCCCGTCCTGGAGGGAAAGAGCCGTGACTTTGGCGTGAATATCGCCATCGAGAGCGCTCTGCCGGCCGGCGCCGGGCTGGGCTATACCGGGGCGCAGCTTACCGCCCTGCTGCTGGCCCTGCAGGAGGCTTATGCCCTGCCGCCCGGGCGGGTGGACCTGGCGGGATGGGGTTTCCGCATCGAGCAGGAGATCATGCGCCGGAAATGCGGCCCGTCCGATTTTCAGAGCTACCTGCTCGGCAGGGAGGGGCAGCTCGCCCTGCTGCAGGGTGAGCCGCCGGAGATCAGCACATTTCTTGCGTTTCCACAGAATCTGCAGCTCCTGGCCGTCGACACCGGGGTGCGCCAGAGCGCTGAGTGGCTGAAACTGAACGAGACGTGCGTAAGCCTGCTGATCGGGCGCACCCTTTTAAGCGAGGCGCTGTCGGGCAAGAATTCGCTGCGACCAGAGGCGGGGGATTCCACCCCGGTTTCGCGGGAGCTCTGGCAGAGGGAGCTGAAAAAGCTCATACCTTATCGCTTTTCAGGCGCGGAGTTTCTCCTCAACCACCCCGGCGCCCGGGAGGGAGAGGCTGAGATCGATCCCGAGAAGCGTTATATGCCCCGCACGCTTCTCGAGTTCGCCATCGAGGAGGCGGAACGCGTGCAAGCCTTCGTGCGCCTGCTGCAGGAAGGCGGTCCGGTTCTGGATGAGGCGCGCTGCAGCGAGGCGGGTGCCCTGCTCGCCGCCTCGCATGAGCAATTCAGCCGGATCTCCGGGATGGTCAGTGACGACGCCGGCTGGCTGGCGGCTGCTGCGGCGGGAATGGGCACCCCCGCCGGCATCTACGGGGCGAGGGTTATGCCCTGGGGGGCAGCCGGTTCAGTGGTGATACTGGCCAAGGCGGGCTCTACGGACCATGTGCACAATCTGGTTTCGCGGCTCAGGAGCCAATTCGGCCGATCACCACTGCTCCTGGCGGGCACATCGAGCGGTGCAATAACGACCGGTGTCCTCTCCACTCATTTTACCAGCTGAAGTGCGGAAAAACGGGCACCTATTTGACGAGCGGGGTCATGAAAATCAAGATCAGATATATCGATGGTGCGCGACTGAAGCGGGCAATCATTGCCTCTTCGGCTCGCATCGGCGAGATGCAGGACGCCCTCAACAATATGAACGTCTTTCCTGTACCGGACGCCGACACCGGCACCAACATGGCGCTCACCATGCAGAGCATCGTTGATAGTGCCCGGGAATGTCCCTTCACCTCGCTGGCGGAGGTGTGCCACTGCATTTCCGAGGGGGCCTTGTCCGGGGCGCGCGGCAATTCCGGCGCCATCCTGGCCCAGTTTTTCCAGGGTCTTGCGGAGGGGGCACGAGGACGCGCCAGACTCTCGCCGGAGGAATTTGCCCAGGCGGTCGCCGTGGCCGCAGCCCGAGCCCGCGAAGCTCTTTCCAATCCCCGCGAGGGGACTATCCTCACCGTCATGCAGGATTGGTCCGCTTTTCTCAAGGAGCAGGCCCTGGGCGAGGAGGATTTTGTCCGCCTTTTTCGGGATGGGCTGGCGCGGGCGCATGAATCCCTCGCCGACACCCCGAACAAGCTCCAGGCTCTGCGCAAGGCCGGGGTAGTCGATGCAGGGGCCCAGGGTTTTGTCCATCTGCTCGAAGGGCTTTCCGATTTCATTGATTCCGGCAAAATCGCTGCTTATCGAGCCGGCAGCCACATGGTCGAAAAGCTGCGCCATTTTCATTTTCACAAGATGGATGACGAGATCCGCTTCCGCTATTGCACAGAATGCCTTGTTCAGGGGGAGAAACTCGATCGCCACCGCTTGCAGGCGGAGCTGCTGCCGCTCGGGGATTCCCTGATCGTTGTCGGTGGCGGGCACAAGGTGCGCATCCACATCCATACCAACGAGCCTGATGCCGTCTTTACACTCGCCGCCTCACATGGCACCCTGCTGCAGACCAAAGCCGAGGACATGCAAAAGCAGTATGATGAGGCGGCCAGACTGGCCCCCAAACGCCCTATCGCTCTGGTCACAGATTCCACCTGCGACATGCCTGCCGAGTGGATTGAAAAGTATGATATCCATGTGGTGCCGGTCATGATCAATGTCGGCGAGCGCAGCTTTCGCGATCGGGAGGAGATCAGCGCCCACGACTTTTACAAGATCCTCGAAAGAGGCGGAGAGCGCTTGACTACCTCCCAGCCACCGGTCGGCTTTTATACAAGTCTTTATGAAAAGCTGGCCGAGGGCTACGAGTCCATTTTATCGATTCACATCTCTGAGGCCCTGAGCGGCACCATCCAGGGAGCCTATAACGGCGCGCGGCAGCTGGCCGGTAAACTGAAGATTGAAGTGGTCAACAGCCGCACCACCTCGGCTGCGCTCGGCTTGATCGTGCACGAAGCGGCCAGGATGATCGAGGCGGGGCTGCCGCTGGCGGAGATCAAGGAAAAACTCGCCGGGGTGATCAGCAGAAGCCGCATCTTTGTGGCGATTCCGACCCTCAAGTATCTCGTCCGCAGTGGACGCTTGCGCAAGACGCAGGGCTTTTTCGGCACCATGCTGCAAATCAAGCCGCTGATCTCGATCGATGCCGAGGGGCGGATCGTCGAGGCCGGCAAGGTGATCGGCCGCAAGCGGCTGGCTGAAAGATCGGTGGAGTTGGCCCTCGCGCACGCGCGCCGGCTCATCAATCCCCGTTTCATCGTTGCCCATATGCTGGCGCCGGAACTGGCGGTGAGCCTGCGCCGGATACTGCAGCAGGAATTCGCGGAGGCCGATATTCCCATACTGGAAGCCTCCCCCGCCCTGGGCTTGCACGTCGGTGTCGGGGCGATCGCCATCGCTATCATGGGTGATCCTTTACCCGAATAATGGTTATCATTTGGAGAGTGCACATCTATGTTCACCGCCCTGATCGTTCTGGTTCTGGCCTATCTGCTCGGCTCCATCCCGACCAGCATCATCGTCGGCAAGGTGCTGCGCGGCATCGACATCCGTGAGCATGGCTCAGGCAATGCCGGGGGCACCAATACCTTTCGGGTGCTGGGCTGGAAACCGGGGCTGTTTGTCACCCTGGTGGATGTTTTCAAGGGTTTTGTCGCTGCCTACTGGCTGCCGCAGTGGATCGCGCCCCAGCTGGCCGATCCCCACCTGCTGCAGCTCGGCGCCGGCATCGCCGCGGTTTTCGGCCATATCTGGACGGTCTTTGCCGGTTTTCGCGGCGGCAAGGGAGTGGGGACGGCTGCCGGGATGATGCTGGCTCTCTTTCCCGAGGCTGTGCTCTACTGCCTTTTGATCTTCGGGGCCATCCTGCTGGCGACCCGCATTGTCTCCCTCTCCTCCATCAGCGCGGCAATCGCCTTTCCGCTCATTCTGACCATTTTCCGGTACGTACTCGGTCGTGAAGTGCCGCTGCCCTTTTACCTCTTCAGTTTTTTCGCAGCGGCGCTGATCGTCTATACCCATCGCACCAACGTCAGGCGACTGCTCAACGGCACCGAGAACCGCTTCGGACAGCCGAAAAAGAAGTAGGTGGAGCGCACTCCCATGGCGGACGCCTTGCGGCTCTTCTTTTTGGGCACCGGGGCTGCTGTGCCCTCCCTGCGCCGGGCCCTGCCCACCCTGGCCATCGCTTTTCCGGCCGAGACTATCCTCTGCGATTGCAGCGAGGGATCCCAGCAGCGGCTGATGTCGGCCGGACTCTCTGCTGCCCGCATTCGCCACATCCTCATCTCCCATCTGCACGGGGACCACATCTTTGGGCTGCCAGGCCTGCTGACCACCCAGCATCTCCTCGATCGCAGGGAGCCGATGCACATCTGGGGACCAGTGGGCCTGCGTCTCTATCTCGAGGGCATCGCCTCTGCTACCGGCCATCGCACCCGCTTTGAAGTCCATATTCATGAATGGGAAGAGGAGGAGACCGGCGAGGTGCAGCTGGAGCGTTTTTCCTTTTCAGCCCGGCGGCTGGAACACAGCAAGCCCTGTTACGGATTCCGCATCTGCGCCCATCCACGCCCCGGCCGCTTCGACAGCGGCGAGGCCGAAAGGCTTGACATCCCCGAAGGGCCGCTGCGGCGCCGTCTCCTGGATGGGGAGAGCATCGCACTTGCCGACGGACGCCGCATCTCTCCCAACCAGGTGGTGGGACGGTCACGAGCGGGTTCCTGCATCGCCTACTGCACCGATACCCGGCCCTGCGCCTCCGGCGTTGAGCTTGCCCGGGGGGCCGATGTGCTCTTGCATGACAGCACCTTCGGCGCTGAGCTTCAATCCCTGGCTGAGGAGACCGGCCACAGCACCGCTGCGGAGGCGGCCATGGTGGCGCGCGCGGCCGGGGTGAAGCGGCTTTTTCTGTGGCACCTCAGCGGACGGATCGGGGAAGCGGAGGACCAGGCTCTGCTCGAGCAGGCACGCGCCCTCTTTCCCGAAAGCCACCTCCCCGAGGATATGACCTCGTGGTCCCTGCCCCTGGTGAGAGAGGAATAGGGGATGGCCAGGCAGGCTGTGCGATGGCAGGCGCCGGTCATTCTTGGTGCAGGCCTTATCTCCATCTCCCTTTCCTCGGTGCTGATCAAGCTCTGTCCGGCGCCGCCCTTTGTGATCAGCAGCTACCGCCTGCTCATCGCCGCACTGGTCTATCTGGCCATCGCTCGCCTCCGGCGCAAGCCGGTTTGGCATGCCTTCACGACCACCTCGCGCCGCTGGGCCCTCCTTTCCGGCCTTTTTCTCGGCATCCATTTTCTCGCCTGGATCTCCTCTTTGCGCTATACTTCGGTCGCCATTTCAGTGGTGCTGGTCCAAACCTTTCCTGTTTTCGTCGTCCTCGGCAGCTGGCTTTTCCTGCGGGAGCGCCCGACCCGACTGGCCATGACCGGCATGGTGGTGGCGTTGGGCGGAAGTGCGGCCATCAGCCTGGGCGCCGGCGGCGGGGGAGAGAGCGGGATGACCGGCAATGTGCTCGCCCTCATCGGCGCCCTGGGCGCGGCTGGCTATTACCTGATCGGCCGCAAGCTGCGCACGGATATCGATACCGTGCGCTATGTCGGTTTTGTCTACAGTGTCGCGGCGGCGGTCGCTCTCACCGTCACCCTCTCTTCCGGGCAGCCGATGACCGGATTCGATCTGCGCACCTGGCTTCTGCTTTTCGCCATCGCCCTGCTTCCCCAGGTGATTGGCCACACCAGTCTCAACTGGGCCCTGAAGCACTATTCAGCCACCACGGTTTCGATATTCACCCTCGCCGAGCCCATCGGCGCCACCCTGCTCGCCTTCATCATCCTCCGTGAGAACATCAGCAGGGCGACAATTTGGGGCGGATTGGTCATCCTGGCCGGGGTCGCCCTTACCCTGGCCGGCGAACGCCGCAGCTCCTCCGGAGCCAAGCTGCCGGAGTAGTGAGGAGCGGCCGATTTTTCTCTTGTGATTGAGCCTAAATAGCTTTAAATTTTATTCTTAATTTAAGGCTGGGCTCAAAATGAAACCACTTTTTCATACCCTTCTTTGCCTCACCCTGATCGGCATGGGCGGCTGTGCAGGCAGCCGCAAAGCGGCGGTCGCTCCTCCAGTTCAGCGCCACTATAACCGCGAGGCCATGCGGCATATCATCAACGGCACGATCGAGGATCTCCTCGGCGAACCCAAGAATGCTTTGGTGGAGTATCATCAGGCGGCCGAGATCGATTCCTCCTCAGCAGGGATCTACCTGGCGCTCGCCGAGAATTACTATCTTCTCGAAGAGTACAATTCCAGCATCCGCATGGCCAAAAAGGCGTTGCAGCGGGATGCGAAAAGCATCGACGCTCTGGAACTCCTCGCCGCTAATCTGGAAAAGCAACGTGAATTCGGCGACGCGGCCGAGGTCTACGAGCAGATCATCACCCTGGCCCCCGATGATATGGAGAGTCTTTACAGCCTCACCACCCTGCAGATCATCTCCAAATCCTACGACAAAGCCCTGCTCTCCTACCGCCGTCTGGTCGAGGCCGGACTGGCGGACCCCGAATATCGCCTTCGTATCGGGCATCTTTTTTTTCAGCATCGTGCCCTGGATCAGGCCCGGGCGATCTATCAGGACGTGCAGAGGAGTGACCCGGATTTCGAGGCCTCCTACCTCGCCATGGCAGCGCTGAGCAAGGTTGCCAAGGATACCAGTGGGGCGATCCGGATCTATCGCGAGGCCCTGACCAGACAGAACCGCTTCGAGGAGGTCAAGTCGGAGCTGCGTCTGCTCTACGAGCGCAGCAACCGGTTCGAAGAGGCGGTCGAACTCTTCCGGGAACTTGTTGCCCGCGATTCAACGCATCTCGGCGACAAGGTGCAGCTCGGGCAGTATCTTTTTCAGAAAAGGGACACCCTGGCGGCGGCGCAGTGGTTCGAAAAGATCATCCGGGACCACCCACAGAGCGAGCGTGGCTATCTGGCGCTCGGCGCGCTGCGCCGGGCCCAGCGGGATACCCTCTCCGCCGTCGCAGTATATGAGACCGCGGTTAAAATTAATCCCCTCTTTCTCGATTCCCGCCGGCGGCTTCGCGATCTCTATGCCGCCCAAAACCGCTGGGAGGATGCGGTCGCCCTTTATGAGTCCCTGACCAACAACGACTCGACTTTTGTGGGGGCGCGCATCGAGATTGCCAATCTGCTGGCGCAAAAGGGGGATACCCTGAAGGCTATCGCCCTCTGCGAGGAGCTCGAAAAGACCCACGGAGAGGATTGGCGCGTGCCGCTCACCCTCGGCCGCCTGTTCATGGTCCGGGATGAAAACATCAAGGCCCGGCTGCGCTTCGACAAGGCCCTCTCCCTGCGCAAGGATCTCTCCCTGCTTTGGATCCTCTCGGGGGTCAATCTGGCGCAGATGGACAGTCTGGCCGCCGCGGAGGAGCAGCTCAAAACCGCGGTCGAACTCTTTCCCGATGATCCGGAGATCAACTATTATCTGGGTTTTGTCTGCAATCGTCTGGGCAATAAGGCCTGCGCGCGGCATCATCTGGAGCGATCCCTCGAGGTGGATGGCAATAATGTGCAGACCATGCTCGCCCTCGCGGCGCTTTATGATGAAGAGAAGGAGCATGAGCGCGCGGAAAAGATCTACGCCACCCTGGTGAAGAACGAGTCGGAAAGCGCCATCGTGCTCAACAACTACGCCTACCATCTGGCGGAACGCAATCTGCGTCTGGACGAGGCGCGCGCCCTGGTCGAGAGGGCTCTCGTGCTCGAGGGGGAGAATGGCGCCTACTGGGATACCCTGGGCTGGATCCTCTTCCGCCAGGGGGACGCGAGCGGCGCGCGCGCGAGGATCGAAAAATCGATCGCGCTCTCTCCGAAATCGGCCGAGGTGTGGGAGCATTATGGCGACGTTCTTCTCGCCATGGGCGAAAAAGAGCCGGCGCGGCGGGCCTACGAACGGGCCCTCGAGCTCGAGCCGGAGCGCCAGCAGGTCAAGGCCAAACTACTGAAATTGATCCCGCAAGAAGAGAAAAACTGATTGATCGCCATGGTTCACAACCGGGTGTTCCATTCCATCCTTACACGGGGAGCCAGCGCGCTCCTTCTTGCGGTCATCATGGCTTCGGGCGGGTGTGCGACTTTCCGCCGGCCAGCCCTCCTCCCCGCCGATACGGCTTCTCCGCAGCGGGTACTCACCGCTCTCGAGAGCAATTATGCGCGAATCGATCATTTCAACGGGCGGGGGCGTCTTCAGCTTTCATCTCCGAGCCGTTCCCTCTCGCTCGATATCGATGTTCTTATCGACCAACCCGACACCCTCTTCCTCCGCCTCGAAGCCCTTTTGGGCCTTGATGTCGGCTGGCTCTTCTCCGACCGTCATGAATACCGTTTTTATCTCCCGACCGAAAATCTCTACGGCCAGGGGGCGATGGATTCGCTGCGCTGGGAGCGCTTTTTCAGGATCGCGCCAGGGTATGACCTGCTGCTGGGCACCCTGGTCGGCCTAGAAAGGGGCGGGGCGCTGGCTGAGCCGGTGCTTGGCCAGGAGGAGAAGCATCTGGTGCTCACGGGCACAACCTCCATGGGGTTGCATACCCTCTGGATTGATCCCGGCCGTGGAGTGGTGACCCGGAGTGAGCTTTGCGATTCCACCGGCCGACTGCTTGTGCGGCAGCGGTTCGAGCGTTTCAGCCGCATCAAGGGCGTTCAGGTGCCGCATACCATACGAATCGAGCGCCCGGCCGAGAAACAGCACCTCATCCTGCAGTATGATCAAATCAGCATCAATAAAAAATATTCCGCCCAGGAGATCAAGACCAAAATTCCAGCCAGTGCGCACAGGATCAAATGGTGAGTTCTACCTGTGCGGCGCCGGTTCCATCGCCTAGAGGAGCGCCATGAATGCAATCATGAAGACCGTGCCGCCGGATTTTTCTCTGGTCATTCCGAGCTACAACGAGGAGGAGTCGCTTCAGGAACTTTTTGACAGGATCACGGCAGTGATGGCCGGGATGAAAAAGAGCTACGAGATCATCTTTGTGGATGACGGCTCGACCGATGGATCGGGCCGGTTGATCGAAGAGCTGCATCGCAAGGATGAGCGGGTGAAGTTGATCCAGTTCATGCACAACTATGGCAAATCGGCCGCCCTGGCCGCCGGATTCAGGGTCGCGCGGGGGACCTTCGTGGTCACCATGGATTCGGATCTCCAGGATGATCCCGGGGAGATCCCCCAGCTCCTCGCCAAACTCGAGACGGGTTACGATCTGGTCTCGGGATGGAAAAAGGTGCGGCACGATCCGTTTATCAAGCGGTGGACCTCCAAGATCTATAACTATTTCACCTCCCGCTTCAGCGGCATCCAGCTGCACGACTTTAACTGCGGCCTGAAGATCTATCGCCGGGAGGTCGTCAAGACCATGCAGGTCTACGGCGAACTCCATCGTTACCTGCCGGTGATCGCCCACCGCAACGGCTTTCGAGTCACCGAGATTCCGGTCACGCACCACGCCCGCAAATACGGGAGTTCCAAGTTCGGCATCGCCCGTTTTGCCCGCGGGGCTTTCGATCTCATGACCATCTCCTTCCTGACCCGCTACAAGATGCGGCCGCTCCACCTTTTTGGCGTGCTCGGATTTCTCTTCTTTCTTGGGGGGTTTGTCATCACCATTCTGCTCACCTGGCAGCGGATTTTCGAGAACAGGTTTCTCAGCAACCGCCCGCTGCTATTTCTTGGCGTGCTGCTGATCATTGTCGGCATTCAGTTTTTCTCCATTGGTCTGCTTGGGGAGATGATCACCTCGCTGCGCAAGGAGAGCGACTATTTTCTTGTCCGCCGCTGCCTGGGCTGCCAGGATATTTTCCCGCAAGAGGCTGCGGATGAGGCGCACTTTACCGCCTGATCCCGGCCCGGGCGGATCAATTCGGAGGTTTCAATGGAGAGAGTCAGAATCGGCATCGCCGGTGTCGGCAAACTGGGCACCTTTCACTGCAACACCCTCAGCCAGCTGGCGGAAGCCGAACTGGTCGGCCTTTACGATATCGACGATGCGCGTGCACGGGAGAGTGCAGAGCGTTTTCGCTGCATGGCTTTCTCCACTTATGCGGAGATGCTGGAACAGGTCGACGCCGTGGGGATCGCTGTTCCCACCACCCTGCATCACCAGTATACCTTGCCAGCCCTGAAGGCCGGCAAGGCAGTCTTTGTCGAAAAGCCCATCGCCGCGACAATCGGGGAAGCGGAGGAGATGGCGGCGCTGGCGGCGGAGAACAAGGCGGTACTCCAGGTGGGCCATATCGAGCGTTTCAATCCCGCCATCCGCGCACTTGAGCACCTGCTCCCCGATCCCATGTTCATAGAATCCCACCGCATGGCCCCCTTCGATCCGCGCGGCACCGATGTCGCGGTCGTACTCGATCTGATGATCCATGATATTGATATCATCCTCAGTCTGGTCAAGAGCGAGGTCAGCCGCATCGATGCCAGCGGGGTGGCGGTCGTCTCCGACGAGGTCGATATCGCCAATGCGCGGCTGCAGTTTGCCAACGGCTGCGTCGCCAATGTGACAGCCAGCCGGATTTCGCAGCGCAAAATGCGCAAGATGCGCATATTCCAGCGCGATGCCTACATCTCGATCGATTTCCTGCAGCGCCTCTCGGAGGTCTTTCGCATTGTCGGCGCCGAGGAGGGGGAGCCGACCACTGTTGTGTTGGGGCAGATCGACAAGGGCAAGCGCAAGCGGCATATCATCTATGAGCAGCCCAAGGCGCCGGAGGGGGATGCCATGCAGGCCGAATGGCAGGCCTTCCTCAAGGCAGTGCGCAGCCGCACCCGTCCCATCGTGAGCGGGGATGACGGATTGAGGGCGCTGCAGGTGGCCGAGGAGATCACCGGCATCATCGCCCGCAACACCCGCTAAAGCGGCGGGCTGAGCGTTTTTAAATCCAACTCAGGGAATACTCCCATGACTGTGCGTGATTTCTTTTTCAAGTACCGCAGCTACACACCAATTCCGCTGATTATCGCAGCGCTGGTGCTGGCCCGAACGACCCCCGCCTCTTTTGCCGCAGGACTGCTCATCGCCCTGATCGGCGAGTCGATTCGACTCTGGTCGGTCCGCTATGCGGGCAGCGCCACGCGCACGACCGGAGAGGTCGGTGCGGATGTTCTGGTTACCGACGGACCCTACGGGCATTTGCGCAACCCCCTGTACCCGGGCAATTTTTTACTCAGCTCCGGGATTCTCATCATGGCCTGGCCCTGGATGCCCTGGCTGATGGTGATATTTTTGCTCCTTTTTTATGTGCAGTACCGAGCGATCATCAGCCTGGAGGAAGAGTTTCTGCGCAACAAGTTCGGCGCGCAGTATGGTGAATATGAAGAGAATGTGCCCTCCGTCTTTCCACGCCTCACCTCCTGGGGCAGGGGAGAGCGCGTGCCGACTACCCTTAAAAAAGCCCTGCGCACTGAACGAAATTCGCTGCAAAGCTTCACAGCGGTGACGATTCTGATCCTGCTGCGCTGGCTTGTACGCTGAGGTTGCCATGCCGTTGAAGGTGATGCTCATCGCCGGAGAGGCCTCCGGGGACCTCCACGGCGGCAAACTGGTCGCAGCCCTGCGCGGGCTCGAACCGGAACTGGAGCTGTTCGGGGTCGGCGGCGACCGGATGGCTGCGGCGGGCATGGAACTCTACTATCATGTTAATGATCTCGCCTATATCGGCTTCATCGAGGTCGCCCGCCATTATCTTTACTTCCGCCGTGTCTTCAACCGGTTGATCGAGGTGGTCAAGAGCCGCCGTCCTGAGGTGGTGGTCCTCATCGACTACCCCGGCTTCAATCTCCGTTTCGCCAAGGCGGTTAAAAAACTGGGGATCTCCACCTTTTACTATATCGCCCCCCAGGTCTGGGCCTGGGGTCAGGGACGTGCGGCGAAGATGGCCGGCTTTGTCGATCAGATGGCGGTTCTTTTCGCCTTTGAAGTGGATTTTTTCTCCCGCTATCAGATCAAGACCACCTTTGTTGGTCATCCCCTGCTCGAGGGGATGGAGGTCGGACTCTCGCGTTATGAGTTTATGGAGAAGTACGACCTCAATCCCGGCCACCCCCTGCTGGCGCTGATCCCGGGCTCGCGCAACCAGGAGGTGCGCCATCTCCTGCCACCGATGCTGCAGACCGCGGAGCAGCTGCGCCGAAACCATCCCGAGTTGCAGGTCGCCATCAGCCAGGCGGCCTCGGTCGAACCGCAGCAGTTTGAATCTCTTGTCGCCGCGGCCCCCTGGGCGAGGGCGGTCAGGGCGGACTATTATCCTCTCATGCACTATGCCACAGCCGGAATGGTCGCCTCCGGAACGGCCACCCTCGAGGCGGCTTGCGCTGATCTCCCCTTCGCCCTGCTCTACCGGGTCTCTCCCCTCTCCTTTGCGATCGGAAAACAGCTGGTCAAGATCCCGAATATCGGCCTTGTCAATATTGTCGCTGGCGAAGCGGTCGTCCCCGAATTCCTGCAGGATGATCTCGTCCCCGATCAGATGGCGCCGGTCGTGGAGCGGCTCCTTTTTGATGAGCCGGCGCGCTCGGCCATGCAGGTCAAGCTTGCTGGTGTGCGGAACAGGCTGGGTGAGGCCGGAGCCTCGCAAAAAACCGCCCGCCTGGTGCTTGAACAGATCGGTCTGCATCAGGATGAGACAAATTAGGGTAGTGTGATAGCTCGCACAGGCTCTGACACAAAAAATCAGTATACTCTTATGGATAAAAAAAACAAGGAAAAAGTGCTCTTTTTTCTTGCGACCAGGTTTGCCTGGCTGCTCATCCTGTTCTTTGGCAAGAGTGCTAGGATCAGCGTCCGCAACCGTAAATACTGGAACCAGCTGGTTGCCGAGGGCAAGGGCTTCATCGCCGTGCCCTGGCATGGCAAGATGGTTGCCCCCCTCTATCTGCATCGCCATCTCGGAGTGGTGGCCATGGTCAGCGAACATCGCGACGGCGAGATGATCGCCCGGACCGTCCAGCGGCTGGGCTATTTCACAGTGCGCGGCTCAAGCACGCGCGGCGGAAGACAGGCCTTTCGTGACATGCTCAAGGCCCTCCGCCTCAACAGGATCTGCTGCATCCTGCCCGATGGCCCGACAGGCCCGCGCCATCACTTCAAGACCGGAGCGCTCGTGCTGGCGATGCGGGCAGGCGTCCCCCTTCTGCCGATGACTTTTGCGGCTTCTCGGCCCATCACCCTGAACAGCTGGGACCGGATGACGCTCTGGTGGCCCCTCTCCCGTGTCCGCCTGATCTACGGCGAGCCCATCCGGGTTCCGGAAAGACTCGACAGCGAAGAGCTGGAGCTCTTTCGCCGGGAAGTGGAGGGCCGGCTGGCCAAACTGGAGGAGGAGGCGAATGGGCTATTTTGAAACCAGGTGGCCCGCCCTGCTGATGCGGCCCCTCTCCGGGCTTTATGGCCTGGCCATCAGGAGGCGCAATCGCCGCTTCGACAGCGGCGCGGCTGAGGTGTTCCGGCTTGAGCGCCCGGTCATCAGCGTCGGCAATATCGTGGTCGGGGGCACAGGCAAGACCCCAACGGTGCTCTATCTGGTGCGCTGGCTGCAGCAGCAGGGCCAAAGGGTGTGCATCCTCAGCCGCGGCTACCGGCGACGGAGCCGGGGCATGGTCGTAGTGGCGGATGGCGAGGGGATTCGCTCCGGAGTGGAGGAGGCGGGCGACGAGCCGATGCTGCTGGCGCAGCAGCTGCCCGGGGCTGTTGTGGTCGTCGACAGCGACCGTGCCCGCGCCGGGAGGCATGCCCTCCAACACTTTCGGCCGGATCTCTTTCTTCTCGACGACGGATTTCAGCATCGCCGGCTGCACCGGGATCTCGATATCGTCACCTTCAAGGAGCAGAGCGATCTCGGCAACGGCTGGCTGCTGCCGGCGGGGCCGCTGCGGGAACCGCTGGAGGCCCTGAGACGCGCCGACCTGCTCTGGTTCAACGAGTCTGCCCGCCTCCACGATGATCTGCTCATTCACAGCCCGGCGGATTTGCCCTCTATCAGGGCGAGGTTGGGGGTCACGGACTGCCGCAATCGCGCCGGGGAGCGGCTT
The DNA here is from genome assembly GCA_029554865.1 of bacterium. Lineage (GTDB taxonomy): Bacteria > Zhuqueibacterota > Zhuqueibacteria > Residuimicrobiales > Residuimicrobiaceae > JAKPUX01. Next base: position 55,115 of record JAKPUX010000233.1, on the reverse strand, counting down.
GATCCGACGCCCGATCTGCGCGTCGTACTTTTTTGTGGCCTGGCCAAACCGCAGGGGGTGTTGAATACCGCCCGGGAAATGGGCTTTGAGGTCGTCCGGTTCATTTGCTTCAGGGATCATCACGACTATGGGCAGCGCGATATTCGTGATCTGGAAAGAGTGCGGGAGCACCACCGGGCGGATGTGATCATCACCACCGACAAGGATTGGGTCAAGCTGCTCCCCGCCTTCAATCTCCCCCCGCACTGGTTCCATCTCTCTGTTGCTGTCGAGCCGGAAGATGGTCCACACGCCGAGAAGCTGCTGCTGTCGCTCTGCCGCAGCCACGGGATCCTGTAACTGTCTCAAAGTAAGACAAAAATATCTTGCAAATTAGACAAAATTTTGGTATGATACCTTAAGCAGCGCATGATAAAGCATCGATACCTCTCAGCCAATATTGGAGAGTGGCATGGTGGATGAAACAACGAGCAAGGCAAATATTCTCATTGTCGATGATGACAAGAATATCTGCAAGATGATCGAGGCAAGTCTTCGCAAAGAGAAGCGGTATGAAATAGAGACGGCCCTGAGCGGCGAAGCTTGTTTGCGTTTGATCAAGGAAAATCCCCCCGATCTGGTCCTGCTGGATATACAGATGCCGGGCATTGACGGCATCGAGACCCTGCACAGAATCCGAGAAGAAAATCCCTACATCCCGGTGATCATGATGACCGCGCACGGCACCATCGAGCGGGCGGTTTCGAGCATGAAGGCGGGGGCCTACGATTTTTTGACCAAGCCCTTCGCCCGTGACCGACTGCTGGTGACGGTGAACAACGCTTTGATGAACAGCTCGCTGCGACGCGAGGTCGATGAGCTGCGCTCCGAACTCAAGAGCAAATACGCCTTTGCCAACATCATCGGTCAGAGCGGCGTGATGCAGGATGTTTTCCGCGCCGTCGAGAAGGTTTTCAACAGCAATGTGACGGTTCTCATCCAGGGTGAAAGCGGCACCGGCAAGGAGCTGATCGCCCGGGCGATTCATTACCACTCGACGATGCGCGCCGGCAAGCCTTTCGTCGCCGTCAATTGTTCTGCCCTGCCTGAGTCGCTTCTTGAAAGCGAGTTGTTCGGCCATGAGAAGGGCTCTTTCACCGGTGCGGTCGGACGGCGTATCGGCAAATTCGAGCAGGCCAATGGCGGCACGATCTTTCTGGACGAGATCGGCCTGATGACCCCGGCGACGCAGTCCAAACTTTTGCGTGTGCTGCAGGAGCGGGAGTTCGAGCGGGTCGGCGGCAACGAGCTGGTCAAGGTCGATGTGCGGATCATCTCTGCCACCAACAAGGATCTCGAGGATGAGATGAAAAAGGGCGAGTTCCGCGAGGACCTATACTACCGCATCTCGGTCTTTCCGATCAAGCTGCCGCCGTTGCGAGAGCGCCGCGAAGACATCCCTCTGCTGGCCGGTCATTTCCTGCAAAAGTACGCCAAGCAGGAGGGCAAGAGCATTGAAGGGATCACCCCGGATGCCCTGGATCTGATGATGGCCTACCACTGGCCGGGCAATGTGCGCGAGTTGGAGAATGCCATGGAGCGGGCGATGGTGCTTGCCAGCGGCCCGGAGATCGGCGCCAAGGATCTGCCGGCGGCGGTCCGTTCCCTGGGCGAAAAGCGCATCTACGAATCGGACAACACCCTCGCCAGCTGGATCGAAAAGCTTGAGGAGGAGGCCCTGCGCCAGGCTCTGCTGGAATGCGAGGGCAACATCTCCCAGACCGCCAAGAAGCTCGGCATCGGGCGGGCGACCATCTACCGCAAGGCGAAAAAATACGGACTCCCGATGGTAAAGAGCTAGATGATATTTTGATTTTGTGACCGGGCGCACAGCAAAATTGCTTTGCGCCTTTTTTTATGTTTCATCCCGGCACATTGTATCAGGCTGTCACAGCCCCCTTCCCGTAAAACCTGCTCCCCCTTCTTTTCAAAACAATAATAACAATAATTTACCAAAGTGCTCCGCAGCACAATTCTTGGTACACGATTTGCGCAGGCTATGTGAACCCCGGATTGTGTGCGGGGTGCGGGGTCGCCGGCAGTCAGCAGCCGGCGGGGATGACCAGCGGGATTCTGTACCCTCGTGAGCGGTGGGGTCCATGGGGGCGATGATCGGGGCGGGGAGGTGCTGGTGGAGGGGGGTGGCCATTGATGAACAAGGAAGTGCGACGCGATCCTATGAAAAATGCGAATCTAACGCAGCTTGTGTACAGCATCTGCGACGGGAGCTATAGTCAGTCCGGATTGATCCAGTACATTAATCTGGCGCAGAAGATTTCCCTCAGCTATCTCAAATACCAGGAGATGCTGGGCAAGCGTATCAGCGGAGATGCCTGGGAGGCGGATCTCGAGTTGGCTGACCTGGCGATGGATTGCATCGCCGAGCTTTTCGGCCGTGACGAGTCGGGCCGTTTTCCGCAGCTGAAAAAATATTACGAAGGCAAATTTGCAGAGATGCCTTTTATCAATGATGCTGAGGTTCTGATCCTCACACGGCGTCTGATCGTGCGCAAGACCAAGCAGGAGCTTTCGCGAATTTTCCGGGAGCGGGATCCGGAGGGGGCGAAGATCGTACGCAACATCAAGGTGGCGATCCGCACGGCTGCCGACCTGCATCTTTTCCGTGAACTGGGCAAGGAATATGTATTTCACGGCCCGGTGCCGAAGAATGAACAGGGAGGCGTGCCGAGCGCCCGGCTGGCCCTCTATCTGCGCCGCACCCTGCCGCCGATCCCCGAGGAGATGCTGCACAAGCTTTTTCTGGACAACTACCGCTCCGGCGATTCCGTTTCCGTCTCCATCCGCCGTTTGCTGGAAGCCATTCATTCCCTCGCCGACAATCAGAATTTCTGCGCCCTGGACGCTGTGGTCAAACTGGTCCGTTACGTCAAGTTCGATGTCTGCCGCGAACGGCTGGCTGCCGGGGAATCGGTTTCGACGCCCTCCGATGAACTGGAAAGCAAGGAGATGGAGGAGTATATCAGCGTGGTGATGGAGAGCATCTGGTCGCGGCTGGATTTCCAGTATCTGCGCACCCACAAGCTGCCTGCGAAAAAGGCGGCGATCTATCATCGCGCACTCCGCGATGTGCTCTATGATCTCATTCAGAAACGGGACACCTCCTCCTATTATCGAAACCTCAAATTCTATATGCCCGAACTGACCCAGAAGGCGTATCGGCAGCAGGAACGTTCAGTTTTTGAATATCTGGCCAAGCTGGCGAAAAAAGAATTTCGAAAATATTTGTGTGAAATGCTTTAATTTTTCCGTAGTTGCTCGCTTTTGTCTGTATGTTACATATTAGTAATAGGAGGGTGTAACAAACAGGGAGCCAGGCCATAGCCTGGATAAACACAGACCATGAGCGAGCGCCATCGTAAAGTCGACTGCCCCGGAACCAGAGAGCTCGAGTTATACTGTCTTGACGAACTGACCGCGGCGGAGACCAGAGAGCAAATCAAGGTCCACGTTAAAAGCTGCCCGCGCTGCGCCAGAAAGATGCAAAACCTGTACGCCTTTTATGCCATCCTTTCCGAGGAGTTGGAGAGGCCGGTGCGGCCCGGATTGCTGGATTTCTGCAAAAAGCGCGCCTGCAACAAGGTCAAATATGGTTTGCTGATTTGCCGCCCGATCCCGGAGAAAGACCGGCAGCGGGGCAAGGCTTACCTGGCTACACTGGCCTTCTCCGCCAACGGCGACGGCAGCAAAACCAGCCTGACCGATTTTAATCTGAGCCGGGATCAGATCGGGGTGATGCTCTACAGCGACCCCCTGCACAACGAGGTCTCTCTCTTTCTCTGGAGCAAGGCAGAAGGAGGAAGCGCACCCTGCCGGCTCGAGGCTCCCGGGTTGTTCGAGAAAACCGATTTCAATCTCGCCGGGGCGGCCAAGATCCCTCTCACCAATTTTGAATATCTCAACAACCGCCTGCTTTACTTTTCGATGAAAAAAAGGGCTGCGGGCAGGCCCAAACTCGTGAACCGGGTTCAGGAGATGCTCCTCTGAGGCGGCTGGAGCAGATGCGACAATGACGATGAAGGACACAGAGCCGGGAGTTTTCCCGGCTTTCTTTTTTAAGAAAAACCTTGACATAGGGCATATTTTTAGATAAATTTTTATCGGTTAAAAACACACTCATTGTATTGGCAACCCGGAAATGCATCCCATGAATCCGCTCAGTATTCTGCTCATAGATCCCGATCCCAAAAATGTCCGCATTTTGCGCAATAATTTCCTCGATCTCCAGTTTGATGTCGATACCGCCGCCAACGATAGCGAAGCCCTTGAGAAGATCACCGCCCGTTCCTTTGACGCCATTTTGTCTGAAGTATCTGCTCCCGGAATAGACGGCTATGCCCTTCTGGAACAGGCCCAGCAGTCGCCCCTCAACCGCAGCTGCTCAGTGATCTTTCTCACCCAGAAGAGCGATGTCTGGAACCGGGTTAAAAGCTTCAAGCTGGGCGCCAAGGATTACATCATCAAGCCGATCCACGTCCGTGAGATTGTCATGCGCGTGCAGATGGTGCTCAAGCGCCAGGAGCGCTACCGGCAGCTCTTGAAGCGGAGCCGCAGCCAATTCAGCGGCCGTCTGGCCGATCTCGGCGCGGTCGAGTTGATCGAGGTCTTCGGCGCCGAGCGTAAAAGCGGCGTGCTCACCCTGAACAATGAGAACGGAGTTTCGGGGCGGATAGTCTTCAAGGAGGGGGCGGTCATTCGCGCCTCAGCCGGCCTGCAGCGCAGCGAGGAGGCGGTCCTGAAAATGCTCTCGTGGAAAAAGGGCCGCTTCACTATGGTTTTTGCTCCTGTTGATGGGACAGATGAGATCGGCGTCAGCAATATGGGGTTGTTACTGCAAGGAGCCAAGAGAATGGAACAACGCGAAGAGCTGTTGCACAGGTTGCCCGCGCTGGAGACGGTTCTGGTGACGACGCAAAACTTTAAAAAGATCATCGCGAAAAAAGAATTGGCCTCCGATCTTGAGTATTTTGTCCGGCTGTTCGATGGCGCCCATTCACTCGGCCGGATCATCGATGAGAGCAAGTATGATGAAATCACCACTCTGAACCGGATTCTCAAGCTCTACGAACTCGGATTTCTCCATTCTTTGCGGGATTTTGAGCCGGCCGACGAGCTGGGTGAAACTTCCCGTGCAGTGGAGCAGGCGCCGGAGATGGCGGGTCAGGCGGGAGTCCTTCCTTCTTCCGGTCTGGAACATGTGGAAAAAGCGATCGGATCGGAAACCACAGAGGAGCTGCTGCACGAGCAGATCGACGGGAGCTCCCCCGAAGCGGAGCCCCTTCCTGCCGGAGAGGAGACGCCCCTCTTTGTGGAGGAGCCGGGTGTGCTCCAGCCCCTTGCTCCGGATTCCTCCGCGTGGAATTCCGACAGCAGCTTCGACAAGGATCTCTTTTATGATCTTCGCCGCGCCGAGGAGGAGGGCCAGGATCTTTTCGCCGGCAGCAGGAGCCTGGAGGGGGGATCGGTCTTTTCCGATCTCGACCGGGTCATTCCGCACCATCCCGCCGATGCCCTGCTCGAAATCGGTGCGGAAGAGGAATTGGCCGAAGCCCCGCCTTCTGAACCCGTTCCCGAAGAAGAGGAGGGGGCGGACGAGGTGCGCGAACTGGAACAGCATGTCAGGATACAGGAGAAATTCCGCAGTGCCCACGGCAGCATCCTGATTCTCGGCAACAACCGCGAACTGTGCCGCCAGATGATCGCCAACCTCGCCATCGATGCGGTGCAGGAGAAGAGCGCCCTGCAGCCCGCCGATTCGGATTTGATCCTCGGCACCGCCGAGTTCAAGGGTGGCCATCTGCTCAATCTCATCGCCCTCTCGCTGGAACGAGAGTTCGCCCCGGTCATCGACTTTTTCGCCGGCTCCCTGCTCGGCTTTATCTTCCTCATCGACGGCCGCAGTGTGGATTGGGGGTATCAGCGCTACCTCCGCCAGGTGCTGCGCGAAAAAACCAGCCTGCCGGCGATCATTGTCTTTAGCTATAATGAATACCTGAAAAAACCGCTCGAGGTGCAGACCATCCGTCAGAGGCTGGGATTGCGGGAGCGGGACGGCCTGCAGCTGGTCAGTGATTTCTCGGTCGTCAATTCCCGGCGGATCATCTTCCGCCTCTTTGAGACTTTTTACCGGCCTCAGGCCCGGCGCGATGCGCGGACCAAGACCATACAGACTACCTCCTGAGGTTTGGAAACGGACATGTCAGGCCCTAATACTCCCAGGCAGAACATCCTCATTGTCGATGCAGCCTCAGCGGCGACCACGCAGCTGGTCAACGCCCTGCATGACCATCATCTCGAGAGCATAGTCATCGCTGAAAGCGCCGCCGCCCTTGAGCACGCCTTCGCAGCTCCTCCACTGCTTATTCTCAGTGAGCTCGAGCAGCCGGGCATCGACGGCGCCGATCTCTTCAGGCGGATTCGCGCTCATGCCGACACCCAGGACACCCCCTTCATCTTCATCACCCGGCTGCCGGAGCTGGAGACGCGCCTCAAGCTTCTCTCCCTGGAGATCGATGATTTTATCGCCAAACCCTATTATCCCGAAGAGGTGGTGGCCCGTGTGGAATCGATTCTGCGCGAAAGCGCGGTCACACCCGGTGGGGATGTTCCCTTGAACCAGGGTTTCACGGGCAGCCTCGAAGAGATGAGCCTCATGGATCTGATCCAGACCCTCGAACTCGGCAAGAAATCCGCGATGATTCATCTGGTGCAGGAGCCCGATGAGGGCTACCTTTTCGTCGACCAGGGGGAGGTTGTGGATGCAGTGCTGAGGGATTCTACCGCCGAGGAGGCGCTCGATAATCTGATGTTGTGGCTGCATGGCTATTTCGAACTGACGATGCAGCCAGTGCAGCGTGAGCGCAGGATTATCAGGTCGAACCGAGAGCTGCTGCTGGCCGGGGCACAACGCCTCCACGAGTACAGGCAGCGGAGTGCGCAGCTGCCCTCTGTGGAGAGTTATGTCGCGCGCGCAGCGGATGTGGTCCGCCCGGAGCTGCCGGAGCGGGAGGCGCGCATCTGGGAACTCCTCGAACGGCCGCAGCCCATCCGGTTGCTGGTCGCCTCACTCGGCGAGGATGAGCTGCGCACCATCGAGGTGATCCAGGCGCTTTGGGAGCGGAAATTGATCGTGATTTCACCGGGAAAGGCCTCGGATGCGGATCTCATCGCCAGCAGCATGATAAGGCAGGTTTCGGAATCGCGCCAAAGGTCGGCCGAACCCTACTCCCGCATGGCCTCTTTTTTCACCCGCAACGGCCATCAAAAAAAAAACCTCTCTTGAAGGCTGATGGTTCCGATGCGCCCGGTGGTGGTTCCCCGAACCTGACCCATACCCTTTTTCTGCACCGGGCGGATCTGCTGCTTATTCGCCAGAAGCTTCTCGCCCATCGACCCTGATTATCTGCCGGCATCATCTCCCTGCCGCCGCGGCAGGGGGTGTTCCCGGCCCCTTCAATAAGGTCTCATCCCTATGCAGCGACGATCCGAAGAAAGCGGCATTCAGCGTATGGCTGAGATTGTCGTCGTCGGACCGGAGGGTGACGGCAAAGGCGCATTTCTGCACTCTTTTTGTCCCATCCTTCATGAGACCGAGGCCGGCATCCTGCTCGGGGAAATGCCGATCAACCGTGAACTGGTGCTCTACTGTTACGGCATCGGCTATGATCGCAGCTTCGCCTGGGATCTGGTCGGCCGCAAGATGCTGGGGTATCTGCTCTGCTTCAACTGGTTTGATGAAGAGGCCTATGCCGCCTGCCGGGAGATGGTCACCTTCGCATCCTCCTCTTTTGCGGCTCCCTTTGTGATCGCGGCCGATCATGGCCTGCAACCCCTGCCGGTGCCCGAGAGTGCAGTACGGCCGCACATTGCCCTCTCCTCCTCCGCCAGATTTCTCTTTTATCAGGGGCACAAACCGGCAAGCGTCCGCAAGGTGGTGACGACCCTGCTCGACCTGCTGCTGGAGAAGCTGTGAGGAGTATGGAGGCATGAAGCCAATGACCTTGCTGGAGACGGGATGATCATGGCGCTGCCCTATAGTACAAAGCTGGATCTGCTGCGCGCGCTCCTCTGCGGCGGCGGTCTGCAGGAGCAGCTGGAGGCGCTGCCCCCGGCCGGGCTGCTCGAAGCCCACCGCTTTGTGTGGGAAAAGACCGTCGAATTCGGCATCAAAATGCGCGGCCGCAGATTCCCCCAGGAGGAGCTGCAGATGGCGCTGCGGGCCCGGGGCGATCTCAGGGCGGCGAAGGGCTGTCCGGCCCAACTCAGGCAATGCCGCCTGCAAGAATGTGCTGAACATCATCCCGAGTGCATGCGCGAAGCCGCCATGGAACAGATCCTCGCTATGGGCGCTGCTGTCAGCGAATATATGCACAGGCCGGATGCGCTATGAGAGTCCCGCTGGCTCTCCTCATTATTACCCTTCTCCTCGCCTTTTCCTTCGCGGCTACGGCTTCAACAGAGGGCGTGAGCTACCTCCGGCACTGCTCCGGTACTCTCTGTATCTATTACACTATAGAAGACAGCAGGCTGCTGGAGGAGACCCGTTCCATTCTGGAGCGGGCCGCTGAGGAGATTGCACATGATCTGCAACTAGTACCCCGCGATACCCTCCGCGTCATCATTGTTCCTACCAGGGAGAGCTTCAGGGATTATCTGCGCGGCCATATGCCGGAATGGACCCAGGCTTTCGCTGTGCCTGCCACCTCGACAATGATGGTCCGCTCCCCGCGCTGGGACCGCCCTGAATCCTCCTACAGCCAGAGTCTGGTGCATGAGCTGTTACACTTGCTGCTTCATCAAAGGCTCGGGAACCGGGAGCTGCCGCGCTGGCTCGACGAGGGATTGGCGATCTTTTATTCCGAGCATGAACAGTACGAAAAGAGAAGTCGGATCTCGCGCGCCCTCGCCACCGGATCGCTGATACCGCTGCAGGAGATCGATGAGGTCCTCAATTTTCACCGCGATCGCGCCCAACTGGCCTACGAACAAAGCTATTCAGCGGTGCGCTACCTGCTGGCCACTTATGATATCGAGGCTTTGCGCGCCATTCTGGATGGGTACGCCGCGGGCGAAAGCAGTGATGCGATCTTAATGCGCGCCACCGGAAGCACGATGAGCGGATTTGAGGAGGAATGGCGCGGCCATCTTGAAAAAACGGAAAAGTGGCTCTGGCTCAGCGAAGTGGACGAACTGATCTGGCTCGCTCTTCCCTTGCTGTTTCTCATTGTGGTCTTGCTGGTCCGCCGGCGCAACCGGCGCCAGCTGCGTGAATGGGAGAGCGCCCGCCAGCTCGGGGAGGGGGATGTACTGCGCCTGCCCGCCGAGGGGGAGGGGGGATACGAGACCCCCTGGGTTGCGCCCCATCTCATGCCGCGCCGGGATGAAGAGGATGATGAGGAGGAGCCGCCGGAAGGGGAGCCCGGCGGGGAGGATGGAATCAGATCTTGAATATTTCTGCAGATTTCAGTACATTAAAAGATGAAACAGATCCAGAATGTCGTCGAGTATCTGCTCGTCCAGCTCCTGGTTTTTCCGGTTCGTCTCATGCCGCATCGGCTCGCCCTGCGTTTGGGCGTCAGGCTGGGCGGCTTTGTCTATCATATCGTCCCCATCCGCAGGGAGGTGGCGCTGCAGAATATCGCCCGTTCCTTTCCGGAAAAAAGTGATGACGAGGTACGTGCTATCTGCAGACAGGTCTACCGCAACTTCGGCCAGAACATCGTCGAGTTCATCCGCATGCCGAAGATGGACGACCGCTTTTACCGGGAGTATATCAGCGTCGTGGGTGGTGAACTGCTTGAGCGTGCGGGGCATGAAGGCCGCGGCGCCATTTGTCTCTCCGGACATTTTGGCAACTGGGAGTTCTTCCCCGCCGTGATTCACCGGTTGGGATTTCCCATGGTGGGATTGGCGCGCGACCAGCGCAATCCCCTGGTCAACAAGCTCATCAATCAGACACGAACCGGCTGGGGGGTGGAGATCACCCATCTGGGCATGGGCGTGCGCACGATCTTTCGCGCCCTCAAAGCCAACAAGTTCGTGACCATCCTCGCGGATCAGGATGCGCACAACGAGGGAGTTTTTGTCGATTTCCTCAATCGGCCCTCCTCGACGGCGTCCGGGCCGGCCCTTTTCGCTCTCAAGACGGGGGCGCCTCTCATCTTCGGCGTGGTTGTGCGCGGGCAAGCGGGCCGGCATACACTTCAGCTTGAGGAGATCGATCATCGGGACCTGCAGGGGGTCACGCCCGAGAATATTCACGAGCTTACCCAGCGGCACGCCCGATTGCTCGAAAACTATATCCGTCTCCATCCCGACCACTGGCTGTGGATGCACAAGCGATGGAAGACATCACCCCCGGCGGGTCCGGCAGAGGATGGGAATCCGGTTGCACAAGATTGAAAAGATACTGATCATTCAAACCGCCTTTATCGGTGATGTCGTGCTGGTGTCGCCCTTGATCCGGGCGAGCCATGATCTTTTTCCGCAGGCGTCGATCGACGCCCTGGTCATTCCGTCAGCCGCGAACAGCCTGGAGAACAATCCCGCGCTGCACCGTCTCACCCTCTATGACAAGCGCGGGCGCGATGCGGGCGTGCGTTCCCTGCTTGCCTTGGCCGGTCGGCTGCGGCGTGAAAGGTATGATCTGGTCCTGGTACCGCACCGCTCCCTGCGCAGTGCGTTTTTAGCCTGGTGGACGCGGGCGGCCCTGCGTGTCGGCTTTACCACCAGCAGCGCTGCTTTTCTTTTCACTCACCGGGTGGTTTATGACCGGAAGCGCCATGAGGTTGAGAGAAACCTGGCCCTGCTCGGAGCGTTGGGCCAAGAGCCGGGTCTGGTGCCGCCGGAGATATTCCCGGACGAGGCCGACCATCGTGCTGTCGATCGGATGCTGGCCAGCCTGGGCGGGACGACCGGTGCGCTTATTGCCATCGCGCCGGGATCGATCTGGGCAACCAAACGCTGGCCAGCGGAATCCTATCGCAGGCTGGCGGAGATGGTCCTGGCGTCCGGATGGCGTCTGGTCTGGATCGGCAGCAGGGGCGACCGGACCCTGTGTACGGAGATCAGCGAGGGGCTGACCGGATTCTGGGTCAACAGCGCCGGCGAGCTCAGCCTGCGTCAGTCCGCCGAGCTGATAGGACGCGCGGAGGTGCTGGTGAGCAATGACAGCGCCCCCCTGCATCTCGCCTCCGCCATGGGCACGGCGGCGGTGGCTCTCTTCGGTCCCACCATACCCAAGTTCGGTTTTGGTCCCCTCAGCGCGGGCTCTGTGATCGTTCAAATTGAATTGCCCTGCCGGCCCTGTTCGATTCACGGCGGCAATAGCTGTCCCATCGGTACGCATAAATGCATGACCGGGATTCCGCCCGAAATGGTCTTTGCGGAGCTGAGCAATCTCATCATGCGGAAGAGCAAGCATGAGCGAAACCATCAAAATTAATTCCAAGCAGCCCGAGGACGATCTGATCAGCCGCGCTGTCCGCATACTGCGCAAGGACGGAGTCATCGGCTACCCCACTGAAACCGTCTACGGCATCGGTTCGAACATCTTTTCTGCTGCCGCGGTCGACCGGATCTACAATCTAAAAAGCCGCGATCGCAGCAAGGCCCTGATCGTCATTGCAGCCGATATCATCCAGGTCGGCGATCTGGTGGAGGAGATACCGGAGGCGGCAGAGCGTCTGATGGAGAATTTTTGGCCTGGTCCCTTGACCATGGTTTTTCGCGCATCCAGGGAGCTGGTGGGCTCGCCCTTTCATCGTTCCCACACCATCGCCGTCCGGATTCCCGACTGCCCCATCTGCCTGGCGCTGCTCAAGAGCAGCGGTTTTCCGATCATCTCCACAAGCGCCAACCGGAGCAATGAGCCCCCGGCGGTGACTGCGGAGCAGGTGAATGAAAAATTCGGTGATGAGCTCGATTTGATCATCGACGGTTCCGAAACCCTCTCGACGACACCCTCCACGGTGGTCGATGTGACCAGGCTGCCCGTGCGTGTACTGCGCGAGGGCGCCATCTCCAGGCTGGAGATCGATACTGTGCTGGAAAGCGATTGACCTCGACGGGCAAGAAAACCCCCGGCTATACACCGGAGCGGATTCTGGTGATCCGGACAGACCGGATCGGTGATGTCGTGCTCTCCACTCCGGTCCTCACCGCGCTGCGCCAGGCCTTCCCCTCCGCTTTTATCGCCATGATGGTGCGCCCTTATACCCGGGAGCTGGTCAGCGGGCACCCCCATGCCGACGAGATCCTGCTCGATGATGGCTCGGGCGAGCATGCCGGCCTGGCAGGATTTTTACGTCTGCTGCGCCTGGTGCGCAGCCGTCGTTTTGATACCGTCCTTCTTCTCCATCCCTCCCTCAGGCTGGCCCTGCTCTGTCTCCTGGCCCACATTCGGCACCGGACTGGCACTGGCTACCGGGCCTATTCTTTCCTCTTCAATCATCGTCTCTTTCACCATCGCCGGAAATCGGGCCGTCACGAGCTGGATCTCAATCTCGATCTGGCCCGTGCTTTGGGCGCCCCGCTAGATCACGTCGGTTTTTACCTGCACATTCCTGAAGAGGCGCACAGTGCGGTGGCGTCGCGGCTGGAAGAACTTGGAATTTCACCCGGCAGCGGCTTTGTTGTCCTCCATCCTGGCAGCGGCGGGTCGGCGATGGATTGGCCCCTCTCCGGCTTCGCCATCCTGGCCGATCGCATCCAGGAGGAGCTGTCTCTTACGATAGTGATCACCGGGAACAAAGCGGAGGCCCCGCTCGTTGACCGGTTATGCAGCATGATGCAGAGCAAGCCCAGGCGGCTGGATGGTGCGCTCTCGATCAAGGAGCTTTTGGCCTTGTTGAGCCGGGCTCATCTGCTGGTGGCGAACAGCACCGGGCCGCTTCACATGGCGGTCGCCGTGGGCTGTCCCGTGGTCGGGCTCTACTGCCCGCTGGCTGCTTGCGCTCCGGTGCGCTGGGGTCCGTATGGACATCTGGACTCTGTGCTGACGCCGCCGCTGCCAGCCTGCGGAAAATGCACGGGAGAGCGCTGTGCCCATTCCAACTGCATGGAATTAATAACCAGCGACCGGGTGTTTGCAAAAGTAAAGGAACAACTCCTGAACAGCGCGGTCATACCGCCGGGGAAAATATGAAAAACTGGAATAAAACAGCCTGGGCGCTCGCTATGCTCTGCGGCGCCCTTTTCACTCTCCATGGTCAAAGCTATACACAAGCCGCGAATCCGGAGGAACTGCGCCTTTTTCCGCACCAGGAGTTTCAGGCGGGCGAATATCTGGAATACCGGGTTCATTTCGGCAAGATGAGCGCCGGCCGGGGATCCCTCTGGCTGAAGGATGGGGAGGAATATAACGGCCGCAGCACCTATCTGCTCACGATGCGGCTCTGGACCAACGATTTTTTCTCCAGCTTTTATCGGGTGGATGACGTCATGACGAGCATTCTCGACCGCGAGGGGCTCTTCCCGTGGGGATATGAGCGGATTCTGCGGGAGGGAAAATTCAAGGCCTTCCGCAAAGCGCGCTTCGATCCCCTCAATGCTCGCGCCTTTGAGGGTAAGGATACACTTGCCGTGCCCTCATACAGTCAGGATGTCCTCTCGATCATCTATTATGTGCGCACCCTTGATCTGAAAGTCGGACAGAAGATCGACCTGGACAGCTATATTGACAAAAACGTCTATCCCCTGACGATGACGGTCGAAAAACAGGAAAAGATCGAGGTGCCGGCCGGCAAATTCGATTGTCTGCTGCTGGTGCCGGGCAAGCGCCCCGGTTCGACGGAGGAGCTCAAGGGAGAGATGTGGATCTGGCTCTCCATGGACGACCGCCGCTTGCCGGTTCGGATCAAGAGCCGTGCGCCGCTGGGATCAGTCAGGATGGAACTCGATAAAGTTAAAATCGAAAACTAGTCCCCCGGCCATTCGCCATGAAAGCCCCGCCCGTAAAACCCCCCGTTTTTCTCTTGGTTCTTAAGCTTCTTCTCGGGGTCAGCGGGGTGCAAGCAGGCGCAGAGGTCAAACCCGCATCCATCAGCGGGTTCGTTCGCGATGCCACCAACAGCGAACCTCTGCCCTACGCCAATGTCTATCTGGATGGGACACGGTTCGGAAGCCTCACCAGCCTGCGCGGCTATTTCGTCATCCCGCATCTGGAGGAAGGGCGCTATCTCTTCACCGTCTCTTTGCTCGGCTATGAGCGCTGGCAACGGGAACTCCGGCTGCGCGCGGGCCAGGACACTGTGCTGGCGATCGCCTTGACCCCCGTGGCGATCCAGATGGGGGAGGTGACCCGGACCGCACAGCGGGAGCGTTTTGAGCGCGAGGTGCAGATTTCCACCACCGCCCTCTCCATGCGCCAGCTTCAGCAAGTGCCGACTCTGGCCGAGGCGGATGTTTTTCGCACCCTGCAGCTGCTGCCAGGGGTGGTCAGCCGCAGCGACTTTTCCAGCCAACTCTACGTCCGGGGGGGCAGCCCGGATCAAAACCTCGTCCTCCTGGATGGGGTCAGCGTCTATAATCCCTTCCATCTCGGCGGTGTCTTCAGCACCTTCAATGTAGACGCGATCAAGGAACTGGAGTTTCTCAGCGGTGGCTTTCCGGTTGAATACGGGGGCCGGCTCTCGTCGGTGCTCTCTATCACCAACCGCGAGGGAGATGCGCGATCGTACGGCGGGGTCGCCAGCATCAGCCTCCTCTCCGCCCGGGCGATGGTCGAGGGCCCCATTCCGGCCGGCTCCTTTCTGATCGCCGGCCGGAGGACCTACTTCGATCAGGTCTTCAAAAAGAGCGACTACGCCTTTCCCTATTATTTTTACGATTTCCAGGGCAAGATCAATCTCGATCTTTCGCATCGCCACCGGCTGACATTCAGCGGTTTCTATGGTGACGATGTCCTCGATTTTTCATCGGAGGCAGAGGATGAAGATGAGCTGGACGTGGATCTGGACTGGGTGTGGGGGAACCGCACCACCAGCCTGAACTGGCGCTACATTATCCGTCCCGATCTCTTTGCAGAGACCCTGCTTTCGCACAGCCGTTTTAAAAACAGGCTCAGTGCGGTCGTCAGCAGCAGCGGCTCGGCCAATCTGGCCCTTAACAACGAGATCGACGATTACAGTGCCCGCACCGATTTCAACTATTTCGGCCTCAGCGGCCACACCATCAAGCTCGGCGGAGCCTACTCCGATCTGGATTTCACCTACGGCATCTCAATCAACGACTATCAACTGTTCTCCTATTCCTCCCGTCCGGCGCTCTTCGCCCTCTACGCCCAGGACCACTGGCAGCTCTATCCCCGGCTGATGCTCAAGGCCGGAGCCCGCGCTGAACACTACAGCCTCGGCGACCGCTGGTTCCTCTCGCCCAGGCTGGGAGTGCAGTATCAGCTGACCTCCAACCTCGCCCTCAAGGCGAGCTTTGGCCACTACACCCAATATCTCACAACCGTGGCCAGCGGTGAACAGAACTTTGCCTTTATGGATCTCTGGCTGCCCATCAACGCTTCCTACGATCCCCAGACCGCCAGACACTACGTCGCCGGTCTGGAATGGTGGCTGCCGCACGAACTGATCTTCACCTTCGAAGGCTATTATAAGACCTTTTCCGGCCTTCTCGATCTGAATGAACAGGGGATTGCCTCTGACCCGACGGATGACTATTTTGTCGCTGAGGGCACGGCGCGGGGCGTTGAATTGATGGTCAAGCGGCAGACGGGCAACCTGCAGGGATGGCTGGGCTACGCCTGGAGCCGGACCCGCCGGCAATCGGATGGGATATTCTACTATCCCAAGTATGATCAGCGGCATGCCTTCCATCTTGTGCTCAATTACACACTCGGCCGGGGATGGACCCTCGGCACCGTCTTTTCCTATGGTTCAGGCATGCCCTATACCCCGATGCCTGGCAAGTACATGCACTACGAGTGGCGGCTCGATGAAAACGCTCTCAAAGGCGAGTTAACGGACCGGCCGGGAGGGAGAAACAGCGCCCGCTATCCTCTTTATCACCGTATGGATCTAAGCCTGCGCAAGCAGGGGCGCCTCTTCGGAATCTCCACCTCGCCCTATCTCCAGATCATCAATCTCTACAATCACAAGAATGTCTTTTTCTACTTCTGGGATCATGATGTCAATCCGTCCCGCCTGACGACGGTCACCATGTTCCCGCTGCTGCCGACGGTGGGGGTGGACTTTGCCTTCTAGACTCTTGAAAGCACTCCTCCCGGCCTTCATCCTGCTCCTGGCGTGCGACCATGGGCCGGATGTCAATGAGTTCAATTACGAACCGGAGGTCAATCTCTTCGCCCTTCTGCTGCTGAATTCCCAGCAGACGATCATCCGTCTGGAAGAGACCAGCCGCAGCATGGATCCCCTGCCCGATGACCGGGGCATTGCAGGAGCGGAGCTCTCTATCCAGGGGGGGGAGCAGCGGGTGGCATACAGGCATCAGGGGGGCGGCATCTATGCGGAAGAAGGTGAAAAGCTGCGGCTCATCCCCGGTGTAACTTACGAACTTTTGGCGCTTTTGCCTGATGGCCGCCGGGTTGAAGCCGAATGCACCATGCCGGTTCCACCTGATATCATCGCGCCGGCCGAGCAGGAGCGGGTGGAGGCCTATGCCTCTCTGCCCATCTCATGGCGCGGAGAGCAGGGAACGCCCGGTTATATTGTCAGCGTGCGGGGCATCACCAGCGGCCACAACGCCGAAACGAAGACCGATTCGACGGCGGTCGATTTTTTCCCCTTTTATCTGGCACAGCCGGATCGCTATGTCCTCAAGGTGGCGGCGGTGGACCGCAATTATAATGAATACCTGCGTGTCCAGGAGGATGAGGTCCCGATCTGGCGAGTCCGGGGCGGGATCGGGGTTTTCGGCGCCATGGCCTGGGATGAACATGTGATCATCGCTCAATGAGGTGGATATGAACAAGATACTGCCGGCCGATACCAACACGGTCTTGCTGTTGCTGCTTGTGGTCTCCACGATTGCAGCCTTTATGATGCTGGGATTCGGCGGCTCGGCAGGGCGCAAGAAGAAGGCGCCTGCGCGGAAAAAGTCCAGGACGCCCTCAAAAAGCTTGCTGCTGATGCTGCTTCTGGCCGCCTCGGCCATGGTTTTGCTCTTTTTTGCGGTCTATCTTCACTATTATACCCCGCTCAAAGGTGAGACCCGCGTCGCCCGTGTGGAATTCGAAAAGGAGGGCGGCAGCAAGGGGGATTTCAGTCTCATCCTGATTCCCTACGAGAATGGCCAGCCCGGCAAGGCGCAATCCTATCCCATCAAGGGAGCCGCCTGGTCGCTCAAGGGAGAGGTACTGCACTGGAAACCGGCGCTCGGAAAAGTCGGTCTGCGCACGATGTTCCGCCTGACGGCGATCGATGGCCATTACGGTCAGGGCGGCAGTGCACGCAAGGGGAGTGAGGTGAAACTGACCGGAACCGCCGCGGAGGGAATCTGGAAGGCAGTGCAGGGGGCCAACCGGATATTCAAGGCGGCCCGCATCACTACCCATCGCAGCGGCAGGGTGGATCCGCTCTGGTCAGGCGGGTATGATGTCTATGCGGATGAAGAAGGAGTGAGGATCGAGAGCGCGGGGAAAACGCCGGCGGCTCTCAAGCGCGAGAGTAGGGAAGCAGCGCCGCATCAGGAGCGGCGCTATCCGCGTCGTCCGGAGGATGTGCGGCACTAGAGTCCCCAGCCTCCGCTGACGGGGATGTGGGCGCCGGTGACGTAGGCGGCCTCTTCGCTGCACAGGTAGAGCAGAGCGCCGGCCAGATCCTCGGCGGTGCCGGGGCGGCCGGCAGGGATCCTCGCGGCAGCGGCGCGGCGGCCAGATGCGTTCAGGGTGCCGTTGTCCATGAGGCCGGGGGCTAGGACGTTGACGGTGATATGGTGTGGGGCCCCTTCGACGGCAAGGGATTTGCTCAGGATGAGAACGCCGGTTTTGGCAATGGCGTAGGGGAGGACCTGACGATAGGCCTGAATCCGGTCGCTGTTAGCCAGGCCGATATTAATGATGCGGCCCCAATGCTGCGCCACCATTACCGGCCAGAAGGCCCGGCAGAGATAATAGACGCTGTTGAGATTGCCCTCCACCATCTCCTCCCATTCCGCCGGCGTCAGTTCATTCCATGGTTTTTCGATAAATGGCCCGACATTATTGACGAGGATATCGAGGCGGCCGAACCGCACAAGGACCTCTTCCTGCAGCCGGCCGGCCTCTTCCGACCGGCGGAGATCAGCCTTAAAGAGGTCTGCTTCAACCCCCTGCGCATGCAGCTCCTCGACCAGCCGGGCGGCCTCCCGGTTGCTTTGGCGATAGTGGATCGCCAGCGCTGCGCCGCGGTCGGCGAGGGCGCAGGCCATGCCCCGCCCCAATCCCCTGGCGCTGCCGGTCACCAGCGCGACCCTTCCCTCCAGTCTTCTCTCTGTGCCGCTCATATGATAATCCGCATGGTTGTTCCCTTGCCGATATGGGTCTCCTTGATGAAGAGACGGCCGTGGTGGTATTCTTCAATGATCCGCTTGGCGAAATTCAGCCCCAGGCCCCATCCCCTTTTTTTCGTGCTGTAGCCCGCCTTGAAGACATCATTGCGCCGTTTTGCGGTGATCCCGGCGCCGTTGTCACTGATGTCGATGGCAACGCGTTTTTTGCCCGTAAGCAGGGTGGTGGTGATTTCAATTCTTCCTCGTTTGCCCTTCACCGCGTCGATGGCATTCTTGACCAGGTTCTCGATCGCCCATTCGAAAAGCTCGCGGTTGAGGGGCACGGGTTTGAGCTCGCTGTAATTCTCGATCAGTTCTATGGGATTTCCCGATTTGGGCAGTCGCTTGCGCAGGTAGGCGCAGACATCGTGCAGGATCGGCTGGAGATCCTGGGGATCGAGCAGGGTTTCGGAGCCGATGTGGGAGAAGCGGGCGGCGATTTTTTCGAGCCGTTTGATATCCGCCTCCATATCCGTCAGGGTCTGTTCCCGGTTGGGCCCCTCGTGGTTGGAGGATTTGAGCAGTTCAAGCCAGCCCATGAGGGAGGAGATGGGGGTGCCGAGCTGATGGGCGGTTTCCTTGGCCATGCCCACCCAGATGAAGCGCTGCTCGCTGCTCTTGATGCTGCGGAAGCTGAGAAAGGCCACGAGCACCAGCAGCCCGAGACCGCTGATGGTGACCCAGGGCAGGTACTGCAGCCGGGTGATCAACATCGAGTCCCCGAAATAAAGATAGCTGAGAACGTACTCCTGGTAGGTGATGGGGATGGGCTCATTCTCCTGGCGCATCTTCTCGAGCACCTTGCGCACCTGCCTGATCGCCTCGGGCGACCGGGCGGTATCGGGAATGGCAAGACCCTGCCAGGAACTGGGATTGCCGTCGCGGTCGGTGAGGATGAGGGGAAAGGTGGCCCGGCTGATAATGTTGACGAAGAGCCAGTCGAGGACCTCGGGCTGGTCCGCCGCCACCGCCAGCCGCTGGTAGGTGAGGGCATAGAATTCGGCGATGTCCCGCGACTGCTTGCGCAAATCCCGGACCAGTCCCTGGACGTAGAAATTGACGGCGGCGATGCTGAGGATGACCACGAGCACGAAGAGGCTGCGCAGGGTTCCGGAGAACATGTAGAGCGTTTTGCGGAAGGACATCATCCCTCTCCTTGTCAAAAAAAGGGTGGGCGAAAGGCCCACCCTCGAGATCAAGCGGTCACCGGCGGTTGTTTGCGGCGCCTCTGATAAAGCAGCCAGAGGGCATATCCGAGCAGTCCGAGCAACAGGAGCAGGGTCAGCGTGCTGATCCACTTCCCGGCCCGGTAGGAAGCCGGATCAAATTTGAAGACGATCTGGTGATCGCCCGGCCGCAAGAAGAGGCCGCGCAGCAGATAGTTGGTCTTGAAAATCCTGGTCTCCTTGCCGTCGACGTAGGCTTTCCAGCCTGCAGGATAATAGATTTCACTGAGGACCAGGATGGTCGGTGACTTCACCTGGGCGGCGATATCGATCTGATGGAGATCATGGCGGGTGATCTCCGCCGTGTTGGCGCCGGCTGGCGCCACGGCGAAGGGGGGATTCTCCTCGATGATCGCCACCCGGCGCGGATCAAAACGGCCGCTCTTCATGAAATCAAAGATGTTCTTGCGGCCCGTGAACTGCCGTGTGGAATCGGCGAAAAATGCGCGCGGCAGGACGGTGGTGTTGCGGTAGAGAGGGATCTGCTCTGGATCGGCCACGGGCTGGTAGCGTGGGTCGTTGAGGGGCAGATATTGCAGAACCAGGTACTTGACGTTGAGCATGTCGAGCATGGCCGAATCAAAGGCGCGCCTCTCCGGGGCGATCTGATCGAGAGGCACCTCGACCGGAGTGACGCGGTTATCGCGCATGCCCACCCGCCAGTATTTGGACATGAAGCTGTTGAGGCCGTAGCGATCCTGCGAGCCGAAGCCGGTCTCGTCGAGAAAATCCTGATAGAGGCGGACCTTGGCGGCGCTGTAGCCGGAGATGTTGGGGATGAGATGGTACATGTACCAGTTGCCACTCTTGTCATCCAGGACCGGAAAGATCCGGTATAGCTCCTTCTCCTGCTTGAGATACTGAACGGCCGGTGTGGCGGCAAAAAAGGCCTTTTCATCCGATTTGTCACGGGGATGGATGATCTTGGCATCCACCATGATCAGATCAAAGATGACCATAGCCGAGAGGGAGAGAGTCAAAGTCAGTCGGGTGAGGTTGTTTTTGAGAAACTGGAAAATCAGCACGATAGCCAGGGCAAGCAGGCCGATGGATTTAAAGCTGTCGAGCAGAGCCTTGTTGTAGGCCTCCAGGCGCTGGGCTTCATTAAGGGTATGTCCCCCGCTTCCGGCCATCCCCATATAGATAGATTTGCCGAGCAGGACGATGAGGACGAGGAGGAGGACAATCCCGGTGAAGGCATAGAGATAGCGTTTCACTCCCTTCATCTTGCGGCTGCGTTCCATGGGTTTGAGCTGAGGCAGCTGGGTGCGCAGCTCAAAGAGAGCCTGCAGGCCGATACCGGCCAGGATGAGCATGGCGATATCCAGGATGATATGGATCATGCTGGGAACGCGGAATTTGTTGAAATAAGGCAGAAGCTTGAAGAGGGGCCCGTAAAGCAGGGGCAGATGCTTGCCGAAGGAGACCAGCAAAGAAAATAGCGCGACGATGGTCATGATCCAGGTCGTACGATCGCGACGCAGCAGGATGGCCAGGCCGGCAAGGAGGAAAACGATGACGCTGAAATAGAGGGGATAATCCGTGAAGGGCATTTTGCCCCAGTAGGTGGCGCCGCCGAATCCCATGAACGAGGGGATGAAGAAGGTCACCATTTCGAGGGGATGGAAGGACCAGTTGGCGGCATAGTCGAATTCGAGCCCGCCTCCTTCACCGCTGCCGCCGCGGATGGAGTAGCGCTGATAGTCGAGGACCGAGGTATAGAGGGTCATGGAAAGGAGAACCCCCGCGAAGACAGCTCCCGCCAAAAGTCCGGCGGAGATGAGGAGGGGTTTGAATTCCCCGCTGCGGCGGAAATCAGCGATCTCCTTGTAGAGGAAGTAGATGCCGAGGAGAAGAAAGGTGTAATAGGAGACCTGGATATGGGCGCGGACCATCTGGAAGCCGATGGCCAGGGCGGTCAGGCTGAACCAGAGGGCGTTTTTCTCCTCCATCATTTTTTTGGCGAGGAGGAGGATGACCGGAATCAGCACGACGGCGAGGAATTTGGTGTTGTGGCCATAGGCGGTGAAAGCGATGAATTGGGGTATAAAGATGACCGCCAGGCCTGAGAAGAGGGCCGGCAGCGGCTCGACGGCGAGCCCGCGCATGAGCAGAAACATAAAAAGCGCCAGGAGGAGATAATTGAAAAAGATGAAGGTGAACTCGGGCATCATGGCGGTGCGGAAGAGCCCGGTGAAGAATTCATCCAGGCGGTTTACGTGTGGAGCACTCAACAGCGATCCGAAAGAGGGCATGCCGCTGAATATGTAGGGGCACCAGAGCGGGGTGATGCCGCGGGCGAGGGCCTCCTTGACAAAAGGCGCGGTCGCACGCGAGCTCTGCTGATCGGGCATTTGAAAGGTCTTCCCCGCCAGCATGACCTGGCTATAGAAGATGAGCAGCAGGAGGAAGGCGATCACCAGAAGCACAGCCAGTGGGTGGCGGCTGATGATGGTCTCCTTTTCCGGTTGCAGTGGCGCCAGGGTTTTTTCCTTTGCGACTTTTTTCTTTTTCACGGGAGCCTCATTGCTTGACAGATCAAGATGCTGCTTATGGTCTATTATAAGACAATTTATCCATAAAATCCAGCGATTATTGCGCGGCAAGGTTTCAGTTGGCGTGAGGGGCCGCCCCAGCGATGATCTCCCTGAGGGCGCTGCGCCTGCGCTCTTCAGAAAAGAGGATCATCGTCCGTTCACGGGCTTTCCGGCCCAGCTGCCGGTCGGCTGCCAGGGCCTGGTGCAAGGCTTCCACCACCGTTTCGACACTGCGGCTGGCGGCCATAAAACCGGCATCGCCGATGGCTTCCGGGATGCCACCGGCGGGCACGCCGACGGGGATGCATTCACAGAGCATGCCTTCGAGGATGGCATTGGGGAGGCCCTCGCGGATCGAGAATTGGGCATAGACTGCGGCGCGCTGAAAATGGGAGAGCAGCTCAGCGGGGGGAAGCGGGGGCAGCAGCTGCAGATTGGGGATCTGCAGCTCGCGCAGATGGTTCAGCATCTCTCCCTGGGGTCCGATAATCATGAACTGGCCTTCCGGCAGCCGTTGGGCCGCTGCTGCAAAGAGATCCAGTCCCTTGATGCGCATTCTGCGCAGGTCCTCACCGACTGAGACGGTGAGGATGAGATTGTTCTCCTTTTCTCCAGCCGGATACCATTTCTGCGCTGAAAAGCCGAAGGGGATGACCTGGATGCGGCCCTTCACCGCGCCGATGTGGGTGCGGATGTCCTCGACCAGCGATGCGGCAACCGGACAGAGGTGGTCCGCGTTGCGCAGAGCGATACGCGCGCACCAGCCCCTGAAGCGGCGGACGAAGACACCATAGTTGAACTCCGGCAGGCGGGCGACATCATAACCCGCCACCATTACGATCGACGGCTTGCCCAGAATTCTGGCCAGCACAACCGGCAGCCAGCTGTGATAATCGGCAAACCAGACGATCACCACATCCGCTGCGGCAAGACGCCGGAGCAGCCAGAAGAACAGATGGATGGTGCTGCAGAGGTGGCGGAGGGCGTTGCCATACACATAGTGGTGGCTGAAGAGGCGGTACTCCTCCTGGAGGAAGGTTTCGTCCTTGAGAATGAAGGTGCTGTTGGATGGTTTGATGAACAGGACCGTTTTAGGCATGGGGTAATGTAAAGCAATCGTGGTAGAGAATCAAGGAGTTTCTCGTGGATTAACAAGAGGTTCCGATCTCCCCCGGGCCGCATGGCCGATACCGGGCCCGCATGCGCCGGGGAGAATATCTGCTTGTATTATTTTGAGGATTTTTCTAACTTGTTCGCAGTCGGTGCGAATCATCCCGGTCATCAACAAGGAAAGGTATCTATGGCCAAAAAACTCAACCTAAAAGTCGATTCGAGCGATGTCCGTGATTTTCAGGGCAGGGTGCGCTTCAAGTTCACCCGGAAATTCGTGCAGGAGGGCATAACCGGAAACGGAGCCGTACTCTCCATCGGGACCGAAAACCGATTCGACACTCTCATGGCCGAACAATTCAATCTGCCGATCTCGTTTACCTCGGGAGATTTTGACCGGGAGTGGAGCGCGCCGGAACAGAAATATGACTATGTTTTCTGTTTTGAAGTGATTGAGCATCTGATGAATCCGCTCCACTTTCTTGACGGTCTGCATCGCTATATCAGCCAGGATACGCGCATATTTCTCACTACGCCCTATCGGCCCCATCTTTTCTGGAACAACCAGCATTTCCATGAATATGACCAGCTGCGCTTCAAGCATCTGCTCGATTCCGCCGGTTTTGCCGTTGTGCGGCACCAAACCCGCATTGCCTGGTACCATCCCCTCTTCTACCTGAGCGGGGTCCGGCCTTTCCTGCGTCTCACGATCGGGCGGAGCAGGACCCATCTTTTTGAGTTAAAAAAAGCCGACCAACAGCCTTCCCTTTGATCCCTGCGCAAATCCTTTGAGAGCGGCCGCTTGCATCTGCAGCGGCCGTTTTTATTTGGCGGAACGGACCACTTCGTTGAAGATTCCGGCCAGCTGCCGTGTCTGTTCCCGGCGTTCGAAGAGCTGCCACGCTGTTTCTTTCCGCTCCGCCCCAGGGGGCTGCCGTCGTTCAAGCAGGCTGCGGAGGGCGGCGGTGATGGCCTCGATATCCGCCGGAGGAGCGCACCAGCCCAGGCCATGATCGCGGATGAGGGCGGCGGCATCCCCTTCCGGGGCGAGGGCGAGGATGGGCAGGCGTGCGCCGATATATTCATAAACCTTGCCGGTGACGATGCCGCGGTTGGCGGGGGCGTCGTCGATAATGAGCAGGGCGGCATCGGCGGCGAGCAGGTGCTGCAAGCTTGAGGTGTGGGTGACGTAGGGGATATGCTCGAAGTGGCGGCCCGCAGGGGAGGCGGTGATTTCCTGCAGGATGGGCTCGCCGACGCGGCCCACCAGGCGGACGCGCAGCCCTTCAAGCCCCGGATAACGCGTATCCTGCAGACGTTCGAGGGCGCGCAGCAGGGCGCGGGGATTGCGGTTGCCGTACATGGAGCCGGTGTAGATCAGGGTGAAGCCGGGCGATCTGGGCGCCGGAGTGATGCCCTCCAGATCGGCTGCGTCGAAGCCATTGGGCAGGCGGCGCCAGCGCGCATCCCGGAGCGCGGGGTGGCGGCTGAGCAGGTCCTCTTCGACACCAGGGGAAACGGTGAGGATGCGGTCCGCTTCCGTTAGAACCTCGCGTTCCATGCGTCGCTCCAGGGCCCGGGCGGGAGCGGGCCGCCACTGCGGCGTCGAGAGCCAGCCGATCCAGCTGTCCCGGAAATCGGCCACCCAGGGGAGTCCCGAAGACCGCTTGAGCTTGCGGCCGATGAGGTGGGTGGTGTAGGGGGGCGCTGAGGAGAAGAGCAAGTCGATCTTCTCCTCGCGAATAATTTTTCGGCCGAGGGCACAGGCGGGGTAGAGCCAGGTCATGCGGGCATCCGGCACAAAAAGGGCGGCGCGGATCCATTCGGAGATCCGTTCGCTCGTTTTCTGCTGGCTTTTGTCATCCCTGGTGAGGGTGGCGATGTCCGTGGCGGTGCCAGCGGCCTTGCCGGTGAAGCGGCGGTAGAGGCGGTAAGGCTCAAAGAGAGGCGCACGGTAGATTTTCAGATCAGCGGGGAGTTCATCAGCCAGGGATTCATCGAAGGCTGGATAGTCGGCGTCCCGGGCGGTCAGCACTACAGGCTCCCAGCCGAATTCTCGCAAATACTTGACGAATTTGAGTGTGCGCTGGACGCCGGCGCCCCCGGCAGGGGGAAAGTAGTAAGTGGTGATCAGGACGCGGGCCATTTTCTTCTCATCATGATGACGGCGCCGGTGATGAAGAGTTCGCGCAGCACCGGGATGCGGCCTATCGTCTGCGCCTGGATGACGGGCCAGCCGAAACGCAGCTGGTAGCTGGGGCGGCTGAAATAGTATCTCTGCCCCTCGATTTCAAGACCATGCCGCCGGGCCAGCCGCTTGCAGAGGGCAATGGTCATCCTGTGCCGGCGCAGTTTCTCCATCTCGAGAAGGAAGCGGGGGTTGGGATCGCGTTTTTTGATATGGCCGGCGAAAAACCACCACAGGGGTCCGGGCAGGATGTGAAACCAGGGCATGCGGCGGAGAAGACCGCCGAGCATCTGCTGGTGCCCTCCAAAGGGGGAGTAGAAAGGCGGAAAAGTCAGGATGAGCCGCGTCTCCGGCTCCATGAGCCGGACGAGGGCGGAAAAGGCCGCCGCCTTGTCGGGCAGGTGCTCGAAAACATCCCGAAGGAGGATCAGGTCAAAGTCGCAAGCCTGGGGTTTGAGCGGCATGTGAAAAAAATCGGCGGCGATGAGCTCCATCCTGGTGAGATGGGTGGGGGAAGCGAACTGCCTGGCCAGCCGGAGACGGCTGGGACTCAATTCCACGCCGACGCTGCTCCCGCCTGCATCAGCCACCGCGCAGAGTATGCCCGCCTCCGCACAGCCGATATCGAGCACGCGGCGCCCCTCCAGACCGATCCCCCACTCCGCCAGCAGGGGCAAAAGGTATTCGCGGCCGAGGCGATACTGATAGAGCCAGTACCTCTCCTTATAGGCAGTCGGCTCGCTCATGCCGCCCCGCCCTCACTCCGGTTCAGACCGCTGCCGGGGCTTTGCCGCCAGCATGCGGGTGCGATGGTCACAGCTGGCATGCGGTCACTCGGCTTTGCCCTTGAGTTTTTCGAGGAGGCCAGACTTTCTGGTGGGGAGTTCGACGATGATGCTGGAGTCGCTGAAGAAAAAGAGATCGCCGACCTTCAGGCCGATCTCTTCACGCAGAGGCTTCCAGTGGTCGCGATAGGCCTGGTTGTCAATGCGGGTGCCGTTTTTGTCTTTCACGACCAGGATGACCCGTTCAGGGAACTGGCGATCGATCATGAAGGGCGAATGGGTGGTGAAAACCACCTGATTTTTAAGGGCCAGCTCCTCGAGGACCTTCATGAGGTCCTTCTGCCCGGCGGGGTGGAGATGGATGCCCGGTTCATCGAATAGAAAGAGGTATTCGTTGGCCTGGGCCTCGAAGGTTTGGGCGAGAAAATTGACATAAAAGGAGAGGTACCAGCGGAAGCCAAGGCTGCGCGATTCCGGGGTATCGAAGACAGTGGTGCTGTCGCTGAAATCGATATAGAGCGAGCGGCCGTTGACGTTGAGTTTGACCTCGATCGAGGGTTCCTGGGACCAGACGCGGCGCAGCTGCTCGGTGATGATGCGGCTGGCCTCCTCAAGGGCGCGCCGTCCGCGGGCATTGTCCTCGAAGATCAACTCATAGTTGTCGACACCGCCGATTTTCAGGAGGTTGCGTTCGGTGGCGCAGTCGGGCAGGCCGGCAAGGAGATCGTCAAAGTCCACCCGGTTCTTCAGCAGCCGGATGTCAGGAAAGTAGAGGATCTTGGGCAGTACGCGCAGGAGTTTGGCGATATCGACCGACTCCACCGCGCTGCCATCGATAAAGAGATGGTAGTCATTGAGGGTCGGGCCGTCCTTGCGGATGGTGAACCGGTCGACCTCCTTGAAGGTGTCGGAGAGCAGCTGGAGCAGCCGCCGGTTTTCCTTGGTGAAGCCGGTAAACTCCAGGGCGAGTTCTGGAGCCTTGGCCAGATAGTAGTGGTTGGAGTATTGACAGGTGAAGGAGGCGTCCAATGCCACCTTGTCCCGGAAGGCTTCGAGGGCCTTGAGGATGTTCGATTTCCCGCTCTCATTGGCGCCGATGAGGACATTGATATGGGGATCCAGCGGCAGGGTCAGCTCGTAAATCGACTTGAAGGCGCGAATTTCAATCTTTGAAATGATCATCGGCGCACTCCGGCAAGTGAGTCCTGGTTTGGCTAGACACCCGAGCGATCTATGAGGGTGTCATGCAGAAAGGCATCATCATCCCTTTTCGGGTAATCGGTGGTATAATGAAGTCCGCGGCTTTCCTTGCGCAGCATCGCCGACAGGATCATCAGCTGAGCCACTGTGGCCAGGTTGCGCAGCTCGAGGAGGCCCTCGGTGACCCGCGTGCGCTTGTAATAGTTTTCTATCTCCTGGCGGATGAGGCGGATGCGGCTCAGGGCGCGCTCGAGGCGGGCATTTGAGCGCACGATACCGACATAATCCCACATGATGTTCTGGATCTCCAGGCGGTCATGGGAGATCAGAACCCACTCCTCCTGGTTGAAGGTGCCGCTGTCATCC
Organism: bacterium; assembly: GCA_029554865.1. GTDB lineage: Bacteria > Zhuqueibacterota > Zhuqueibacteria > Residuimicrobiales > Residuimicrobiaceae > JAKPUX01. The sequence continues at coordinate 27,151 of JAKPUX010000233.1, read as the reverse complement.
CATTGGGGGATGGGAGTGGGTATCCTGTTCCGTTTGGCGGCAAACCGGATGGCGGCCTGACTGGCCTCATGGGCAAAGACGACGGCTTCAAGCAGGGAGTTGGAGGCGAGACGGTTGGCGCCATGAACCCCCGTGCAGGTCACCTCCCCGCAGGCGAAGAGGCCGGCGATGCTGGTGCGCCCCTTGAGATCGGTCCTGACCCCGCCGCAGGCATAATGGGCGGCAGGAACCACCGGGATGGGCTCTTTGGTGATATCGATCTTGTAACGCATGCAGTTCTCATAGATGTTGGGGAAGCGGTTGCGGACGGCCTCAGGCTCCAGATGGCTGACATCGAGAAAGACGCAGGGGACGCCCCGCTTCTTGAGTTCGGTGTCGATGGCACGGGCGACGATATCCCGCGGGGCGAGGGCAGCCATGGGGTGGTACTTTTCCATGAAGGACTCCCCATCCTTGTGGATGAGCCGCCCGCCGAAGCCGCGCACCGCTTCGGAGATCAGGAAGGAGTTCGCCTCCGGATGATAGAGGGAGGTGGGATGAAACTGCATGAACTCCATGTTGGCAATGGTGGCTCCGGCGCGAAAGGCGAGGGCCATGCCATCGCCGGTGGCGATGGAGGGATTGGTGGTATGGAGGTAGACCTGACCGCAGCCGCCGGTGGCGAGCACGGTAGCCCTGGCGATAAACTGCTCGATCCGGTTGTCGTTGATGTCCAGCACGTAGGCGCCCCAGCAGTTGATCGAGAGATCGGTGGCCGGCCGCGCGGCGAAGACATGATGCTCGGTGATGAGCTCGACGGCCATATGGTGTTCAAAGACGGTGATCTGGGGATTCTGGCGCACGGCCTCGAGCAGAGCGCTCTCGACATCCCGGCCGGTGTGGTCCTTGACGTGGACGATGCGGTTGTGGTGATGGCCGCCCTCCCGGCCGAGATCGAACTGGCCAGAAGCGTTGCGCGTGAAAGGGACGCCGATATTGAAGAGTTCCTTGACCCGCTTCGGTCCCTGCTCGACGATCAGGCGGACGGCATCTTCATGGCAAAGGCCGGCTCCGGCAGTGAGGGTATCCTGGATGTGGAGCTCGTACGTGTCCCCCTTGTCGAAAACTGAGGCAATGCCGCCCTGGGCGTAGTTGGTGTTCGATTCCGACTTGTGCTTTTTGGTGATGATCGCAACCGTGCCCTTTTTAGCCAGCTTGAGAGCGGCCGAAAGCCCGCCGATTCCGCTGCCGATGACGAGAAAATCGGTTTCCATGCTCATATCGCTCTTGTCTTTTTCAGTAAAAGTACAGCTTATGCACACCAGATGCAACAGGTTTGTTAATAAAAAAAGGCCGGCGATAAAGAGACCGGCCTTACAGCGGCATATGCCCGTGCTGTTAATTTTTCCCGCCAACCCTATTTTTCGATCAGTCCGAGAAGTTCGCGGTTTTTAATTGGTCGGGCGATAAGCTCGGCAATCCCGTTAGCCCGGGCTTTTTTAACCAGGTTTTGATCTCCCTGATCGTAGATCCCGACGAGTTTGACCTGGGGGTGCTGGGCCTGGATCTTGTGGGCGATGTCGAAGCCATCCACCTGCTCGTCAGGGGTCGCCGGCGAGACCAGATCGAGGATGGTCAGGTCGGCGGCGGTCTGATCCAGCATGGTGAAAAGATCATCCACATCCTGGGCGACGCGCACATCATGACGGCTGCTCAAGGCCAGATACATCTGCATCCCGGAGCGCAGCTCGTCGTTATAAATCACTATCTTCATACCATTCCGCAGTCAGTTGGCGGGCCTGCATTGTACTAATCTATAGTAAGATAGTGACAGAGGGCCGGGTCTGCGGAAAGGATTTTAGTAGAGTTTTACCAGCCGGCTGTCCCGGTAATAGTGGCTCAATATAGCCTGACAGTCAAAGCCCTGTTGGGCCATGACGGTGGCGCCCACCTGGCAGAGACCGACCCCATGGCCCCAGCCGGCCCCGACGAAATGGAAATGGGTCACCCGCCCCCCGGAGTCCCGGTCGCGCTCGATGTAGAAGCAGGCGCTGTAAAGATGGCTTTCGGAGAGGGCGCGGCGGATGACCAGTTCCTTGCCGATGCGCACCGTGCGTTCACTGCCGACCACATCCAGGTGGATGAGCCTTCCGCCTGGAGCGCGGTCGCCCGGAATGAGGTCCACCAGCTCACCGAAGGTGATGTTCAGCCGCCGGCTGATCAACTCTCCCAGTTCGAGACGCGGATAGGAGACCCGCCAGCGGAAGAGCTCCCTGGTATTGTAGGGCAGCGAGGAGGGAATCTCGTAGCGCTGGGTGTTGCACCAGACATCCGGGGAGCTGTCGATATAGGCTTTGACCTGGGTTTCGTTGGCGAGGGGGTACTCCAGCTTTTCCCGGCCGTCGACACCGGAGACGAGATAGGGGACCTCGCGGTTGTCCCAGATATGCCCATAGTCCTCCATAATGCCGCCGCAGATCTTGGCGTAGCGCGCATCACAGACCCGGCCGCCGTGGATGAGGTTGACGCCCTCGGTTTCTTGCGCGGCAAAACGGGAGTGCTCCGAAATGTTGGCCACGCCGTGATAACACTGGCAGTGGTCATCGGAGCAAAGGTGGAATCTCTCATCGTAGTGGTGTTTGCCCATGGTGGCCAGGATGGTGCTGCGGGCGGCGATGGTCTGGGCCTTGAGCAGCTCGATGGGATTCTCCTTGGTCATCTCCGAAGAGTTGACGCTGATCAGATAGGTCTCGACATCCAGCTCATTGATGGCTTGAAGCCGGCCGGCGTTGTTGAAGCAGATTTCGAGGATGCCGGGCAGGAGCTGAGTGCGTTTATGCTGCCAGTGAAATTCGATGCCAACGGTGACATCGAGGAGCTGGATATGGGCCTCGGGATCCTCCGGGACGACCCGGCAGCCATCGGTGATGGTTTGATCCATCACCCTCAGCGTGCCGGTGGCCTTGCGGACGATTTCTTTGACCACCACTGCCTCACCAACGGGTTCATATCCTGCGGCAAAGGATTTGGCGGCGGCCTCGTCGGCGAAAGGCTCGGTGACGATCCAGTACTCACGATTGTCCATGACGAAATCGGCGAGTTCGAGCACGACCCCAGGGCGCCAGAGGAAAGTGGCAATATTCCGGGCAGCAAGCTTTTCCTGCAGCAGGTGCGCCTCTTCCCCGGTCAGGGCGATAGCAAGGCGGACGCGGAAGTGGAGGCTGGCGCTCTCGGCCCGGGCGATCACCGCTTCCTGCACAGCGCCAGCCGTTCCCTCCGCGATGCGGCGGTCCTGCAGATCGAGCAGGGCAAAGCCGGAGGTACACTGGAAGCGGATGGTCTCGGCGGACTGAATCATGCCGATGCGGACCTGAGGCATGCTCTTAATCATGGTCATCTCCTATGGTTCGGTCGGTGGCAGCCGGTAGGCGGCGTGCAGTGCAGGCCTTTTGAAAGCCGGCGAAGGCCGGGATCAGGAGCAGCAGGGAGGCGGCGAGCCATATCCAGTGGACATGCTCGCCGGAGGTATACCAGGCAAGTTTCTCCTCAGCGGCATTGGCGGCGAGAATCGAGAGCAGGTTGTTGAATCCGTGGATGAGGATGGCGGGCCAGATGCTGTCGCTGCGCCAGGCGATATACCCCAGCACCAGGCCCAGCAGGGTGATCTGAATCATCCACCAGATGTTGAAATGGAACATGGCGAAGATGATGGCCGAAAGGGCAATGGCCGTGGCGATGTCGTGCATGCGCTCAAGCGAACGCTGAATCAAGCCGCGGAAGAGCATCTCCTCGGCAATAGCAGCCACAATAACCCCGTTGCCGATGATGAGGAAGCCATCGCTGAGGGAATGAATCGACATCAGGTCCCCGACATCGAACCAGGAGGGCAGCGGGAAGAAAATGGCGATGAGACGGTCCAGTTCATCACCCAGTATCATGACTGGCAGTGCGAGCAGCAGGGTATAAAAGAGGATCTGGGGGGAGACCGGATTGAACCGGAAGGTGCGCGCGAAAGGCATTCTCCGCCTGTAGACAAATAACAGCGCCGGGATAATGAAGAGGGTCTCTGCGAGCAGTCCCGTTTTGGGACCGGCGAGAAAGACCATCACGGCGCCGAAAAAGATGCTGAAGAGGAACATGGCGAGCGTCCACAGCATGATTCTGGAGAGCGCCCGGGCATCGAGGAGGCTGTTGTCGACTTCAGGTTCCATCGTAATCCATTGGCCTTAGTGGGAGCCGGTTAATTGGTAGAGCAGGATGCCCGCGGCAATGGCGGCGTTGAGCGATTCCACGCCGCCGCTGCCGGGGATGGTGATACGCAGATCAATCAGTTGATCCAGACCGCTTTTGAGGCCGTGCGCCTCACTGCCGATGATGAGCAGATCGCGCCCGCCGCCGGATATCCGGTGCGCCGGCTGGCCTCCGGCCGCCTCGGCGGCGAGCAGCCGCCATCCGGCTGACCGGGCCGCTGCGGCCGTCTGCTCCAGATCGATTCCCTCGTGGATGCGCAGACGAAACAGCGCGCCCATGCTGCTGCGGACCACCTTGGGATTGTGAAGCTCTACGGTGTCACGGCTGAGCAGCAGGCTTTTGACGCCGAACCACACCGCGGTCCGCAGCAGGGTACCGAGATTGCCCGGATCAGCCAGGTCGTCGACGGCGAGTACGAGGGGTTCCCGGTTCCCGGCGGGTGAAAACGGCCCGGTTTCGCCGGCACGGACCAGGGCTGCTATCCCCTGCGGGCTGCGGGTTTCTGTCAGCGCGGCGAGGGTGGTGGCGTCTACGGGCTGGAGCGGAATTTCCCTGCCGGAGAGGGCCTGAAGCAGGCTGCGGGCGCGCGGATTCTCCATCCCATCCGGGAAAAAAAAGGCGCATTCCACCGGAGCGCCCGCCGCCAGGGCTTCCTCACAAAGCCGGACCCCCTCGATGAGAAAGGCCCGTTCCTCTTCGCGATATTTTTTCTGCTGCAAACGGCGCAGATCCCTGATCTGCTGTCTGGAAAGGGACATGGTCGGCCGTTCCGGCTCAGTGCAGGCCCAAGGTCTTGAAGTGCAAGATCAGATCGGCGGCGGGAATCTCCTCCTGGGAGCCGTCAGTCAGATTCTTGACCGTGAGGGTCTGCGCCTCCACTTCATGTTCGGCGATGATGATGACCACGCCGGCATTGAGCCGGTTGGCCTCGCGCATCTGGGATTTAAGGCTGCGCTCGCCGAAGGCCATGAGCGCGCCGATCCCGTGGCTGCGCAGCCGGAAGACTACTTCAATGGCGGCCGTTTTGGCGGCGCTGCCCGCATGAGCGACGAGAATCCGCGGCGCGGGCAGCGGCTCAGGAGTGAGACCCTGCTCCTTCATGCTGAGGATGATGCGCTCGATGCCCGATCCGAAGCCGATACCGGGAGTGGGATCCCCCCCGAGCTGCTCGATCAGTCCGTCGTAGCGGCCCCCTCCGCACATCGCATTCTGCGCGCCGATCCCTTTGGCCCAAACCTCAAAGACGGTCTTGGTGTAATAGTCGAGCCCGCGCACCAGTTTGTGATTGATGATGTAGGGTTTGCCCAGGCCGCGAAGATAGCTGGTCAGGGCGGAAAAATGATTGTCGCACTCGGGGCAGAGGTGTTCGCTGATCACCGGGGCGGCAGCGATGACCGGCTGGCAGCCGGCCACCTTGCAGTCGAGCAGACGGAGGGCGTTGCGCTCCAGCCGGCGCTTGCAGTCCTCACAGATCTCATGCAGATGTTCCCGGTAGTAGGCCTTGAGCCTCTCGATGTAGAGGGGGCGGCACTGCGGACAGCCGGTGCTGTTGAGCTGAAAGGCGAGATCAGAGAAGCCCAGTTCGGCGTAGAGCTGCCAGGCGACCGACATGACCTCCAGATCGATGGCCGGATCCTGCTCGCCGAGGGCTTCGACATTGAACTGGGTGTGCTGGCGGAACCTGCCGGCCTGAGGTCGTTCAAAGCGGAAGACCGGACCGATCGAATAGAGCTTGACCGGCTTGGAGAGCATATGCAGCCCGTTTTGCAGGTAGAGGCGCATGACCCCGGCAGTGAACTCGGGGCGCAGGGTCAGTGGGGTTTTGCCCTTGTCGAGAAAGCTGTACATCTCTTTCTCCACGATGTCGGTGGTCTCACCCACCCCGCGAATGAAAAGAGGGGTTTCTTCAAAAATTGGGGGATCAACCCGCTGGTAGCCGAAAAGAGCGGTAATCTCGGCAATTTTTTTCTCAATGAAGCGCCAGTAGGGTTGCTCTTCCGGAAGGACGTCGCGGGTGCCGCTCACCGATTTATATCTGATTTCCACAAGCGACTCAAAGTTGGCATGATCAAGATCTGTACGCCGTCCGGGGGCCGGCGGCGCGATATTTTGTTAAATATAGGATATAATAGAAACAAAGCCAAGTGCTTTTTGGATAGGTATGCAGCGGCGCGGTCGGCCGGGGCGGAGCGCAGCCGCCACTCCAAAGGGCTTCTAAAACGGGAGTGAATTTGGAAACAATTTTGCTTGCGTTTCATTTCCTGGTCTTTAAATTAGTGTTGGCTGGGTGGATTCAAGAAAAACGGCCTGTCCGTGCAATCCGGCGGTACACCAATCGAGAGGATGGTCTATGCTCCTGCGCGATGATGTGGTTACTTATCTGGCCGATTATCTCCGAGTCGGGGAGATCAAGGATTACGGCCCCGTGGGACTGCAGGTGGAGGGCCGTACCCAGGTCCGGCGCATTGTGACCGGGGTCTCCGCCAGTCTTGCCCTGTTCGAGGAAGCCTTTAAGAGAGAGGCCGACATGATCCTGGTTCATCACGGCATTCTCTGGGACAAGGAGAGCCGGGTGGTGCAGGGGCCTTTCAAACAGCGCCTCAAGGCCCTCCTGGATCACGATGTCAGCCTGCTGGCCTACCACCTCTGCCTCGACGTACACGAGGAGGTTGGCAACAATGCCCTGGCGGCCAAGGCGTTGGGGATGCATAACGTCGCGCCCCTTGGCGAGATCGGCCTCAAGGGCTCGATCGAGGAATTGGATTTCGCCGAACTTCAACAGCTTCTCCTCTATGTCTTCGATCACGAGCCCTTTGCCTTCAGTTTCGGACCGGCAAAGATCCGTCACATCGGCTACTGCTCGGGCGGCGCCGCCGGTGACCTGGCCCTTGCGATCGAGGAGGGACTCGATGCCTTCATCACCGGGGATGTGCGCGAACCGACCATGCATCTCGCGCAGGAGGCGGGAATCCACTTTTTCGCCGCCGGCCATTATGCGACGGAACGTCTGGGCATCCGCGCTCTGGGTGAGAACCTCATGCGCAAAACAGGGGTCGAGGTCGAATTCATCGACATCCCCAATCCCGCCTGATCCGGGAAAATAGTTTGAATACTTGTGGCTGATTGTGAATCTAATTAGCGCAAATCAACGTACTATTAAACAGGATGGGAGATAAACGAGTCATGCGAGACGTCATCATCATCGGTTCGGGGCCAGCCGGATTGACGGCAGCCATCTATGCCGGGCGCGCCAATCTGCGTCCCCTGGTGATCAGCGGACTGGAGCAGGGGGGGCAGGTTACACTGACCAATGATCTGGAGAACTTTCCCGGCTTTCCGGACGGGGTGAGCGGTTTTGAGATGTACCAGCTCTTTGAGAAGCAGGCGGTACGCTTCGGGGCGGAGATGCTCTACGATGTCGTGCAGAGCGTGGATCTCACCGGCGAGGTCAAGATCGTCAAAACCGCGACCGAGACTTTCGAAGCCCGTGTGGTCATCATCGCCACCGGTTCAACGCCCAAGCGTCTGGGAGTCCCCGGTGAGGACAAATATATCGGCAAAGGAGTCTCCTACTGCGCCACCTGCGACGGCTTTTTCTTCAGCGGCAAGCAGGTGGTGGTGGTCGGCGGCGGCAACAGCGCCCTCGATGAGGGGCTCTTCCTGACCCGCTTTGCTGAAAAGGTGACCATTATTCACCGCCGCGACCGGCTGCGTGCGGATGCCATCCTCCAGGAACGGGCGCTGAAACATGAAAAGATGGCCTTCATCTGGGATACCGTCGTGGAGGAGGTTATGGGCGGCACTGCAGTGACTCACCTGCGGCTAAAAAATGTCAAGACCGGAGCAGTATCCAATTTTCCGGTGAACGGGGTCTTTGTTTTTATCGGTCACAAGCCCAACACCGAACTCTTCACCGGCCAGGTCCGGCTGGATGAGACCGGCTATATCGAGACCGACCACCGTACCCATACCAATGTGCCGGGTGTTCTGGCATGCGGCGATGTCCAGGATGCCATCTATCGGCAGGCGATCACTGCCGCCGCCTCCGGCTGCGCTGCGGCGATCGAAACCGAAAAATATATTGCAGAAAATGAGGGTCGTGGCTACCCAAGCCGGTAAAGGAAGGACATAATCACCAGTGAACACGGATTTGATGAATTTTCAAGAGGATAAAAATGGCCTCCCAATCTAATCGGGGATCGTTTATCATGGGCCTGGTGCTCATCGTGATCGGCTTTCTCCTGCTTTTCGACGGTCCATCGCTGTTTGATATCATCCGCTGGATCTTCCACTTCTGGCCGGTTGGTCTGATCGCCCTGGGGCTCTATCTGGTCATGGGTCATCGCCGTCCTGGGGGAAGCGGATATGAAACCCCCTCGGATATAGCCGCGGCTGCACCCCCGGTCGAGGGCAGCCTCTACCGGGATTCCCTGGTGGGCGATTTGCGGGTCAAACTCCCCGTGCAGGGATTCAACGGCGGAGTGGTCAAGACCCTTGTCGGGTCAGTCGTCATCGATGCCTCCCAGACCGTGCTTGAACCGGGCGAACACCGTCTCTACCTGCGCAGTGGTATGGGCGATGTCCACCTCGATCTTATGCCGGGTATGGCGGTCAAGGTACAGGCGCATGTGGGACTGGGTGATATCAAGGTCTTCGACCAAAAGGCGGCGGGATTCAATCAGGAGATGGCTTACCAGACGCCCCGCTACGACGAGGCCTCGGCCCGTCTGCTGGTCATCACCAGGGTGGGATTGGGGGATATCAAGGTCTTCTGATCAAAGATGGTTTTGGATGCAGCCACCGGAAGCGCGGATTACAGCTTCCGGTGGTTTTTTTTTGCCATAATGGGGCGGGTTAGGCTTCCGCAGCGAGGGAGTAAAGCAGGCGGATTTCGTCCGGCCACCGCTCTGGTTCGGGTGTTTCAAGGATCAGGGGGATGTCATCAAAACGGGGATCCTGCATCAGCAGACGAAAGGCCTCAAGACCGAGATAGCCCTCCCCGATCGGGGCATGGCGGTCCACCCGTGTACCCAGTTCCTTTTTGGCGTCATTGAGATGCACCCCCCTGAGCCGGTCGAAACCGATGACGGCATCAAAATGTTCCATGGTTGCGGCATAGGCCTCCGCGGTGCGGAGATCATATCCCGAGGTGAAGAGATGGCAGGTGTCGAGGCAGACGCCGACCCGGCTTTGGTCATCGACCTGTGCGATGATCTCGGCCAGCTCTTCGAATCTTGAGCCGAGGTTACTGCCCTGTCCCGCGGTGTTTTCGATGACGGCGCTGACCCCGCGGGTTTTGCCGAGGGCGATGTTGATGGACTCGGCGACGCGCTGGAGGCTGCTTTCGAGGGGAATCTGGCCGAGATGGGAGCCGGGATGAAAATTGAGCAGGGTCAAGCCGAGTTCCTCACAGCGCTTCATCTCGTCCAGGAAGGCGGCGCGGGATTTTTCCACTCCCTCTTTCTCGGGGTGGCCGAGATTGATCAGGTAGCTGTCGTGGGGCATGATGTAGTCCGGAGAATAGCCCAGTTCCGAGCAGCGAAGCTTGAAGCGGTCAATCTCTATGGTGGTGAGATCCTTGGCGAGCCACTGCCGCTGGTTTTTGGTGAAGAGGGCGAAGGCTTTCGCGCCGATGTCGTGGGCATTGAGGGGGGCGTTTTCCAGTCCGCCGCTGGCGCTGACGTGGGCTCCGAGATATTTCATGTGAATGACCTCTGCTGGCTGAAAGACGAAGGCGCGCTGGCAAAGGTTCGCCAGCGCGCCGAGTGGTTTCGGATTGGAGCTTACTCGATGGGATTGGCTTGTGGACGTCCGCCGGGCCTGCGGTGGCGTCCACCGCGGCGGCGGGGCCGGTTGTTCCTGTGTTGGGGCTGGCTGCTCTCCCTTTCCCTCTCCCTCTCGATCTGCTGTTCCTCAGCCTGGACGCTGTCCGTGGTCTGCACGGGGGCGTGCAGGAGCTGCTGATAGAACTCGTCGAGCAGCATGGCGATGACGCTGTTGAGGTCGCTGTTGTCGGCCAGGCTCTGCGCCAGGGGCTGGAAGCGACGCAGCCGTTCCTTCTCGACATTGTCCTTGGCGCGGTATTTGGCTTCGAGCAAGGCTGTGACGCGTTCTGTGACCCGCGCCGAGACATCCTCGTCCTGTGGGAGCACCCGCGGGATGAGGATGAAATTGAACTTGCGCGCGATGCGATCCAGATCCATCTGCTCCACCTCGGTGACCAGGGAGACGGCTTCACCGCTGGCGCCGGCGCGGCCGGTGCGGCCGGCCCGGTGGATGTAGGCCTCGGGATCCTCGGGCGGCTCGTACATGACTACGACCGGCAGCTGTGGGATGTCGATCCCGCGGGCAGCGACGTCGGTAGCGACCAGGAAGCGCAGGCTGCCATTGTGCAGACGCGCCATCACCTTCTCACGTGCGTTCTGGGGCAGATCCGAGGAGAGCTCATCGGCGTTATAGCCGAAGCGCTGCAGGACGATGGCGACATAATGCACCTGGGAGCGGGTGTTGCAGAAGATGATCGCCTGGGCCGGATTCTCCATCTCGATGATGCGCACCAGGGCGCGGTCCTTGTCCATCGGCGGGACAATATAGTAGGAGTGTTCGGTTTCGGCGACATAAATCTGATCCCCGCTCAGACTGATGAGTTCCGGATCGTCGAGGAATTCGTCAGCCAGATGGAGGACGAAGGGGGGGAAGGTGGCCGAAAACATGTAGGCATTGATCCCCTTGGGTAGGTACTGCTGGACCTCTTTCATGTCCGGATAAAAGCCCATCGAGAGCATGCGGTCGGCTTCATCGAGGATGAGCAGCTTGAGGCGGTTAAGATTGAGGGTGCCTTTGAGCAGATGATCGAGGATGCGCCCGGGGGTGCCGACCACCAGATGGGCCCCCTCGCGGAAGGAATCGATCTGGCTGCCATAGCCGACGCCGCCATAGACGGCGGTCGAGCGCAGGCCGGAATCCCCGAAGAGCAGCTGGGCATCGCCGTTCACCTGTTTGGCCAACTCACGGGTGGGCACGAGGACCAGGGCCTGGGTTTCCGCCCGGGAGGGATCGAGAAGTTCGAGCATGGGCAGGATGAAGGCGCCGGTCTTGCCGCTGCCGGTGCGGGACTGCACCATGAGGTCCCGATGGCCAAGCAGATAGGGGATGGTCCGCGCCTGGACCGGCATGAGCTGTTCCCAGTTGGCCCGTTTCAATCCCGCCGCGATGGGTTCGGAGAGCTGCTCAAGGGTGATCTCGGGGAGGGGCTCTTTGGGCACGCGTACGGGCGCTTCAACCACAGCGGCAGGGGTTTCGACTGCCTCCGGCTGGAGCTCGACCGCCTCGGGCTTGGGCTGCGGGGTCACTCCGGGGCTTTGCAGCGGAAGCGTGGTCTGCTGTGAGGCCGATTGCAGCTGGGCCGGTCTATCCTGGGGACGACGAGGCCTGCGGCGGCGGCGCGAACGTGAGGAGGCACTGCCCTGCGGGCGGGATTCGCTGCTCTCGGAGGTGCGGGGCTCCTGGGAGGGGGCGGGCTTGGGCCGGGGAGGCTGTCCGCCAGGGCGCTGGGGAGATCCCCCCACAGGCCTAGAACCGGAACTGCTGCCGGGCCTTTGCCCCTGCTGGTAGCGCGGCCTGGAGCGGCCCTGATCATGGCGGTCGGAGCCGGACTGCGGACGCGGTGCCGGGGTGGTTTTTTTTTCGGTCTTGCCGAAGAGTTTCTTGAAGATGTTCATGGATTCGGTCCTGTTTTAAACTGTGGCATCCTGTGCGGATGAAGGGTTTCTCTGCAAGAGCACAACCACCTCAATGTGGGCGGTATGCGGAAACATGTCGACGGGTTGTACCTTCGTCAGCCGGTACGACTCAGCGCAAAGCAGCTTGAGGTCGCGGGCGAGCGTGGCCGGATTGCAGGAAACATGGACTATGCGTTGCGGTGCGAGCCGCAGGACGGCCGCGACCGTTTTGGGATGCATTCCACCACGCGGCGGGTCGATGATCAGCACATCCGGCCGGCCATAGCGTGCGATGGTTTTTCCGGTATCCTCGAGGGCGTCCCGGAGATCACCCCAAACAAAAGAGCAGTTGCCTATCCGGTTATGCGCGGCATTGTGGTGCGCATCATCCACTGCGGCTTTGACCGATTCAAAGCCGACCACTCTCTCCGCCAAATGGCTGACGTAGAGGGAGATGGTGCCAGCACCGCAGTAGAGGTCGTAGACGGTTTCATCCGGCCGTAGCTGCGCATAATCGATAATGACATCATAGAGCCTTTCAGCCTGCAGGGTATTGGTTTGAAAAAACGAATTGCTCGAGATCTCAAACGAAAGGCTGCCCAGGTTCTCGGTGATGGTTGATTTGCCGGCGAGCAAATATTCGGCTTCGCTGAACGCGACACCTGACAGGCTCTGGGTGGTGCTGTAAAGCAGGCTGCTGATCTGCGGAAATCTGGCCTGCATCCGCTGTGTAAAGGTCTCAGCCAGCGAGCGGTCATACTCGGAGGCGACGAGGTTGACCATGAGTTCGCCGGTTTTCCTGGCGTGACGAACCACCAGAAAGCGCCAGAAGCCGCGATGGTCGCGGGCGTGATAGGCAGGACGCCCGGATTCGATGGCGAATTGACGCACCTCTTGCAGAATCTCACTGCTCAACGGCGGGAGGAGATGGCAGCTCTCCACGTCGATGATCTTGTCGAAAAATCCCTTCGCGTGCAGCCCGAGATAGAGCGCTTCCGCTGTCGCATCCTCCCTCCCCTTTTCAAAGAAGGGGAGCCAGCGCAGCGGGGAGAAAGAAAACTCCATTTTGTTGCGATAGCCGTAGATTTCGGGCGAAGGCAGGGTTGGTTGCACGGTCAAGCCGGCGAAGCCTCCGAGATGGCGCAGGGTCTCCTCCACCTGCCGCTGCTTGCTCTCCAGCTGCTGCCCGTAGGCAAAGTGCTGCCAGCGGCAGCCGCCGCAGTGGCCGAAATGCGCACAACGCGGTTCGACCTGGCCGGGTGCGGGTGTGAGCACCTTCTCCAGCCGGGCTTCGGCAAAGTTCTTTTTCTTTTTGAAGATTTTGGCCAGGACGGTCTGCCCGGGCAGGGCATTTTCTACAAAAACCACCAGATCGTCCAGGCGCGCCACGGCGGCGCCCCCCAGCGCGAGATCGGTTGGTCGTAATTCGACCAGATCTCCCCTGTGCACGCCAGCTGCGGGCTTGGATTTTAGCAGGATGGGTTCTTTGTTTTGGCCGTCCATTTCGGGTTTGGCTGTTCCTCGACTCTGGTTGATGTGGACCGCTCACTGGAGCAGCCGGCGTGCACCCATGAAGCGGTTCAGATAGGGCTGTTCGGTGATCAGGGAGAGGGTCACCCCGTTCTTTACCGACGCATGGATGAAGTAGCCGCGGGCGACGTAGAGCCCCACGTGATCGGGTTGCCGGTTGCCGCCGAAGCTGAAAAAAACCAGATCGGCAAACTGCAGGGGTTGATCCTGCACACTCATGCCAATCTCATAGAGCTCCAGCGTGGTGCGCGGCAGATCGATGGCGGCGGCCCTTTGGTAGATACGGCCAACCAGGCCTGAACAGTCGATGCCCGATGGCGCATTTCCGCCCCAAAGATAGGGCGATTGCCAGTAGGTGCGAATCTCGGCCTTGAAGCGTTCAAGGGTTTCGGGGGTCATCTCGCCGAAGCGTTCACCGCGTGTGTTCGCGGCCAGACGCTCTACATCCTCGCCGGGATAAACGCCTTGACGAAATCCAGGATTCCATGCACAGGCCAGCTGCCCCATCAGCAAGAGCAGGGCCGTCCGGCGGAGTGCGCTTCGCGCTGCCTTCCACCAGCCTCCGCCTTTTCCTGATTGCGGCATGGTTATTGCATTTCCTGAAACGGTAAGGCGATGCAGCAAGGGCTCGATACCCTCCAACAGAGATTCACTGTGGCCATCGGGCCCGAATCGACCCTTGACTAAAAATTACATCAATTTGAGTGAAGTTCCAAGCTTAATTTTTATCCGCCCCAATTTTTCCTTGACTTTTGCATTGTTTAACTTTAATTTAGCGAACGAAATCACCGTTCAAGCCACACTGTCAAGCGAGTTGGGGATGGCGAAAGCAAAGGCCAAATCACGCGGTCCGGACCGCAGCGCTGTAAAAACGACTTTTTTTTTCTTCCTGATCCTGGCCGCTCTCTTCCTGGTCGCCAGATCGGGATTGCTCTCCGGCCCATGGGACACACTTGTCGGTGCCAGTCCCATTTATGACACAGATGCGCGCAACGACCGCGATATCAAAAGAAATCTGACCCGGGCGCAGCTGAGGCTGCTTGATCGCATCCTCGAGGCGGAGCTGGATCAGGGCGGACGCCGTCTGGGGGACCGTGAGGTGCGTCAGATTGCCAGGGGCGACAAGGCGGTCATGGCTGCCTATGACCGCTGGCGTGCCTATCTGGAAATGCGGCGCAGCTCCAATTATGTCATCTATCCCAGAGACCGGGGCAGATGAGGTTCCCCTCCGCAGTGATGGTTCAGCAATTCAGGGCGCCCGAACAAGTTCGGGTTTTTCTTTTTGGAGTGATATGAACGGGACAGGCAGAACTCATTTTCCGCACCTGACTGCAGCAGCGCTCTGGCTGCTGCTGTGGGGCAATCCGGCACAGGCCGGTGACAGCCTGGTGGTGCGCTTTCTCTATGCCTTCGGCAAAGAAGGGGGGGAGCCCGGGCAGTTTCGCTCTCCGTCGGCCCTCTCCATCGATCCTGAAGGGGCGCTCTATCTCGCCGACGCCGGCAACAACCGCATCCTGAAGCTCTCGGTCACGGGTGAGGTGCTGGCCATGACCGGCGGCTTCGGCTGGGGCATCAACCAGTTCCATCGCCCGGCGGACCTCTGCGCGGAGAATGGACTCGACCTCTACGTGGCCGACTATGAAAATCGCCGTATCATTCGCTGCGATCGCGACCTGCACTGGATCGATGCCTATTATTATCCCGCGGGAACGGATGACAAGCTCAATCTGGGCTTTCCGGCCGGCATCGCCCTCTCCATTCACAACGATCTGTTCGTCACGGACGCTGAGAACCTGCGCGTTCTGCGGCTGAACGGCCTGCGGGAGGCGGTCTACTCCTTCGGGGACTTTAGCGAGGGGGAGGGCGAGCTGGCGGAACCGCAGAAAATCACCATCGACCGGGAGGACAGGATCCTGGTCAGCGACCGGCTGCGCAGCGGCATCGTGGTTTTTGACTATTTCGGCAATTATCTGCATGAGATCGGTGCGGGGGTTCTGAAGGAGCCGGCCGGCCTCCAGACGGCGCGCAATGGCGCTCTTTTCGTCGCGGATACCGGCCGGGACCAGGTGCTGGTCTTTTCTCAGAGTGGAGCGCTGCTGGCGGCGATCGGCAGCGCCGGCGACAAGCTGGGAGCCCTCGCCAATCCCATCGATGTCGCGGTCAGTGGCGACCGCCTCTTTGTCGCCGAGGCGGGCAACCATCGCATCCAGGTCTTCGAGCTGCAGTGGCTGCAGATTCCTTGAGTGAAGGGATGATGAGTCAGAAAATCAGGTGGTGGGTGATCGCTGGTCTGGTCCTGGCGATGACGCCCGCCCGCGCCCAGATCACCGGCAAGATTGAGGGCATCTCCCTCCTTGAAAAGGATCTGGTCATCCTGGGCGAGGGCCGGAGAGGACCCTATTTTCTGCCCGATTCTCTCATCCTTTCACGCTCCGAACGGGTCTTTCTCGACAACCAGCCCCTGACCCGTGAGCAGTACAGCATGAATTATCTCAAGGGCGAGATCCGCTTCAATGAGCAGGTACCGCAGATGGTTAACATCCGCCTGCAGTACAAAATCAATCCCTTTCCCCTCGCGACCGTCAAACAGCGCCATCCGCTCGTACAGAGGGTTTTTGGCGCGGCCGGTGCCCCTGGCCAATCCCTGCCGGGGGAGAGCAGCGCCGGTGAGGTCGATTACGCCGCCCAGCTCAACAAGAACGGCAGCATCACCCGCGGCATCACCGTCGGCAACAATCGCGGCCTGAAGGTAAATTCCAGTCTGAACATCAATGTCTCCGGCAAGGTCGCGGAGAATGTCCAGGTTGTCGCCGCACTCACCGATCAAACCACCCCCATTCAGCCCGAGGGCACCACCCAGAACCTGCAGGAAATCGACAAGGTCTTTGTGCAGATCAATTCCCCCCATCTCTCCGCAACCATGGGTGATTATACCCTTGATTTTACCGGCTCCCAGTTCGCTCAATACAGCCGGAAACTGCAAGGAGCAATGGGTTATGCGCACTTTCAGAATCTGCAGGGCACTTTTTCCGGCGCGGTCTCGCGGGGCAAATACATCAGCCAATCCATCACCGGCCAGGAAGGTAATCAAGGCCCCTATCAGCTCAAGGGAGACCGGGGCCAGATCGACATGATCGTACTGGCGGGCACCGAGCGGATCTACCTCGACGGCCAGCAGATGGTGCGCGGCGAAACCAACGATTACATCATCGATTACGCCTCTGCGCAGATCACCTTCACCCGTCGGCGGCTCATCACCGCTGATTCGCGCATCGTCGCCGATTTCCAGTTCTCAGATGAGAAATACCGGCGCAGCATCTATGCGGCCCGGACTGCCGGCTCGTTCTGGAGCGGGCGGCTGCAGCTCACCGGCGCCCTGATCCACGAAAGCGATGACAAGGACAATCCCCTCGATTTCACTCTGGATGAAGACAAACTCAAAATTCTGCGCGCGGCGGGCGACAATTCGGCCCTCGCTGCTGTGGAGGGAGGCAGCTATGTCGGCCCCGGCCGGGGACGCTATGTTCGGAGCGCGGAGGGGATCTATACCTACGTGGGAGCCGATTCCGGCGATTATATCGTCACTTTTTCGGATGTCGGCGCCGGCCGGGGGGAATACAAATACACAGGCGCCGGTGCCTATGAATATATCGGCCCAGGGGCCGGACGTTACAAGCCGGTTCAGCTTCTGACCACTGCCGAGAGTCACACCCTTTTCGATGTGCAGATCGCTGCCGAGCCGTATCGGGCCCTGCGCCTGAGCGGAGAGATGGCCATGAGCAGCAGGGATCAAAATACCTGGTCCGGGCTGGGCGACGATGACAACCAGGGGATGGCGCAGAACTGGCAGCTGCTCGTTACCCCCGATACCTTGCGATGGGGCCGGCGCAGCCTCGGCTTGATGGAGCTTTCGGGGCGGTTCCGTCAGGTGCAGAATCGTTTTCGGGATATCGACCGCACCAGCGAGGCGGAGTACAACCGGCGCTGGGATCTGCCCGACAGCGCCGCACGGGGGGAGCGGGTCTGGGAGATGGCCGGGCGCTGGGCCCCCTTTGCCGGCGCGCAGCTGGCCGGCGAGTACGGCGATATCCGCAAGAGCGGGGATTTCCGCTCCAGCCGCTGGCAGTTCGAACATGGTCTGACCCGGAATCGCTGGCCCGATTATTCCATGCGCATCGAACGCATCTCCAGGAACAACAGTCCCGCGAGAGAAAAGGGCGACTGGCTGCGTGCGCGCGGTCAGGCGCATTACAAAATTGGAGCCGTCAGTCCCCTCCTCGAATACGAGGGAGAGGAGAAAAAAGAAAACTGGTCTGATTCCCTGGCGACCGGATTCCGCTTCCATTCCATGAGCGGCGGCCTCGATCTGCATCCGTTTAAAAGGGTGACGGCCCGGGCGCTCTACTCCTGGCGGGACGATCAATCCTACTCCGGGGGCGGTGAGTTCGCCGGCAAGTCGACAGCCCGCACCCAGCAGTTAAGGCTGCAGGCGCAGCAGCTGGGCGCCCTCTCAGGATCTCTCGAGTTCACCCACCGCGCGCGCACCTACGCCGACTCGGCGGTGGGCAGAAAGGAGACCGACCTGGCTGAACTCAAGCTGCTACTCACTCCCTGGAAGAGCGCCCTGAACGCCGATTTTAATTATCAGACCTCCAACACCGCCACCGCCAAAAAGGAACGCCTCTATATCAAGGTCAATTCGGGCGATGGTTCCTACCGTTTTGACGAGAATCTGCGCGAATATGTCCTCGATCCCCTCGGAGATTACATCCTCCGCATCCTCACCACAGATGAGCTGGTGCCGGTCGTCGAACTGAAGACGAGCGGGCGGCTGCGCCTGGATCCCTCCCGCTTCTGGAACCGGACAAAAGGTGGAAAACCCCTGCGCACCTGGCAGAAATGGCTGAGCGCGGTCTCGACCGAAACCTTTTCGGCCATTGAGGAGCGGACCCAGGAGAAGGAGGTCTGGCAGATCTATCTGCTCAATCTGGACAAATACCAGCAGCCTGCGGTTACACTTTTTGGCTCGATGCAGTGGCGGCAGGATATTTTTCTTTTCGAAAAACGGCGGGATTTTTCTCTGCGGCTGCGCTATCAGCAAAAGCAGGAGATGAACAACCAGTACCTGGAGGGCGGACAGGAGCGCAGCGATGATGAGGTCAGTGCACGCCTGACCGGCCGCATCGGGGCACGGTTGATCAGCCAGTCCGATTTCGCCCGCAAACGCATTGCGCGCAGCTTCAGCGAGAGCAGCCGGCAGGACCGCGACATCCTCTCCGATCAGGGCCGAGTCGAGTTTTCCTATCGTCCCAAGCCGGCGCTGGAATTCGCGCTGGAGGGCAGCCTCGCCATGGAGGAGGACCGCTGTTTCGCACCCGCAACCCGGGTCAACTATCTTTCCCTGCGGCCGCGTGTCACCTATTCATGGCGCAGCAACGGCCGCTGGCAGGCCGAAGTGGAATGGAACCGGGTGGCGGTTGCACCCGAAGGGCGCATCATCCCCTATGAAATGGCGGACGGCCGCAGCGCCGGGTATTCGATGCGTTGGGATGCCCGCTTCGAATATCGCCTCTCCCAGACCGTGCAGGCCTCGTTTTCCTATTCGGGACGCAATGAGCCCGAACGGCAGGGCGTAACCCATACCGGCCGTGCCCAGATCACGGCTGCATTTCGCTAGGCGGAAGGGAATGATGAAGAGGATAGCCCTGACATTTCTTCTGCTCGGCCTGGCCGCCCTTCCCAAATCCTTCGCCCAGCCGCGCACCATCCCGGTCACCGGGATCACGATCCATGGGGCGCGCACCCTGGGGGAAGAGGAGGTACGTGCGGAGTTCGGCCTCAAGCGCGGGGATCCCTTCGTCGCGGCGGATCTGCAGCTGCGCGGCCGCAGGCTGCTGGAGAGTCTGGCGGCTGCGGGCTACTGGTATGCCCGCCTGGATTCGATCGTCTATCGCGTCGCGGCGGACAGCAGCGGCGCGGAGCTGCGGCTCTATCTCGATGAGGGACGAGAGCTGCGCACGGGAGGAGTGGAGCTCGCCGGATTGGACAGCATCTCCACCCGGAGACTCGTACAGCGTTTCACCACCCGTCCGGGCGGCAGGCTTGACGGGGCGGAGCTGGAAGAGGATCTGGATGATGCCCTGCTGCAAATGGATCGAGAGGGACATCCCTTCGCCAGGCTTGAGCTGCAGGAGCTCCGCCTCGACAGCCTCGATTCCGCACGCGATGGCCTGCAGCTGCGCTATTCAGCTGCGCCCGGGCCGCGGCTGATCCTGCGCGAGATCCAGCTCGCCGGCAACACCTTGACCAGGCCCGGAGTGATATTGCGCGAGATCCGTATCAAGCCCGGCGAGCGCTATTCTCAGCAAAAGGTGGAGCGGATCGTCGGGCGGCTGATGCGCCTTGGCTATTTTAAAAAGGTGGAGGAGCCCATCCTCTTCTATACCTCGGGGGATGAAGGCGGGCTGCTGCTGCGGGTTGAGGAGGGCCAAAGCAGTCGTTTTGATGGAGTGGTGGGCTATTCTCCCGCAAGTGGTGATGAGAAGGGCTATTTCACCGGGCTGGTGGACATTTCACTGGGAAATCTGCTCGGAACAGGCCGCGCTCTCTCCGCGCATTGGCAGAAAAAGGATCGTCGCACCCAGGATATCAGTCTCCGCTATCGGGAACCGTGGCTGGCGGGCTGGCCCCTGCATATCGGCGGCGGTTTTTCCCAGTTGATACAGGACACCACTTATGTCCAGCGGGATCTCAGTCTGGAAGTGGAGATCCCCCTGTTCGATCAACTCTCCATTCAGGCCCAGGCCGGACGCACGGAGATACTTCCCGATTCAATCGGCAGTTACAAATTCGGCCTGCTGCGCAGCCGCACTCTGAATGCGGCCATCGGCATCGAATACGACAGCCGGGATGACCTCCTCAATCCGCGCCAGGGGGTCTATTATGCCACTACGTACCAGAGCGGCCGCAAGGAGAACCTTGGGCCGCAGCCCCTGCTGACCGGCGAGGTCAAACGCAAGACCGGCACCCGGAGGATAACACTCGATCTCGAGTTTTATACCCCGCTTTTTCAACGCCAGATCGTAGCCCTTGGGCTTCACGGCCGGCAATTCGTCAGTGGTGAGACGATTGTGCCGGTGTCGGACCAGTTTCGCCTGGGAGGGGCGAGGACTTTGCGCGGATTCAGCGAAGACCAGTTTCGCGGCAGCTCGGTG
The DNA here is from genome assembly GCA_029554865.1 of bacterium. Classification (GTDB taxonomy): domain Bacteria; phylum Zhuqueibacterota; class Zhuqueibacteria; order Residuimicrobiales; family Residuimicrobiaceae; genus JAKPUX01. Next base: position 6,456 of record JAKPUX010000233.1, on the reverse strand, counting down.
GCCTGGCTGAACTGCGAGTACCGCTACTGGCTGGGACGGCGTTCGCGCACCTTCCTTTTCGCCGACTATGGCTATTACAGCGCACAAAGGGCATCAGGTAAGCTTCAGGAGTTCAAACTCGGCTACGGTTTGGGCTTCCGTCTGGAGACGGGGCTGGGCATCATGAGCCTCGATTACGGCCTCGGCCGTGGTGACGATCTGCTCGGCGGAAAAATCCATGTCGGATTGATTAACGAGTTTTAACCTCGCTGTTACCTCCGGGCATGAAAAAGCCCCGGCAGAGGCCGGGGCTATTTTTATTGGTCGGCGCTGTAATAGAGGTGGCGCTTGATCTTGTTGGTCGGAGTTTTTTCGAAGGGTTCAGGATGAATGATCAGGGTCTGCAGGCGGCTGAATGACGGCAGCCGGCCATTGGTCTCGGCGCGCACCTGCTCGAGGATTGCGGCCAACCGGAGCTCTGCCTCCTGGGGCTCCAGGCTGTTGAGGGAGAATTTCTGGTCGATAAAGTCGTAGTCGAGATAGACCCTGGCCACCAGCCTTTTCTTCTCCATCTGCACCAGGGCTTCCTGAATATAGGGGGACTGCGAGAGTTCCTGCTCAACCACTTCGGGGTAGATGTTTTCCCCGGAGGGGCCGACGATAACATTCTTGGAACGTCCCTTGATGAATAGATAACCCTCTTCATCGAAGAAACCCAGATCGCCGGTTCTGAGCCAGCCCGAATCGAGCAGCACCTCACGTGTGGCGGCGGGATTTTTCAGATAGCCCTGCATGACGATATCGCCCTGGACGATAATCTCGCCGATTCCAGTCTGCGGGTCGGGATGCTGAATGGCCATGGCGATTCCCGGGATGGCCTTGCCACAGGAGCCCATCTTCACTGATCCGAAGGGGTTAATGGTCATGATCGGAGAGGTTTCGGTCATACCGTAGCCGGAGGAGTAGCTGATGCCCGCATCGATGAGGAAGGTTTCGGTGTCCGGATTGAGCGCGGCCCCACCGAACATGAAGAAGCGCAGCTTTCCACCGAAGGAGTGGATGAGTTTTTTGCCCGCCATGCGGTGCAGCCGTTTACGAAAAACGGGCCGGCGGTAGAGGGTGTTGAGCACCCTTTTGCTCTGTATCTGCGGCACAATCTTTTTGCGATAGATCTTGTCCACCACCAGGGGCACAGTCAGGACCCCGGTTGGGTGGACAGAGGACATGGCGGCGAGCAGCTTGGCCGGGGTGGGCAGTCCCTTGAGATAATAGATGGACACACCGGTGGCGAGCGGGGCGAGCAGACCGCCTGTGGCTTCGTAGGAATGGGCGAGCGGCAGAATCGAGAGGAAGCGGTCCGACGGCGAGAGGGGAAAACGCTCGAGGGCGTGCACGACATCATAGATGATGTTGCGCTGGGTGAGCATAACCCCCTTGGAATGGCCTGTCGTCCCGGAGGTGTAGATGATCACCGCCAGATCATCCTCCTGCGGCGGATCCGCCTCGACCGCGGCGATCGCTGCGGGAAGAGGGAGGGATTTGAGTTCCGCCGGCCTGAAGAGGGTCTCCTTGCCCAGAAGGAAGGTGCGCTCTTGAACGGCCTCCTCGATGCTCCAATCCTCGAGTGAAATGAGGGTGCGGAGTTCCGAGTGCTCCAGTTCTTCGATTTTGCTGCGCATTTTGCCGGAGACGAAAACCGCCACCGCCTCCGAGTGGCGGATGATGTGACGGGTATCCTCCTCCGGAAAACCCGTGAGGATGGGCACTGCGACCGCCCCCATGCTGGTGATGGCCAGGTAGGCCACCACCCAGTTCGGACTGTTATCGCCGAGGATGACGACCCGGTCACCCGGCTTGACCTCACAGCTCATGAGCAGGGCCATGGTCTCCTCGATCCTGGCCTTGAGCTGATGGTAGGTGATGGGCTCTTCGTCCACGCTCGCGACAGCGGGCAGAGCTCCGTACTCACGGAAACTGCGCTGCAGCAGATGGCGGAAGGTGAGTTGCTCCAGTTCGACTATCATCTCGCCTGCCTTTTGATTAATTGAAGGTCATGCGCGATTATCGTGCCAGACTCAGACAAAGCCGGTGATGGCGTTCGCCAGATTCTCCCACGAAAATCTCTTTTTGTAGGTTTTGATGAATTCCGGGAAATCGGCCTCTTCCCGGACACGGTAAAAGTGGAGGATCGCCTGGGCCAGGGCATGGCTGTCCTCCGCCGGGACGACAAAGCCGGTCCTGCCCGGTTCGATCACCTCCGGAAGGCCCCCGACGTCGGTGGTGATGACAGGTTTGTCAAAGTTGTAGGCGATCTGGATGATGCCGCTCTGGGTGGCTGAGACATAGGGCAGCACGACGACATCGGCGGCGGTGAAGTAGAGGCCCACCTCCTCATTCGGGATATAATCGGTTTTGAGGAGAATCGCCTGCTCCAGTCCCAGCTCCCTGATTTGCAGGCGGTATTTCTCCTCATCCTCATAGAACTCGCCGGCGACAAGGAGCCGTACCTCCATTTCACGCAGAAGCTCGGGCAGAGCGGCAATCAGGTAGTGCAGGCCCTTGTAAGCCCGTACATAGCCAAAAAAAAGGAGGACCTTCTCTTCTTCGCCAAGGGTGAGCCGGGCGCGGGCGGTTTCCCGGGTGTAACTGGAGCTGAAGATTTCATATACCGGGTGGGGCACCTGCCGGAAGCGGGCGTGGGGTTTGATTTTGAGCAGGTCGTTCTCGACGGTTTGGGATTGGACGATGAAATAGTCCACCTTCCAGAGAGCCCATTTGGTCAGGAGCCAGTCCACGACCGGGATCTGTTCGTGGGGCACGATATTGTCGCCGATATAGAGCGATTTGGTCCGGGTGAAGAGACGGGTGAGGAGGACGATCGTGCCGTAGCAGGGGGCGAAGAAGGGCATCCAGTACTTGTAGACCACCAGTTCCGGCTTGGTCCTGCGGATGTAGAGAAAGGTTCTGATCCAGGAGAGGGGATTGATCGAGTCGATGAGGGGGCGTGAGGGCAGTTCGATGGTCTGCTGGCTGTTGTCCTGCTGGGTCTTGCCCGGGAAAAGCAGATCCGGATACTGTCTCTTGAAGGAGATGATTTCGACCTCGTGGCCCATGTCGAGCAGTTTTTTATAGAGAAGGGCGACGTAATGGGCAATGCCGCCGCGCATGGGGAAAGAGGTGCCGACCAGAACGATTTTCATCGGATATCCCAGATTTGCAGTCCGCGCTGTTCGAAACTGAATTTCACCACCTGTCCGCCCGCTTTTTCCAGGGCTTCGGCGACCCGATGCTTTTTCTGGAAGGGGCAGTAGAAGAGGAGATAGCCTCCTCCGCCGGCGCCGAGGATCTTGCCGCCCAGGGCGCCATTTTCCCTGCCGGTTTCATAGAGCTGGTCGATCTGGCTGGTCGAAATATTGGCGTCGAGGTTCTTTTTATGCAGCCAGGCGGCGTGGAGAAGCTGGCCGAAATCATCCAGCCGGCCCCGCAGCAGGCAGTTTTTCATCTCGACGGTAAGGGCCTTCATCTGATCCAGGGCCTCAACCACGGCCGGTTTGCGCTCCTGATAGGAGCGGGTCTGATTGGCGACGATGTTGGCGGAAAGGCGGGTTTTGCCGGTATAGCAGAGCAGCAGGTTGTACTCCAGCTCGTTGATGACCGCGTCGTTGATGCGCAGGGGATTGACCACCACCGTCTTGTCAAAGAATTCGATAAAATTAAAGCCGCCGAAGGTGGCCGCATACTGGTCCTGCTTGCCCCCGACGATCTGAAGATCGACGCGTTCGATCCGGAAGGTCAATTCGGCGATTTCGTAATCGGTCAGGGGATGGTTTTGCCACTGCTTGAAGACCCCCACCATGGCGACTGTCATGGTCGAGGAGGAGCCCAGGCCGGAGCCCGGAGGGGCGTCGGAATGCAGGAAAAGATGGAGGCCGGTCCGGGGCGCAAAGTGCTTGACGACCGCCTTGGCCAGGTCGAGTTCGCCATTGAAAGGGATGGGCTCGTTCAGCCGATAGCTGGCCTCGGTGTCATAATCCAGGGAGGTGATGCGAATCCGCGCCTCCTCCTTCGTGATCAAAGAGGCGTAGGCGTATTTGTCGATGGTGGCGCTCAGCACGACGCCGCCCCTCTCCTCGGGATAGGGGGCGACATCGGTGCCCCCGCCGCAGAAACTGATGCGCAATGGCGCTTTGGCTCGTATGATCATATCAACTCTTGATCAGGTGTGCGGTGAATGGCCGCCCGGTGTGCGGACCGGCTGTTACGGGAGAATGCGCTGCATCACGGACGGCAGTTCGGCCCGGGCGCGGTCGAGACGCTCGGGTGTGCCGATGTCCAGAAAGTAGCCCGCGGTCTTGAAGGCGTAGCAGCGGCCGCCTTCGGCCAGGCGGGGAAAGATCTCCCTTTCCAGGGATAGCGGCCCGCCGCCTGGGATCGTCTCCCAAACCTCCCGCTGCAGCAGATAGACCCCGCCGTTGATGAGCCCCCTTCCCCCTGCACTTTTTTCGGCGAAGGCATTGATCCGCCCGCCACGACCGGTCTGAATGTTTCCGTAATCACCCATGGAATGGACGTTTATCGCAGCAATTGAGGCAAGGGCTCTTCGTTTGCGATGAAAGTTGGCAAAGTCCGGCAGCTCCAGTTCAAGAAAGGAATCCCCGTTGCAGACCAGATTTTCTTCCACGGCGAAGGATTCAGCCTGCTTGAGGGCGCCGCCGGTTCCGAGGGGAGATTTTTCAGCCGAGTAGAGAATCTTTACACCCCAGCGGCTGCCGTCGTCAAACCAGGAGCGGATTTCCTCGGCCCCGTAGCCGATGCAAAAGACGATCTCGCGGAGATTGTGGCGGGCGAGGTAGCGCACGAGGTATTCGAGAAAGGGGCGGCCTCCAATGTCGACCATCGCCTTGGGCTGTGTGATCCCCAGGGCGCGCAGTCGGGTCCCCAGCCCTCCGACCAGAATGAAAGCTCTCATCAAGCCCTCCCACCCCGAATGCGATCTGATACTGCCCTTTGAGGCGGCTCCGGAGTGGTCGGGTCAGAGCTCCACGATAAGAATCTGCTTGACGCCATCGCGAAGGATCTCCATGCTGATGCGTTGACCGACGCGAAAATCGGCAAGGCGGTTCATGTACTCGTAGATATCACCGACCGGCTTGCCTTCCATGGCGATGATGATGTCGCCCTTTTTCATGCCGGCTCTGGCCGCCGGCCGGTCGGGCATGACCGCATCCGCCCGCAATCCCTTGCCGCTGGTGGAGGTGAAATCGGGCATGATCCCGAGGGTGACCTTGAAGCGGCGAGAGGTCGCCGGCTGGGATTTGGGGCCGGCCTCCTGAAAGGCGAGCCGGCTGCTGCGGTCGGCCGCTTCGCGGCTGATGTCGAAGACCAAGCTCACCACATCTTGCTCTCCCTGTGCATTGATCCTCCAGGCATCATCCTCAGGGGTGTGATACTCTTCGGAGATGTTGGTCCAGACAAAGAGGACGGCTATATCCCTGGCATAGAAGGAGGCGTGGTCGGAGGGGCCGTAGCCCTCGGGCGAAAGGGTCGGATGGAGATCATGGGCGGCGGCGAGGGAGATGACCAGCGTGTCCAGTCCGGCGGCGGTGCCGGTGCCACCGAAGGTCATGGCGCGGGTTGCGGGATTCAGGCGCCCGATCATGTCCATATTAATCATCAGCTGGGCGCGGCTGAGGTCGACGAGGGGATGGTCGACAAAATGTTTGGAGCCGAGCAGTCCCATCTCCTCGGCGGCGAAGGCAACGAAGAGCAGGGAGCGTTTGGGCTTTTCTGTGGCGGCGGCCCATTTTTCCGCGAGTTCGAGGAGGCCGGCCACGCCTGAGGCGTTGTCGTCGGCGCCGTTATGGACGGCGAGGGTATCCGGGCGGCGGGAGCCCGATCCGGGGCCGCCCATGCCAAGGTGGTCATAATGGGCGCCGATGATCACATATTCATCCCTGAGGAGGGGATCGCTCCCCGGCAGCAGGCCGACGACGTTATGGGTGCGGCCCATCTGGCGCACCACCTCCGCGCGGGCGTCGACTGTGCAGGGGAGGGCCATGCTGGCGGGCGTCAGCGTGGAATCGAGCTGCAGCTGCAGGCCGGCAAGGGTGACGCCGCTGCCAGCGAGGATGCGGTCGGCGAGGCTGCGGCGGATATGAAAAAGGGGTATGCCGAGGCTGCCGAGGCCCTGGTCGGCGTTGAGCCGGGGCAGTGACTCCTCCTCCTGCGTCGCTTTTGAGACGAAGAGGACGCCTGCCGCGCCGTGGTCCCGCGCAGCCTGGGCCTTCTTGCGAAGGCTGCGATGGGGCTCAAAGCGGTCCTGGCCCGATGCAGGAGGGGGCGGGCCGTCGCGGAGGATGAGGGCCCATTTCCCCTTCAGCTCCTGTCCGGTAAAATCCTGCCAGGAGAGGGAGTCGGTTTCGATGGTAAAGCCGTAGCCGGCGAAGTGGACGGCGGCGGCGAGCTCCCCGTTTTCAG